>NZ_CP016456.1:0-349375 GCF_001713415.1 Sphingobium sp. RAC03 | reverse complement strand
GTGCCAAGCTGGACCCGGAAACCGGCGACCTGCGCCTGTGGCGCGTGGTCGAGGTGGTCGACACCGTCGAGGATTATTTCAAGCAGGTCGATCTGAAGGCCGCGCAGAAGCTCAAGGCGGACTCGGTCGTCGGCGACTTCATCGTCGATCCGCTGCCCGCCATCGACTTGGGTCGTATCGACGCCCAGTCGGCCAAGCAGGTGATCTTCCAGAAGGTCCGCGATGCCGAGCGTGAGCGTCAGCATGAAGAATTCAAGGACCGCGTGGGTGAGATCATCACCGGCGTCGTGAAATCCGTCGAATTCGGCCATGTCGTCGTCAATCTCGGCCGGGCCGAGGGCGTCATCCGCCGCGACCAGCAGATCCCGCGCGAAGTCGTCCGGGTCGGTGACCGGATTCGCTCGGTCGTGCTGAACGTCCGCCGCGAAAATCGCGGACCGCAGATTTTCCTGTCCCGCGCCCATCCCGAATTCATGAAGAAGCTGTTCGCGCAGGAAGTCCCCGAAATCTATGACGGCGTCATCACCATCATGGCCGCCGCCCGCGATCCGGGCAGCCGCGCCAAGATCGGCGTCATCAGCCGCGATAGCAGCATTGATCCGGTCGGCGCCTGCGTCGGCATGAAGGGCAGCCGCGTGCAAGCCGTCGTGCAGGAAATGCAGGGCGAAAAGATCGACATCATCCCTTGGTCGGAAGATACCGCGACATTCGTCGTCAACGCGCTGCAGCCCGCGCAGGTCAGCCGTGTCGTCATCGATGAAGAAGAAGAGCGGATCGAAGTGGTCGTCCCCGACGACCAGCTCAGCCTCGCCATCGGCCGTCGCGGCCAGAATGTCCGCCTCGCCAGCCAATTGACCGGCAAGGCGATCGACATCATGACCGAGGCTGACGCCAGCGAGAAGCGCCAGAAGGAATTCGTGTCGCGCTCCGAACTGTTCCAGAACGAACTGGACGTGGACGAAACGCTCTCGCAGCTGCTGGTCGCCGAAGGCTTTGGCGAGCTGGAAGAAGTCGCCTATGTCAGCGTCGAGGAACTGGCCGGGATCGAAGGTTTCGACGAAGACCTCGCCGCCGAACTGCAGAATCGTGCGCAGGAAGCGCTTGATCGTCGGGAAGCCGCTGCGCGTGAAGAGCGTCAGGCGCTGGGCGTCGAAGATGCGCTGGCCGACATGCCGCACCTCACCGAAGCCATGCTGGTGACGCTGGGCAAGGCGGGCATCAAGACGCTCGACGATCTGGCCGACTTGGCCACCGACGAACTGGTGCAGAAGAAGCGCGTTGATCAACGCCGCCGCAAGAGCGAAACGACCGAGGACAAGGGCGGCATCCTGGCCGCCTACGGCCTGTCGGACGAGCAGGGCAATGAGATCATCATGGCCGCCCGTGCGCATTGGTTCGAAGACGAGGAAGCCTGAGCCAAGATGCCATTTGTCGATATCCGTCTGGCCGGCACGGCAACCCGCGCGCAAAAAGCCGCGATCGTTGCCGACGTCACCCAGTCGCTCGTTGAGCGGCTGGGAAAGCCTGCGGCTGCGGTGCAGGTGGTGATTTCGGAGATTTCGACCGAGAATTATGGCGCGGCGGGTCAGCTTCTGGCTGACCGCGCGCCGGTTGTAGCTTTATCAAGGGAGGACGCCAATGTTGCGGACACTCCCCGATGAGCGTTTAGGCCTATCCAATAGCGTTGGGGTTGCCAGTTCATCCGTTTTGGCGGAGGGGCAGGCATGACCGAACGCAAATGCATATTGACCGGCGACCGCGCCGACCCCGACCATCTCATCCGCCTGGCCATCGGCCCGGAGGATCAGTTGCTCCCCGACCTGCGCGCCAAGGCGCCGGGACGCGGTGCCTGGATCGGCGTGTCGCGCGCCGAACTGGAAGTGGCGCTGGCCAAGGGCAAGTTGCGCGGGGCCATCGCCCGCGCTTTCAAGACCGGCGAACTGGCGATCCCCGACGATCTGGCGGAGCAAATCGAAACCGGGCTGCGCCGCGCGCTGCTTGACCGGCTGGGGCTGGAATCGCGCGCGTCGATGCTGCTGACCGGATCGGAAAAGATTGACGTCGCCTGCCGCAAGGGCCAGGTGCGGTTGCTGCTCCACGCAATGGATGCGGCGCCTGACGGCAACCGCAAACTGGACCAGGCGCTGCGCGTCGGACAGGAAGCGGAAGGCACGGATCTTGCGGGCATCGTCTTGCCTGTGGACCGCAACGCCCTATCTATGGCAATGGGGCGCGACAATGTCGTCCATATCGCAGTGACCGACTCGCGTGCGGCGTCGCGTCTGCGTGCGGCCATCGGCCGATTGGAAAGCTATCTGGGTTGCGCTGCTGAGGCGCCTGTGCATGGGGAGCCACGCTCCACCGATGCGCCGGGCGTCCAGGCAAACGTATAAATAAGGCGTCGGCGGGCCTATCCGGCCGAAGCGGAAGTGAAGGGTTAAGTTCGATCGTATGAGTGACAGCAAGGAAGACAAGCCGGTTCTGGGCCGCAAGCCACTGGGCATCAAGCGGACCGTGGAATCCGGTCAGGTGCAGCAGCAGTTCAGCCATGGCCGCAAGAATACGGTCGTGGTCGAAGTGAAGCGGCGCCGCGTCCTGGGCAAGCCGGGCGAAAGCACCGGTGGTGCGCCCGCTGCCACGCCGCAGGCTGATCCTGCGCCGACCGCCGCCGCCGCTGCGCCTGCCGCGCCGCGTCCGGCTGCGCCCCCTCCGCCGCGCCAGCAACAGCCGGTGCGCACCGCGCCGCCGCAGAGCCTGATGTCGCGTCAGGAATTGCAGGCCAAGCTGCTGCGTGAGGCCGAAGAAGCCCGCATGAACGCGCAGGAAGAGGCGCGTCGTCGTGAAGATGCCGCGCGTCTCGCCGCGATCGAAGCCGAAAAGCGCCGCGCCGAAGAAAATCGCCAGGCCGCCGAAACCGCCGCGTCCGCGCCAGCGGTCGAGGAAGCGCCTGCGCCTGAACCGACGCCCGTCGCCGAAGCGCCCGCCGCGCCGCAGGAAGCTGTGGCTGCTCAGCCCGCTGAAACGCCGGTCGAGCCCGACGCTGGTGCCGCTGCTGCGCCGACCACGGCCGCACCGCCGCCGCCGCGCCGTTTCACCCCGGTTACGCCGGTCAAGCGTCCCGAACCGACCAAGCCGGAACGCGCGAAGAAGGGCGAAGATAATCGTCGCCAGGCGGGCAAGCTGACCGTCACCAAGGCGCTGGCCGATGACGACAGCGCGCGCGCCCGCAGCCTTGCGGCGCTCAAGCGTGCCCGTGAAAAGGAACGCCGCGCGCATTATGCCGGTGGCTCCAAGACGCGCGAGAAACAGTCGCGCGACGTGATCGTGCCGGAAGTCATCACCGTGCAGGAACTGGCCAACCGTATGGCCGAAAAGGGCGCGGACCTGGTCAAGTCGCTGTTCAAGATGGGGCAGGCGGTCACGCTCAACCAATCGATCGATCAGGATACCGCCGAATTGCTGGTCGAAGAATTCGGCCACCGCATCCAGCGCGTGTCCGACGCCGACATCGAAATCGGGATCGAGGGTGAGGCCGATGCGGTCGAAGCGCTCAAGCCCCGTGCGCCCGTGGTCACGATAATGGGCCATGTCGATCACGGCAAGACGTCGCTGCTCGACGCTCTGCGCGGCACCAGTGTCGTGTCGGGCGAAAGCGGCGGCATCACCCAGCATATCGGCGCCTATCAGGTGACGACGAAGAAGGGCGATGTCATCACCTTCCTCGACACGCCGGGCCATGAAGCCTTCTCGGAAATGCGTGCCCGTGGCGCGAACGTCACCGATATCGTCATCCTGGTGGTGGCGGCCGACGACGGGCTGATGCCGCAGACGATCGAAGCGATCAACCACACCAAGGCGGCCGGCGTGCCGATGATCGTGGCGATCAACAAGGTCGATAAGCCCGACGCGAACCCGCAAAAGGTGCGTGAGCGCCTGCTGAGCGAGGAGATCGTGGTCGAGGATATGGGCGGCGACGTTCAGGACGTGGAGGTTTCGGCACTCAAGAAGACCGGCCTCGACGAACTGATCGAAAAGATCCTGCTCCAGGCCGAACTGATGGAGTTGACCGCCAATCCCGATCGCGCGGCCGAAGGCAATGTGATCGAGGCGCAGCTCGACCGGGGCCGTGGTGCGGTCGCGACCGTGCTGGTGCGCAAGGGCACGCTCAAGGTCGGTGACACCTTCGTCATCGGCGCTGAGAGCGGCAAGGTGCGTGCGCTGATCAACGACAAGGGCCAGCAGGTGAAATCGGCCGGACCATCGACCCCGGTCGAGATATTGGGCCTGTCGGGCGTGCCTATGGCGGGCGATCAGATGACGGTCGTGGAGAATGAGGCGCGTGCCCGTGAGGTCGCGGCCTATCGCCAGGAACAGATCACCCGCAAGCGGACGGCATCGGTGCCGACCAACTTCGAAAATATGTTCTCGGCGCTCAGCACCAAGGTCATCGAATATCCGGTGGTCATCCGCGGCGACGTGCAGGGATCGGTCGAAGCGATCGTCAGTGCGCTGAACCGCATTTCGACGGACGAGATCAAGGTGCGTATCTTGAGTTCGGGCGTCGGCGCGATCACCGAAAGCGACGTCACCCTGGCGTCCGCCAGCCGTGCGCCGCTGATCGGCTTCAACGTGCGTCCCAATGCCAAGGCGCGTCCACTGGCGATCCGCGAGAAAATCTCGCTGCGCTATTATGACGTGATCTACGATCTGCTCGAAGAAGTGCGGAACGAAATGGCGGGCCAGCTCGCGCCGGAACGCATCGAAACGATCGTCGGTCGCGCCGAAGTCCTGCAGGTCTTCCCGGCCGGCAAGAAGGACAAGGCGGCAGGCCTGCTCGTCATGGAAGGCATCATCCGCAAGGGGCTCAATGCGCGCCTCACCCGCGACGATGTCATCGTGTCGAAAACGGTCATCCACTCGCTGCGGCGCTTCAAGGATGATGTGTCCGAAGTCCGCGCGGGCATGGAATGTGGTGCGGTGTTGCAGGACACCAACGACATCAAGGCCGGCGACACGCTCGAACTGTTCGAGGTCGAGGAACGCGTTCGTACGCTGTGATAGGAAAGACGTGGCCCTGGCTTCGGCCGGGGCCATGAGGATGATATATGTCCAGTCAGAATGAAGGTCCAAATGTCCGCGCGCTGCGCGTGGGCGAACAGGTGCGGCACATCCTGTCCGAAATCCTGCAACGCGGCGACGTGCATGACGATGTGCTGGCCAAGCATGTCGTGAGCGTCACCGAAGTGCGCATGTCGCCCGACCTGCGCCACGCCACGGTTTTCATCAAACCGCTGCTGGGCCGGGAAGAGGAGGCGGTGCTAAAGGCATTGCGCACCAACACCGCCTATTTCCAACGCGAAGTCGCATCGCGCACCCGGCTCAAATATGCCGCCAAGATCAAGTTCCTGGCCGACGACAGCTTCGACGAAGGCAGCCATATCGACAAACTGCTGCGCGATCCCAAGGTCGCGCAGGATCTGGTCAAGGATGACGCAGACGAGGATTGACTTGGCTAACGGTAAGACGCATCTTACCGTCATGAACGCCAAAACGACTCTTTCGGCCAAGGGCCAGATTGTCATCCCTAAGGATGTGCGGGACCAACTCGGCTTTACGTCGGGGCAGGTGTTCGACGTCGTGCCGATGGGTGGGGGCGTGCTGTTGAATCCCCAGCACAAAAAGTCCGGTCGCAGCTTCGAAGACATCATGGTGGGTATCAAGGCCCGTTACCAGCATCAAGGGCCGCCCGTTTCTATTGAAGACATGGACCAGGCCATCACGCAGATGTTCCGCGACCGCCAGGACTGATGGCAGCGGCGATCGATACAAATGTGCTGGTGCGCTTCCTAACGGGCGACGACTTGGCGCAAGCGGCTGTCGCGGCTGACCGGATCAGGCAGGGGTTTATCTTATTGCCGACCGTATTGGTCGAAACGGAGTGGGTATTGCGCGCGAGCTATGGATGGCCGCGCGAGCGTATCGCGGCAGCCTTGCTTGACGTAATCGATCTACCGGAAGCGTTGGGGCAACCGGCCCGCATAGATTGGGTTCTGGATCGCTTTGCCGCTGGTGCTGATTTTGCTGATATGATGCATGTGTCGATGGCCGCCGAGGCGGACATGTTTTTGACATTCGACCGGCGGATTGAGCGGACGGTGGGGGATTCGCCTCCCGTCGCCGTCATGACGTTGACATGATATCGGGGAATCCAACCATGCGGGCGTTGCTGCTGTTCTGTGCACTTTTGGCATGCACCTTTATCCCGGCCAATGCCAAAGAACCTGCCATCCACTCCGCCGTCACCAGCGATCCGTCCCCCGACGCGGCGTACCCAGCGGGCATGAGCGCCTTCGTCATCCCTTCGGGCGACGGCGCGATGAACGCGGTTCTCTACACCGCTGCGGGCGGCGGGCTGCATCCCACATTGCTGCTCCTCCACGGCTTCCCCGGCAACGAACAAAATCTGGACCTGGCCCAAGCGGCGCGCCGTGCCGGGTGGCATGTTCTGACGCTCCATTATCGCGGGTCATGGGGTAGCCCCGGCGATTTCTCCTTCGGCGGCGCGTCGGACGATGCCTTCGCCGCGCTCCAATTTCTGCAACAGCCCGCCACCGTCGCGAAATATCGTATCGACACCAGCGCGATCGTGGTAGCCGGGCACAGTATGGGCGGCTTCATGGCCGCCGATGTCGCCGCCGCCGAACCGCGCGTGGCGGGCCTTTTCCTGATCGACCCATGGGATCCCGCCCAAACGGTCGCCTCGCTCGCAACCCCGGAGGGCGCCGCGGCGTGGCAGGCGGAGGTGGCCAGCGACCTGCCGCCGCTCCAAGGCGCGACCTATGACGGGCTGACCAGCGAAATCCGCGATCGCGGTGACAAGTTCGACCTTGGCCGCCGCATGGCCGCCTATGGCCGCCGCCCGCTCAGCATCATCGGCGCGGAAAAGGGCATCGGCGATCAGGCGCGCAAGGCGGCGGCCGATGCGCAGGGCGCCAATCCGCAGGCCCGGCTGACCGTCTGGCCGACCGACCATAGTTTTTCCGACAGCCGGATCGCGCTCGCCGATGCGCTGGTGCGCTTCCTGTCGCGCGTCGCCCCGACCATCCGGTAAGCGACCATGGCGAAGCTCTATTTCTACTATAGCTCGATGAATGCGGGCAAATCGACGACGTTGCTGCAATCGGACTTCAACTATCGCGAACGCGGCATGGAAACGATGCTGTGGACCGCTGCGGTGGATGATCGCTATGGCCGGGGGCGGATCGTGTCGCGGATCGGGCTGGAGGCGCAGGCGCATCTGTTCGAGGCTGACACCGATATGTTCGCCGCCATCGCCGCGCGCCATCACGACACGCACCTCTCCTGCGTGCTGGTGGACGAGGCGCAATTTCTAAGCCGCGCGCAGGTCTGGGCGCTGGGGCGGGTGTGCGATGAACTCGGCGTGCCGGTGCTGTGCTATGGCCTGCGCACCGATTTCCAGGGTGAATTGTTCGAAGGCAGCGCGCAGTTGCTGGGGCTGGCCGACAGTCTGAGCGAGATCAAGACGGTGTGCGATTGCGGGCGCAAGGCGACCATGAACCTGCGCGTGGACGGGGAGGGGCGGCCGATCCGGCGGGGCGAACAGACGCAGATCGGCGGCAATGATCGCTATGTCGCCTTGTGCCGCCGTCACTTCATGGCGCAGATGCGGGGCTGACAGCGGCCACGCTGCCCTATAGGGGCGCACAATGCACGGCTGGATCATTCTCGACAAACCTCATGGCCTTGGCTCGACGCAGGCGGTCGCCGCGGTCAAGCGCGCGCTGCGCGACAGCGGCGCTGGCAAATGCAAGGTCGGCCATGGCGGCACGCTCGATCCGCTGGCGACCGGCGTCCTGCCGATCGCGATCGGCGAAGCGACCAAGCTCGCTGGACGGATGCTCGACAGTGACAAGATTTACGACTTCACGATCGCCTTCGGCGCGCAGACCGACACGCTCGACCTGGAAGGTGCGGTGATCGCAGCCAGCGCCGTGCGGCCGACGCTGGCGCAGGTGGAAGCGGTGTTGCCGCGCTTCACCGGCCCGATCGGCCAGGCTCCGCCCGCCTACAGCGCCATCCTGATCGACGGCCAGCGCGCTTATGATCTCGCCCGCAAGGGGGAAGAGGTTGAGATGAAGACGCGGTCGGTGACGATCTATTCAATCCTCCCCGGCACGGGGAGGGGGACCGTCGCCGAAGGCGATGGTGGAGGGGGCGGGCGACTGAACACCCCATCGCGTCAAGTTACCAACCCCCTCCACCAGCCTGCGGCTGGTCCCCCTCCCCGTGACGGGGAGGAATTGGAGAGCATCACCCTCCGCGCCCATGTCTCCAAAGGCACCTATATCCGCAGCCTCGCGCGCGACATCGCGCTGACGCTCGGCACGGTGGGTCATGTCACCATGCTCCGCCGCATAAAGGCCGGTCCATTCACCCTCGAATCCGCAATTTCGCTGGACAAATTGCGTCATGCTGCTAACGAGCGCGGCATCGGTGGGCTTATGCTGCCGCTGACGGCGGGGCTGGACGACATCCCGGCTCTCCCCGTCTCTCCCGATCAAGCCCTTATGCTCCGCCAGGGGAAGGTATTGACCGGGATCGCCGCCACCACCGGCCTGTATCTGGCGACGCAAGGGGACATCCCCGTCGCGCTGGTGCAGTCGGATGATCAGGAGATCATCGTGGTGCGCGGTTTCAACCTGATGTCGAGGGAAGACGATTAGATGACGATTACTGCCGAGCGCAAGGAAGCGCTGATCAAGGAATATGCCCGCGCTGAGGGTGACACGGGTTCGCCAGAGGTCCAGGTTTCGATCCTGACCGAGCGGATCACCAACCTGACCGAGCATTTCAAGGGTCACCACAAGGATAATCACAGCCGTCGTGGTCTGCTGATGATGGTCAACAAGCGTCGTTCGCTGCTGGACTATCTCAAGAAGAAGGATCAGGCGCGTTACACTGACCTGATCGGCAAGCTGGGCCTGCGTAAGTAAGCCTGTTAAAAGTGACGGCCCCCATGCGGGGCCGTTTCTGATTCCGGGGCAAGTCGCAATTCGGCGCTTTGTCCCGCTAATGCCACCTCCGTTCGCCCTGAGCTTGTCGAAGGGCTGTACTTTCTCAAGAGGAAAGGACGGGGCTTCGACAGGCTCAGCCCGAACGGGTTGAGGGGGCAACTATGGAGCAATATGGCTCCACCAAAGGCCCCGCCCGGCAATAGGGCCGATGCGGGCGAAGGAAAAAATCTATGTTTGACGTCAAGAAAGTATCGATCGAGCTGGCCGGCAAGACGCTGACCCTCGAAACCGGCCGCATCGCGCGCCAGGCTGACGCCGCCGTGCTGGCGACCTATGGCGAAACCGTGGTGCTGTGCGCCGTGACCGCCGCCAAGAGCGTGAAGGAAGGCCAGGACTTTTTCCCGCTGACCGTTCACTATCAGGAAAAATATTCCGCCGCCGGCCGCATCCCCGGTGGCTTCTTCAAGCGTGAGCGCGGTGCGACCGAAAAGGAAACGCTGGTTTCCCGCCTGATCGACCGTCCGCTCCGTCCGCTGTTCCCCGAAGGCTTCTACAACGAAATCAACGTCATCGCCCAGGTGCTGTCGTTCGATGGCGAAAGCGAGCCGGACATGGTGGCGATGATTGCCGCGTCGGCTGCCCTGACCCTGTCGGGCGTGCCCTTCATGGGCCCGATCGGCGCCGCGCGCGTCGGTTACAAGGATGGCGAATATCAGCTCAACCCGTCGCTGGACGAAGTGAAGACCGGCGAACTCGACCTGGTCGTCGCCGCCACCTACGACGCGGTGATGATGGTCGAATCCGAAGCCAAGGAACTGTCGGAAGAGGTCATGCTGGGCGCCGTCCTGTTCGCGCATGATGCGAGCAAGAAGATCGTCGACGCCATCATCAGCCTCGCTGAAAAGGCCGCCAAGGATCCTTGGGACATGGCCAAGAGCGATGATCTGGGCGACCTGAAGGCCAAGCTCAAGAAGCTGATCGGCAAGGACATCACCGCTGCCTACAAGCTGACCGACAAGTCGGCCCGCTCGAACGCGCTGAACGAAGCCCGCGCCAAGGCGAAGGCCCAGTTGGCCGCTGACGGCCTGGACGCCCAGACCGTGATGGCCGGCATCAAGCTGACCAAGAAGCTGGAAGCGGAAATCGTGCGCGGCGCCATCCTCAAGGACGGCAAGCGTATCGACGGCCGCACCACCACGCAGATCCGCCCGATCGAAGCGATGGTCGGCTTCCTGCCCCGCACCCATGGTTCGGCCCTGTTCACGCGCGGCGAAACCCAGTCGATCTGCACCACGACGCTGGGCACCAAGGACGCCGAGCAGATGATCGACGGCCTCACTGGCCTGCATTATGAGAACTTCATGCTGCACTATAACTTCCCGCCCTATTCGGTCGGTGAAGTCGGTCGCTTCGGCGCGCCGGGTCGTCGCGAAGTGGGTCATGGCAAGCTCGCATGGCGTGCGCTGCACCCCGTTCTGCCGAGCAAGGACGAGTTCCCCTATACGATCCGCGTTCTGTCCGACATTACCGAATCGAACGGTTCCTCCTCGATGGCGACCGTCTGCGGTGGTTCGCTCTCGATGATGGACGCCGGTGTGCCCTTGAAGCGCCCCGTATCCGGCATCGCCATGGGCCTGATCCTGGAAGGCAAGAATTTTGCCGTCCTGTCCGACATTCTGGGTGACGAAGATCATCTCGGCGACATGGACTTCAAGGTGGCCGGCACGTCCGAAGGCATCACCACGATGCAGATGGACATCAAGATTGCGGGCATCACCCGCGAAATCTTCGAAGCCGCTCTGCATCAGGCCAAGGAAGGCCGCGCGCACATCCTGGGCGAAATGGCCAAGGCGCTCGACAGCACGCGCAGCGAATTGTCGGCCCATGCCCCGCGCATCGAGACGTTGCAGATCGACAAGTCGAAGATCCGCGAAGTCATCGGCACCGGCGGCAAGGTCATCCGTGAGATCGTCGCCGAAACCGGCGCGAAGGTCGACATCGATGACGAAGGCCTGATCAAGATCAGCTCGTCCGATCCGGCGCAGATCGAGGCCGCGCGCAAGTGGATCCTCGGCATCACGCAGGAAGCGGAAATCGGCAAGATCTATGACGGCAAGGTCGTCAACATCGTCGACTTCGGTGCTTTCGTGAACTTCATGGGTGGCAAGGACGGTCTCGTCCACGTCTCCGAAATGAAGAATGAGCGCGTCGAAAAGCCGACCGACGTCGTGTCGGAAGGCCAGGAAGTGAAGGTCAAGGTTCTCGAAATCGATCCGCGTGGCAAGGTTCGCCTGTCGATGCGCGTCGTCGATCAGGAAACCGGCGAAGAACTGGAGGACACCCGTCCTGCCCGTGAAGCGCGCGAACCCCGCGCCGGTGGCGAAGGCCGTGGCGATCGTGGCCGTGGCCCGCGTCGTGACGGCGGCGGTGGCCGTGGTGGCGAACGTGGTGAAGGCCGTGGCGACCGTGGCCCCCGCCGCGACCGTGGCCCGCGCGACGACGCTGCCAAGGACGACGGCAAGGATGATGGCTCGAACGCCGGCCTGCCCGACTTCCTGACCCAGGACTGATCGTCCGCTCGTCAGAGCAACCAAGAAAAAGAGGGCGTCCGGTTCATCCGGGCGCCTTTTTTCATGTCGCCGCCCGCCGACTGATTTCGATCAATGCACCGGCATGAAGTTCTGCTAGTGTAACGACATGGATATCGGAACATGGCATGCAGCGTAGCAACGCGCGGTTCGTCGAACGGCTGCCGCTTGTTCTTAACCGACCGGTCTATGCTTATGCGTTGACGCTGTCTTTCTGTGGGCTGGCGCTGCTGTTGCGCTTCGCGGCGGAACCGCTGCTGCCCGACGGCTATCCGTTCGTGACATTCTTTCCCGCCGTCATTCTGGCGTCTTTCCTGTTCGGAGTCCGGCCGGGTCTATTCGCCGCAATCCTGTGCGCCGCCGCCTCCTGGTATTTCTTCATCGCCCCCCGCAACAGCTTCGTCCTCAATCCGGGCGTGGCCGCAGCGATGATCTTTTACACCGGCGTCGTGCTTGTCGATATCGTGCTGATCCACTTCATGCAGCGCGCCAATTTCCACCTGGCCATCGAGCGGGAACGTAGCGCGGCGCTCGCTGAAAATCGCGAATTGCTGTTCCACGAATTGCAGCATCGTGTGTCCAATAATCTACAGGTCGTGGCCGCGATGCTCGCGCTACAACGCCGCCATGTCGATCATGACGTGGCGCGCCGCGCATTGGACGACGCCTCCGAACGGTTGGCGCTGATCGGCCGGATCAGCCGGGCGCTCTACGATCCGTCCGGCGCGGGGCAGGGGGTGCGGGCCTTTTTGACGACGCTGACGGCCGATGTCATCGAGGCCAGCGGCCGCACCGACATCGCAATCAGCGTCGATGCGCCCGAAGAGGTGCAGCTCGAACCCGGCATCACCGTGCCGCTGGCGCTGGTCGTGGCCGAAGCGGTCAGCAACGCCATCGAACATGGCCTGCCGCATCGAGGCGGGACTATTGCCGTGGTGTTGGACCATCATGCAGGGGAGCTATGCCTGCGCGTGTCTGATGACGGCGACGGCGTGTCGCCCGATTTCGCCGTGGAGCATAGCAAATCCTTAGGGCTGCGCATCGCCAACACGCTGGCGGCGCAGATCGGCGGGCGCTTTACCCTGGCACCGGGCGCGCATGGCGGTGCCGTCGCACAACTTATCCTGCCGCCACGCGCCGCCTGTTGATCGTGCGACAATTCTGCCGCTTGGCGGCAGCGATCCGCTCGGCTATGACCCGCATCATGCTGACGAAAACACTGACGCGCATCGGCGCGGCCACCACCCCGGTCCTGCTCGCTGCCGTTCTGCTTACGGGCTGCTCGACATCGAAAAACAAGGCCGACACCCAATATGTCGCCCGCGACGTGTCGACGCTGTATAATAGCGGCAAGGACCGGCTCGATCGCGGCCAGTATAAGCTCGCCGCCGCGCTGTTTGACGAGGTCGAGCGCCAGCATCCCTATTCGCCCTGGGCACGCCGGGCACAGCTCATGTCGGCGTTCAGCTATTATATGAACACCGATTATGCCGAATCCGTGTCCGCGGCGCAGCGTTTCCTGGCGATCCACACCGGCAACAAGGATGCCCCCTACGCTTATTATCTGATCGCGCTCTGCTATTATGAGCAGATCGCCGACGTCACCCGCGACCAGAAAATCACGCAGCAGGCGCTGGCGGCGCTCGGCGAACTGATCCGCCGCTATCCCGACACCCGCTATGCCGCCGATGCGCGGTTGAAGGTCGATCTGGTGAACGACCATCTGGCGGGCAAGGAAATGGAAGTCGGCCGCTTCTATCAGCGTCGCGGCCAGTGGATCGCCGCCACGCTGCGCTTCCGCACCGTGGTCGATAAATATCAGACCACCACCCACACGCCCGAAGCGCTGGAGCGGCTGGTCGAATCCTATCTCTCGCTGGGCGTCCCCGCCGAAGCGCAAAAGGCCGCCGCCGTATTGGGTGCCAACTATCCCGGCTCCGAATGGTATGAACGCTCCTACAAGCTGATGCAGCAACATGGCGGCAAGGCGTAACATTTCTTGTTCCCCTCCCGCCTGCGGGAGGGGCTAGGGGTGGGCTGCGAGCGTAGCGAGCATCCGGCCCCGGCGTTGCCATACGCCGCTGCGCGACGCGCCCACCCCCAACCCCTCCCGCAAGCGGGAGGGGAGAGTCCTTTGATTTGCTAACCGCCCTGTCCATCCGCAATGTCGTGCTGATCGAAGCGCTGGACCTGGAGTTCGGCGCGGGCCTTTCCGTGCTGACCGGCGAAACCGGCGCGGGCAAATCGATCCTGCTCGATTCGCTGGGGCTGACGCTGGGCGCGCGCGCCGACAGCGGCCTCGTCCGCAATGGCGAGGCGCAGGCCAGCGTCATCGCGACCTTCGATCCGCCGACCGGCGACCATCGCGCCGCCGCGCTGCTGGCCGACAATGGTGTGGAAATGGAGCCGGGCGAACCGCTCATCATCCGCCGCATGGTCAAGGCCGACGGCGGCAGCCGCGCCTTCGTCAACGACCAGCCCTGCTCGGCGGCGTTGCTGCGCGAACTGGGCGGCTCGCTGGTCGAAATTCACGGCCAGCATGACGATCGCGGCCTGCTCAACGCGCGCGGCCATCGCGCCTTGCTCGACGCCTATGGCCGCTGCGATACCGGCGCGGTCGGCACGGCGCATGGCGCGTGGCGCAAGGCCGCTGCCGCGCTCGCCGAAGCCCGCGCCACGGTCGAAACTGCCGCGCGCGACCGCGACTATCTTGCCCACGCCGTCGAGGAATTGCGCAGCTTCGCGCCTGAGCCCGGCGAGGAAGCGACGCTGGCCGAGGAACGCGCGACGATGCAGAAGGGCGCGCGCCTGACCGACGATCTCACCACTATCAGCGAGTGCCTGACCGGCTCCGACGGCGGCCTCGCGCAATTGCGCCAGGCTGCCCGGCGGCTGGACCGGATCGCGGGTGAGGAACCGCTGCTGACCGCCGTGCTCGAAGCGCTCGACCGCGCCGTGGTGGAAGCGGGCGAGGCCGAGGATCGGCTGGCCGAAGCCGCCGAAGCATTGAGCTTCGATCCGGCCCGGCTCGACAGCATCGAAACCCGCCTGTTCGACCTGCGCGGCCTTGCCCGCAAGCATCAGGTGCAGCCCGATGACCTCGCTGCCCTATGCGAAGAGATGGCGGCAAAGCTGGCCGCGATCGAAGGCGGCGAAGAGCATATCGCGGCGCTGGAAACGGAGGTCGCGACTAAGGCCGCCGCCTATCGCGCCGCGGCGCAGGCGCTGTCGGGCGAACGCCAACTGGCAGCCGGTCGCCTCGACGCGGCGGTGGCGGGCGAGCTTGCGCCCTTGAAACTCGACGCCGCCCGCTTCCGCACCGTGGTCGCGCCGCTGGATGAGGGGCAATGGACCGCGCAGGGCATGGACCGGGTCGAGTTCGAGATTTCGACCAACCCCGGCGCGCCCTTCGCCCCGCTGACCAAGATCGCGTCGGGCGGTGAACTCTCCCGCTTCATCCTCGCGCTCAAGGTCGCGCTGGCGGAACAGGGCGGGGCGGACACGCTGATCTTTGACGAGATCGACCGGGGCGTCGGCGGCGCGGTGGCATCGGCCATCGGCGAACGTTTAGCGCGCCTGGCGCAAAACAACCAGATTTTGGTCGTCACCCACAGCCCGCAAGTCGCGGCGCGCGGGGCGGGCCATCTGCTGATCGCCAAATCCAGCGACGGCACCGTCACTCGCACCGGCGTCCACGCGCTGGACGACCAGGAACGTCGCGAAGAAATCGCGCGCATGCTCTCCGGCGCGGAAATCACCGCCGAAGCCCGCGCCCAGGCGGATAGGCTGCTGGAAACGCTGTAGCATCAAGATTTCCCGCTTCAGACCGCGAGGAAACGCCACTTCCCTGCAAATTTAGAGCATGATGACTTTATGTCGCATCACTCCGTTCGCCCTGAGTAGGGGCTGAGCTTGTCGAAGACCCGTATCGAAGGGTCGGCTGCGCTTTATATCCTTCGATACGCCATTTCGACTTCGCTCAATGGCTACTCAGGACGAACGGTTCTGTGTAAAGTCATCATGCTCTAGTCGGCGGCCTCATAGAGTCCGGTTTCGAAGTCGCGGATATAGGCGGAACCGACAGGCTCATCGATCAGATGCAGCCAGCTATCGTCCGCATTTAATATTTTCCCGATCGCGATATATCTCATTTCGCGGTTCGCCAGTTCATCGTCGCTTGTTGCGCGATAGTCGCCCCGTATACGCCAGCCGCTATCGGGGTAATTGTACCCTTCCTCCGAAAGCTCTGCCTCTTCGCGATAGATGAAATGAACTGGCACGGCATCATCGACGACGCAGCTATCGACCAGGCATCGATCCCAATATTGCCGCATGGGGATCGTTTCAGGCCGTTCGCGCTCGCCTTCAAATAGAAGGTCGATAATGTGATAGGGCTGGAATCCGATCCGGGCTCCCGGCTGCAACTGCGGCATGTCACTTGGCTGATTGTCCAAACGTCCCTGCCACTCCTCTGGCCCCAGAGAATCCAGAATGACCCACATGCGCTCGGCGTCATATTCGACGCCGGGTGGTGATCCTTTGATGGTCAATTTAACAAGATCGCCCGGCCGGAGTGCCATGATCTCGTCGGGTGTCGGCAGGAAGAAGGTATAGGGTGCCTGCTTTTGGATCGGACGAGGGTCTTCGACCGACCAAGTGCCGAAATAGCGGCGGCGCATATTATAGAGGCGATCGGCTATCCGCATCGTTGCAGATTAGCCCCCATTGCCGAGGTTGCAATATCAACGAGCCGACGGCCACTCTCCTTTCAAAAGGAAAGGTTTGGCACATAAGAAAAAGGGCGACCCTCGCAGGCCGCCCTTTCCGTCGCACGTCCAAGCCCAGTTACTTCGTGCCTTCGGCCGCCTTGGCCCTGCCACCCTTCTTGCCCTTTTTGGGGGCCGCCGGGGTGATCTCGAAGGCGAGGCCCGCAACCCCATCGGTTTCCTTCATATGGACATGGACTTCGCCGCCATGGACCAGCTTGCCGAACAACAGTTCCTCGGCCAGCGGCTGCTTTACCTTTTCCTGCATCAGGCGGCCCATCGGGCGCGCACCATAGAGCTTGTCATAGCCCTTCTTGGTGAGCCAGGCCTTGGCCTCTTCGTCCAGCGTGATGTGGACGTCGCGGTCGGCCAGTTGCAGTTCGAGTTGCAGCACGAACTTGTCGATGACGCGGGCGACCACTTCGGGCGGCAGATAGCCGAAGGGCACGATCGCATCGAGGCGGTTGCGGAATTCCGGCGTGAAGAGCTTCTTCACCGCATCCTCCTGCACATCCTCGCGCGTCAGTTCGCCAAAGCCGATGCTTTCCTTCGCCATGTCCGACGCACCGGCATTGGTGGTCATGATGAGGATGGTGTTGCGGAAATCGACGGTCTTGCCATGATGGTCGGTCAGGCGGCCATTATCCATCACCTGCAACAAGATGTTGAACAGGTCGGGATGCGCCTTTTCGATTTCGTCGAGCAGCAGGACGCTATGCGGCTGCTGGTCCACGGCATCGGTCAGCAAGCCACCCTGGTCATAGCCGACATAGCCCGGAGGCGCACCGATCAGGCGGCTGACCGAATGGCGCTCCATATATTCCGACATGTCGAACCGCTGCAGCGGGATGCCGAGCAACGTCGCCAGCTGGCGCGCCACCTCCGTCTTGCCGACGCCGGTAGGGCCAGAGAAGAGATAGTTGCCGATCGGCTTGTCGGGATCGCGCAGGCCCGCCCGCGACAGCTTGATCGCCGACGACAGCGTCTCGATCGCCTTGTCCTGGCCGAACACCACGCGCTTCAAATCGGTGGTCAGGCTTTCCAGCACGCTCTTGTCGTCGGACGACACGGTCTTGGGGGGGATGCGCGCCATGGTCGCGATGACCTGCTCGATCTCCTTGGGCGTGATCACCTTCTTGCGCTTGGACGGCACCACCAGCATCTGCATCGCGCCGACTTCGTCGATCACGTCGATCGCCTTGTCCGGCAGCTTGCGGTCGTTGATATAGCGCGCCGACAATTCCACCGCCGCCTTGATCGCGTCGGGGGTATATTTGACGTGATGATGATCCTCGAATGCGGAGCGCAGCCCTGCGAGGATCTTGATCGTATCCTCGATCGTCGGTTCGTTGACGTCGATCTTCTGGAAGCGCCGGAGCAGCGCCCGGTCCTTCTCGAAATGGTTGCGGAATTCCTTGTAGGTGGTCGACCCGATGCAGCGGATCGTCCCGCCCGACAAAGCGGGCTTGAGCAAGTTCGATGCGTCCATCGCCCCGCCGCTGGTCGCGCCAGCGCCGATGACGGTGTGGATCTCATCGATGAACAGCACCGCGTGGGGCAGCTTTTCCAGCTCGGTGACGACCGCCTTCAACCGTTCCTCGAAATCGCCGCGATAGCGTGTGCCGGCCAGCAGCGCGCCCATGTCGAGCGAATAGATGACCGCTTCCTTCAACACGTCGGGCACTTCGCCCTCGACGATCTTGCGCGCCAGCCCTTCGGCGATCGCGGTCTTGCCGACGCCGGGATCGCCGACATAAAGCGGGTTGTTCTTTGAGCGGCGGCACAGGATCTGGATCGTGCGGTCCACCTCCGACGCGCGGCCGATCAACGGATCGACCTTGCCGCGTTCCGCTTTCTCATTGAGGTTGACGGTGAACTGATCGAGGGCGCTGTCCTTCTTTCCCTTGCCGTCCTGCACCTTCTTTTCCTCCTCGGCTGCCCCCTTGGTCTCCTGACGCTCGGGCGCGGGCGTGCCCTTGCCGACGCCATGGCTGATGAAGCTCACGGCATCGAGGCGGCTCATATCCTGCTGCTGCAGGAAATAGACGGCATAGCTTTCGCGTTCGGAAAAGAGCGCGACGAGGACATTGGCCCCCGTCACTTCATCCTTGCCGGAGGATTGCACATGGAGGATGGCGCGCTGGACCACGCGCTGAAATCCGCTGGTGGGGGAGGGGTCGCTTGCCCCCTCGACCTTGAGGCTGTCGAGTTCGGTGTCGAGATATTGGGTGACCGCGTCGCCCAGTTCGCCGACTTCCACGCCGCACGCCTGCATCACCTTTGACGCATGTTCGTCATCAATCAGTGCCAGGAGGAGATGCTCCAGCGTGGCATATTCATGTTTGCGCTCCGATGCGTGGGTCAACGCATTGTGCAGCGTGGTTTCCAGAGCGGGCGCGAATGAAGGCATATCTACTCTACTCCTGACCCCAATGAAGGGTGATGGTGAACCCTATGTCGGCATTGCTCGACGGCGGATCAAGGCGCAGCGCCCGATCGCCAGAATTGCCAGACTGTCCATGCCCTAATATGCCCTTGAACGGGGCGCTTGGGGCTTGACGTGGGGTCATCGATTAAATAGCGCCTCGGCACTTGCCTTATGGTTAACGGCGCTTTGCATTTTTGCTCTGGTGCGGGCAATTTCCGCTTCCAGGGCGGATATGCGGGCTTCCAGTTCAATCACGGACAGCGGGCCTAGATCCTGTTGGATAAGCCGGGTCAGAAGATCGTCGCCCTTGCGGGGGAGGTCGTCATCCATGTCCATGGTTGCCAATGTTGACCCTGTTGCTCACGGTGTCAATATGGGTGGATGCTGGATGAGGCAATTTTGATGCATCGCAGCATCTGGGGTTTTTAGGGGGAATCTATGGCGGACGTTGAGGCCTTGCCCAAGGAGATGATGGCGATAGGCATCGCCGCGCCCGGTGGTCCCGACGCGCTGGTGCCGATGCGCCGCCCCTTGCCCGTTCCCGGCGATGACGAAGTGCTGATCCGCGTCGCGGCCGCCGGCGTCAACCGTCCCGACGTCTTGCAACGACAGGGCAAATATCCGCCGCCGCCCGGCGCTTCGGACATTCCGGGGCTGGAAGTCTCCGGCACGATCGTCGCGGCCGGACGCAGTTCGGACATGCTGGTCGGCCAGCGCGTATGCGCGCTGCTGGCGGGCGGGGGCTATGCCGAATATGCGGTGGCGCCTGCGGGCCAATGCCTGCCGGTCCCGGCGGACTATGACATGGTTGAAGCGGCGGCGCTGCCCGAAACCCTTTTCACCGTATGGACCAACCTGTTCGAGCGCGCCTATGCCGTCGGCGGCGACACGGTGCTGGTCCATGGCGGTACCAGCGGGATCGGCACGATGGCGATCCGCCTGTGCAACCTGTTCGACGTCAAGGTCATCGTGACCTGCGGGTCGGACGAAAAATGCGAGGCCGCCAAGGGCTGGGGCGCGGACGAAGCGATCAACTACCGCACCCAGGATTATGTCGCGGAGGTCCAGCGCATCACCGGCGGGCAGGGGGTGCAGGCTGTGCTCGACATGGTCGGCGGCGACTATGTGCCGCGCAACCTCGAATGTCTGGCCGAAGACGGACGGCATGTGTCGATCGCCGTGCTGGGTGGCGCGAAGGCCAGCATCTTCATCCCGACCATCATGCAGAAGCGCCTGACCCTGACCGGCTCGACCCTGCGGGCGCGATCGGTCGGCTTCAAGAGCCTGGTCGCTGACGAACTGGTCCGCAACGTCTGGCCCTTCGTCGACGAAGCCAAGCTCCGCCCGGCAATGGACCAACGCTTTACCCTGGCGGACGCGGCGAAGGCCCATGCGCGAATGGACGCGGGCGAACATTTCGGGAAAATCGTGCTGGTGGTGTGAGGGGCTGAACGATGCAAAACCGTTATGCCGCCGACATTGGTGACTTCGTAAAACTTTCAATGCTGAGGCGTCTGGCAGCTGGTCGGCGTTTGGGCGTGTTGTGGTGGCTCTATCCCGATGAAGCGCACAATGCGGACGGCAAGCATGTGGCATATCTGGATAGGCCGCATCTATGGCGATCGCTCGACCCAGTTCTCTTTGATCATTTACGGTCAATCGTCGAAAGCGGAAATCGGAACGTTGAAGCGCTGGAGCAAGCGGGTTTATTTGAAGACGCCATTTATTTTAACGATGATATTCCAGTAGAGGGTAGCACCTCTGATCGCCGTGCTTCTCGATCGGCTTGGTTTGATAGAGCCGGTCACGCAGTACGTGATTGCGATTTGCTTTTTCTCGATCCTGATAATGGATTGGAAACTGCAAACTACAGCGCCGGTGCCAGAAAAGCAGGCAAAAGCGTTGCACTTGCCGAGTTGAAGTCATTGCAACGTGAAGGCCGCACCATCATCGTTTATCATCATCACACGCGCATGGCTGGCGGCAATATCCTGGAGTTGGCTCATTGGGGCACCCGTCTCGCAGAGTTAGGTTTTCGCGTGGATGCTCTGAGGGCAGCAGTCGGAACGGCGCGTGCTTTCTTCCTGTTGGATGCGACGTCTGAAATGCGAAGTCACGCGGCTGATTTCGCTGCGCGCTGGGGTAGTAAAGTGACCTGGCATCCCGCGCTGGATACCCGCAAAACGTAGCATTTCCGTCATACTCGGTGCGGACTTGTAACAATGGCGCGCTAAGGACTCGGTCCCAAGGATAGACGTCTTTGGGGACCGTATCATGAACGCCATTACGCGCTTGCCCTTCCTGGGTGAGATGGAACAGGGCATCGACGACCCATTCCACATCCCGGAGCGGGCGGGGCAGCGTCGCCGCTATCGCACCATCTGGATTTCGGATATTCACCTCGGCACGCGCGGCTGCAACGCCAAGATGCTGATCGATTTCCTCGACAGCGTCGACAGCGATACCATCTATCTGGTCGGCGACATCATCGATGGCTG
Organism: Sphingobium sp. RAC03; assembly: GCF_001713415.1. GTDB lineage: Bacteria > Pseudomonadota > Alphaproteobacteria > Sphingomonadales > Sphingomonadaceae > Sphingobium. The sequence goes on along the minus strand of NZ_CP016456.1, from coordinate 328,060 downwards.
GCGGCTGAAGCGGCGCTTCTATTGGCCCCAGACCCACAATGACGTGGTGTGGCGGCTGATGAAGCGTGCCAAGCGCGGTACGCGGGTCGTCTACATCCCCGGCAATCATGACGAAATGTTCCGCCAGTTTACCGGCATGAGCTTTGGCGGCGTGGAAATCCGGCGCAAGGCGATCCATCAGACCGCCGATGGGCGCAAGCTGCTGGTGCTGCACGGCGACGAGTTCGACACGATCATGCTCGCGCATCGCTGGCTCGCCTTCGTCGGCGACGCGGCCTACACGACGCTGATGCGCCTCAATGTCGTGGTCAACGCCGTGCGGCAACGCATGGGCCTGCCCTATTGGTCGCTCAGCAAAATGGCCAAGCATAAGGTCAAGAATGCCGTGTCCTTCATTTCCCGTTTCGAGGAAGTGGTGGCGCATGAAGCCGGGTCGCGCGGCGTCGACGGCGTCGTGTGCGGTCATATCCACAATGCCGAAATGCGCGAAATCGACGGCATAGAATATTATAATGACGGCGACTGGGTGGAAGGCTGCACCGCGCTGGTCGAACATGATGACGGACAGATGCAGGTGCTGCACTGGGCCGACGAGATTGCGAAGCGCACCGCCGCAGAGGGCGTGCAGCCATCGGCGCGGATGGCGGCCTAAGGGGGCAGGGATCATGCGGATAGCGATCGTCACCGATGCCTGGGCGCCGCAGGTCAATGGCGTCGTCCGCACGCTCCAGACGATCCAGGTCGAACTGGAACAGATGGGGCATGAGATCATGGTGATCTCGCCCGATCTCTACGGCTCCATTCCCTGTCCCACCTATCCCGAAATCCGCCTCGCGCTGGTGCGTCCCGCCGTCGTCGGCCAGGCGATCGCCGCCTTCCGCCCCGATGCGGTGCATCTGGCAACCGAAGGGCCGCTGTGTGTCGCGGCGCGGCGCTGGTGCCTGCGCAGCGGGGTGCCGTTCACCACCGCCTATCACACCCATTTCCCCGATTATGTCGCCCAGCGCACCGGCCTGCCGGCGGCCTGGTTCTGGCGCTATATCCGCTGGTTCCACGGCCCGGCGCAGGCGGTGCTGGTGTCGACCAAGTCGGTGCGCGATCAGTTGCGCGCCCATGGCGTCGCCAATGTGCGCCCCTGGGGCCGGGGCGTGGATCTGACCGCCTTCACCCCCGACGCGGTGCCGCCCGCCATCTTTGCGGACCTGCCCCGCCCGATCCAGCTCTATGTCGGCCGGGTCGCGGTGGAAAAGAATATCGAGGCCTTCCTCGCGACCGATCATCCCGGCACCAAGGTCATCGTCGGCGACGGCCCGACCCGCGCCGCACTCGAACGCGCCTATCCGCAGGCGCGCTTCCTGGGCGCTTTGTTCGGTGCGGACCTGGCCGGGGCCTATGCCGGCGCTGATGTCTTCGTCTTCCCCAGCCGCACCGACACGTTCGGCCTGGTGATGATCGAGGCTCTGGCCTGCGGCACGCCGGTCGCGGGCTATCCCGTCACCGGGCCGATCGATATCGTGACGCCCGAAACCGGCGCGCTGTCCGACGATCTGGGCACCGCCATTGCGCAAGCCCTGCCGTGCGACCGCGCGGCCTGCGCCGCCTATGGCCGCAGTTTCAGCTGGGAACGCAGCGCCCAGGAATTTCTCTCCGGCCTGCACGCCATCGACCCGCTGTTGATCGACAGCGCCGCCTGACGCTTTTCCTTGCCGAACGGGGCGGGATGGACTATCTGCCAACGGTCGCGGCCGCCCTGCTTGGGCGGCCCTTATCGTTTTTACGTGCCGGAGAAGCCCCGTGTCCCAGCCTCTTATGCCCCACGCGACCGCCAGTTGGCTGATCGACAATAGCGCTCTGAGCTTTGACCAGATCGCCGAATTTTGCGGGCTGCACATCCTGGAAGTGCAGGCGATCGCCGATGACACCGCCAGCATCAAATATACCGGCCGCGATCCCGTCCGCGCCCATGAAATCACGATGGACGAAATCCACAAGGGCGAACAGAACCCCGATTATCGCTTGAAGATGCTCAAGGGACCAGAGCCGGTGCGCCGGACCAAGGGGCCACGCTACACCCCGGTCAGCAAGCGGCAGGACAAGCCCGATGGCATCGCCTGGATCTTGCGCAATCACCCGGAAATTTCGGACGGCGCGATCGGCAAGCTGATCGGCACCACCCGCACCACCATCGCCGCGATCCGCGACCGCACCCATTGGAACATCTCCAACATCACGCCCAAGGATCCGGTGACGCTCGGCCTGTGTTCGCAGCGTGAGCTGGACGCGCTGGTGGCCAAGGCGGCGAAGAAGCTCGGCATCGAAGCGCCGACCGATTCGCGCCTTGATGGTGACCGCGAAGCGCTGATCGAAGAGCTGCGCCGCGAACGGAAGGACGCGTTGCAGCGCGCCGAAGACGCGCTCAAGAGCGAGACGGACCTGATTTCGAGCGTTGCCACGATCATCGATCCGTTCAGCAACAACAAGGGCGAGGTGTGATGCCGTAGCGTCACGCGGCGACCGGGACAGGTCGTTGCAATGCAGCATTTTTTCAGGGCCGCGCCGGGCTTTCGGCGCGGCCCTTTTTGCTGTGCTTGACGCTTGCGTAAAGCGGGCGATGGCCATACACTTTGGGCCATGGAGAACATAGAAAAGCTCTGGAGAGAGAATTACCGCCACCCCGCTTTGTGGGACCAGACCTTCCCGCCATTATCGATGGGGGACATGGTCACCGACAGCGCGCTGGCCCATCCCGACGCCATCATGATTGATTTCATGGGCCGAAAATTCACCTATGCGGAGGTGTTCGGCCAGATCAAGCGCATCGCCTGCGGCCTGCAGGCGATGGGGGTGCAAAAGGGCGACCGGGTCGGACTCTATCTGCCCAACACCCCCCATTATGTCGCGGCCTATTATGGCGCGCTGATGGCCGGTGCGATCGTCGTCAATTTCTCCCCGCTCTACACCGCCGCTGAACTCGAACATCAGGTCGAAGATAGCGGGACCAAGATCCTCTTCACTTTGTCGGCCAAGGCGCTGCTGCCGACCGCGCTCAAGGTGCTGGACCATAGCAGCCTCGAAAAGCTGGTGGTTGGTTCGGTCGCCGAGATGCTCTCGCCGGTCAAATCCCTGCTGTTCCGCTGGTTCAAGGCGGCGGAAACGGCTGCCCTGCCGCATGATCCCCGCGTGCTGCGCTATGACAAGCTCATCGCCAATCCGGGTGCCTGTACCGTGGCGGACATCAACCCGGAGCAGGACATCGCCCTGCTGCAATATACCGGCGGCACGACCGGCACGCCCAAGGGCGCGATGCTGACGCACCAAAATCTGACCGCCAATGCGCGCCAGGCGCAGGTGATCGACCCGCACGCCAACGAGCCGGATCGCATCATCGCGGTGCTGCCCTTTTTCCATGTCTTCGCCAATACCTGTACCTTGAACCGTACAGTGCTGAACGGTGGCGAGATGGTGATGCTGCCGCGCTTCGATGCGGCGCAGGTGCTGGCCGCCGTACAAAGGGTCAAGGCGACATCGCTGCCCGGCGTGCCGACGATGTTCCAGGCGCTGCTCGATCATCCCGCGATCCGCAACATCGACTTTTCCTCGCTCCGCGCCTGTATTTCGGGCGGTGCGCCGCTGCCGCTCGAAGTGCGGCAACGCTTTGAGGAAGCGACCGGGGCCAAGCTGATCGAAGGCTATGGCCTGACCGAAACCAGCCCGATCGTCTGTACCAACCCCTATGAGGGGCTGAACAAGACCGGCACGGTCGGACAGCCGGTGCCGGGCACGCGGGTCAAGATCGTCGATCGCGAAGACCCGACCAAGCCGCCACCGCCGGGCGAGCCGGGCGAATTGCTGTTCGCCGGGCCGCAGGTGATGAAAGGCTATTGGAACCGCCCCGATGCCGACGCCGAAGTGTTCATGGGCGACTTCATCCGCACCGGCGATGTCGGCGAAATCGACGAGGACGGCTATGTCCGCATCGTTGACCGGTTGAAGGACATGATCTCGGTCGGCGGGTTCAAAGTCTTCCCCAGCCAGGTGGAATCGGTCCTCTATCACCACCCCGCCGTCAAGGAGGCACTGGTGATCGGCGTGCCCGACCATTATCGCGGCGAACAGCCCAAGGCCTTCGTCACCCTCAATGACGGGTTCGATATCGATGACGAAGCGCTCAAGGCCTGGCTCAACCCGCAACTGGGCAAGCATGAACGGGTGAAGGCCGTCGAAGTGCGGCTGACCCTGCCCAAGACGCTGGTGGGCAAATTGTCGCGCAAGGAACTGGTTGCCGAAGAACGGGCGAAGGCGGCTGAATTGGCGACTGGAAGCGGCGCCTGACCCTTCCTATCTATTGCATCGAACATGGATAGGAATGACGATATGACGCAGGAAATCGCAACGCTGGCCGGTGGATGCTTCTGGTGTACCGAGGCGGTGTACCAGAATTTGAAGGGCGTCAGCAGCGTCGAAAGCGGCTATATCGGCGGCGCGCGCCCGAACCCGACCTATGAACAGGTCTGTTCAGGAACTACCGGCCATGCCGAAGCGATCCGCATCACGTTCGACCCGGCGGTCATCAGCTATGCCGACCTGCTGAACATCTTCTTCGCCACGCATAATCCGACGACGCTGAACCGGCAGGGCAATGATGTCGGCACCCAATATCGCTCCGCCATCTTCCCGCATTCGCCGGAACAGGCGGAACAGGCGCGCGCCGCGATCGACCGCGCCCAGGCCGATCAGACCGACCCGATCGTCACCACGATCGAGGACGACGCGCCCTGGTATCCGGCGGAGGATTATCACCAGAAATATTGGGAGCGGGTCGGCGAGAGCAATCCCTATTGTGTGGCCGTGATCCCGCCCAAGCTCGCCAAGCTGCGCAAGGGCTTTGCCGAACGTATCGAGGCCTGATCACCCCGCGACGGTGCATTGCGCTTTGCTTCGTCCTTAGGCTGCGGTTAATGTGCGCTATGCCATGTCGGCGGCGAAACAAATCGGGGGCTGAAAGATGACGAAGCTATTATGGATCGCCGCGCCGCTGATGCTGGTCGGTTTGACCGGCTGCGTGGCAAAGGCTGCGCTGGACGTCGTGACCCTGCCCGTGCGCGCTGGCGCGCAGGCCGCGGACTGGGCCACGACCAGCCAGGACGAATCCGACCGCAACTACGGCCGCAAGATGCGCGAACAGGAAGCCCGCGAGGGCAAGGCGCGCAAGAAGGCCGACAAGGAACGGCGCAAACAATGCCGCGAGGCCGGCTACGATAATTGCGGCTGAAAGCTGGTTTTTTCAACACCGTTCGTCCTGAGTAGCCCCTTCGACTGCCTGCCAAGGCAGGCGCTCAGGACACGCATTGAGCGAAGTCGAAATGGCGTATCGAAGGACTGATGCTTCGATACGAGGCTTCGACAAGCTCAGCCCCTACTCAGCACGAACGGTGTTGATTCAATCTAAGATTATTATCCTATGTTTTAAGCTCACGCCGCCGCGCGCTTCAACCGATCGTTGATCGCCGCGCCGATCCCCTCCATCGGGACGGGCGCAACCGCGATCTTCACTGCAGCGCTCGCATCGGCGATGTGCAGCGCCGCGAACAGGCTGGCGGCGGCCTCGCGCACATTGGCGTCGGGGCTTAGGTTGATGTGGCACGGCATCAGGCCGAAGCCGATCAGATATTCATCCTTCTCCGCCCGTAGCGCATTGAGCCGCACCGGCTTGGACGGCGCATAATGGCTCTCCAACTGGCCGGGCGCTTCGATCTTGTGCGCGCCATCGCCAACGACAACGGGAAGCCCGCTTGCCTCCTCCAGCATCGCGGCGGTGACAGGGCCGGGGCGCAGCAGGCGCACTTGGTCGGCGTCCGGCGCGGCGATGGTCGATTCCACGCCTTCGCTGGTCGGCCCTTCGTCCAATATCATCCGCACCTTGCCATTCAGGCTGGCCAGCACATGTTCGGCGCGCGTCGGGCTGATCGACCCGCTGCGATTGGCGGACGGTGCGGCGAGTGGCCGCCCACTCTCGCGGATCAGCGCGCGCATCGCCGGATGCGCGGGCAGGCGCAGCGCGACGGTGGGCAACCCCGCCATCACCAACGGCGACAGCCCGCTATCCGCCCTCACCGGCAGCACCAATGTCAGCGGTCCCGGCCAGAAACGGTCGGCAAGGCGCATGGCGACCGGGGAGAAATCCGCCAGCCGCTCGGCCATCGCGCGGTCGGACACATGGACAATCAACGGATTGAAGCTCGGACGGCCCTTGGCACTGTAGATCGCGGCGACGGCATGGCTGTCGGTGGCATCGGCGGCCAGGCCATAGACCGTCTCGGTGGGGACCGCCACGGGTTCCCCCGCACGGATCAATAGCGCCGCCTCCCGCAGCGCCTCGGCGCCATAGCGGCAGGATTTAGTGGAATAGGCTGGATTGGCGATGGTCACGGTCCCCGCGATATAGACCTCAGTAAACCCAAGTAAAAGTCCATTGCGACAGGAGAATGACATTGGTGGACCTGCGCTTGCCGCAGCGATCATCGCTGGCTAAGTCCGGCGCATGAATGACGCCCTCCTGACCCGCATCGCCGACGCGCTCGACCGGCTCGCCCCGCCGCCAGCCGCTTGCGCCGATCTTACCGCCTCGCCCGCCTATATGTGGGACGGCCACGCTATCCAGGCGGTGGATGCCTTTACACCGGTCGATTACGACCTGCTCACCGGAATCGACGCGCAGAAGAGCGCCTTGCTGGAGAATAGCCGTCGCCTGGCCGCTGGCCATGCCGCGCATGACGTGCTGCTGTGGGGCGCGCGCGGCACGGGCAAGTCGGCGGCGGTGGCGTCGGTGGTCGGCCGGTTGCAGCGCGAAGGGCAAGACATCGCCCTGCTGCAATGCGCGACTGATGCGCTGGCCAGCCTGCCTGCGCTGTTCGCGCTGCTGCGCGGCACCGACCGGCCGTTCATCCTGTTTCTCGATGACCTCGGCTTCGACGAGGGCGTGGGCGACGCCCGGACGTTGCGCTCATTGCTACAGGGCGGCACGGCAGCGCGCCCGGCGCATGTCCGCCTCTATGTCACCTCCAACCGCCGCCACATCGTCCCCCGGCATCTGTCGGAGCAGGACGACCCGATCAACCCGCGCGACGTGGTGGACGACCGGATGGCCCTGTCCGACCGCTTCGGCCTCAGCCTTGGCTTCCACGCGCTCGATCAAGACGCCTATGTCGCGATCGTCAGCGGTTATGCGGCCAAGCTGGGCGTGGCATTCGACCCGCTGGAAGCGATCCAATGGTCGACCCAGCGCGGCAGCCGATCAGGCCGCGTCGCCTGGCAATATGTGGTCGAACTGGCCGGGCGGCACAGGCTGACAGTCTAGAAGTAAAACCATCCTCCCCTGGCAGGGGAGGTGGCTGGCCGCAGGCCAGACGGAGGGGTGTCGCCGTCTCGATAGCATGACACCCCTCCATCATCGCTACGCGCTGACGGTCTAGGCGCTATTGCGCCTTCGTCACCCGCCACACCACGCCACCGACATCGTCGCTGACCAGCAGCGCGCCCTTGGCGTCCGCAGTCACATCGACCGGGCGGCCGCGGGCATTGCCATCGGCGTCGAGAAAGCCGGTCAGCACATCGACCGGCTTGGCCTTGCCCGCTTCGCCATCGGCAAAGCCCACGAACACGACCTTGTAACCCGCCGCTGGTTTGCGGTTCCAGCTGCCATGCAGGCCGACGAATGCGCCCTGGGCATAGGGTGCGCCCAGCGTCACCTTGTCGGCGAAAGTCAGCCCCAGCGGCGCGACATGATTGCCCAGCGCATAATCGGGCCGCTTGGTATATTCGCGCAGTTGCGGCCGCTGCGGCTGGACCCGGCGATCCTCATAACCGCCCCAATAATTCCACGGCCAGCCGTAAAAGCCGCCAAATTCCACCCGCGTCAGATAATCGGGCACCAGATCGGCCCCCAGCATGTCGCGTTCATTAACCACGCCCCACAGCGCGCCGCTCGTCGGCTCGAAGGCGAGGCCAACCGGATTGCGCAAGCCCGAAGCGAATATGCGATAGCTGCCATCCTTGGGATTGACCTCCAGCACCGAAGCGCGGTTGGTCTCGGTCTCCATCCCGTTTTCGCCGATATTGCTATTGGACCCGACACCGACATAGAGCAGCCCATCAGGGCCAGCCGTCAGGCTGCGGGTCCAATGCATATTGGGGGTCTGGGCAGGCAGGTTCAGGATCTTGCGGCCCGCGACGCTGATCTTCAGGTCGCCCGGCTTATAGGGAAAGGCCATCAGCGCATCACTATTCGCGACATAAAGCATGTCGCCGACCAGCGCCATGCCATAGGGCGAGTTCAGCCCGGTCAAAAACGCCGTCTTCGTCTCCGCGCGGCCATCGCCATCGGCGTCGCGCAACAGGGTGATGCGGTTGGCCGATGGATCGCCCGCGCCAGCCTTCGCCATCAGATAATTCATCACCCGCTGGACGATGCCGTCCTTGGGCCGGGGCGGGCTGTTGGTTTCGGCCACCAATATGTCGCCATTGGGCAGGCGCAGCATCGAGCGGGGATGGACAAGGCCATCGGCAAAGCGCGCCACGGCAAGCCCCTGCGCCGCGACCGGCTGTTCACCGCCGGTCCATGGCTTCACTTCGGCGATGTTGATCGTCGGGACCATCTCGCTGCGCGGCTTGGTGAAGACCGGTTCGCGCCCCGTATCCGCGCCGGGCGGCAGTTGCGACGTGTCCCCTTGTGCGAGGTAGAGGAACGCGCCGCCGGCTACGACGATGGCGATGAGGGGGAGGGCAATGACATGCTTGTTCATGCCTTCCCATCTATGTCGCCGTGCCGCGCCGGGCAAGGCGGATGGACGGGCTTATTTGCCGCGTTCGCGCAGCCATAGCAGCAGGGCAATGAGGATGCCGAGCGCCAGGCCCGACAGCAGGCCGATGCTGGGCTGTCCCATCAATCCGCCGGTGATCGCGCCGCCCAGGATCAGGAAAGCGATGATGGCGCCCGCGCCGGTGGGGTCTTTCTTGCGCTTCGTCATGCCCCGCCCTTGCCACGGCGCGGCGGCCAATGCCAGCGGCTTTGCGCGGCAATCCCGCCGGGACCGTTTCGGGACAGGCTGTGCCAGAGTGGAGCAGCCTGTCCCGCTCTGGGACTTGGCTAACGGCGCGTTCACGCTGCTAACCGGCCTCCCACGCCAAAGCAGGGAAATGGCACAGCAATTGAAGCACTTGTCCGAACAGCCTATCGCTATAATCGTCGGGGGATCATCATGCAGCTACCATATCTTTCGGATCGAAAGAGCTATGACGATGCGACCGAGCTGATGACGATATTCGGTGCCGATGCGGGCTATGAAGCCGCCGCCCGCGCCGACCGCAGCCTCGACCTTGGCAATCATATCCATTTTTGCCACTGGCGTCAGATCGAGCGGCTGATCATCCTGCTGGCGGATGACCAGCCGGTCGGCACCATTCACTGATAGACGACGTTAGAGGCGCAGCCCCGCTATTTCGGGCAGGCCCGCCAATATGTTGAGATTCTGCACCGCCGCACCAGCCGCGCCCTTGCCCAGATTGTCGAGCGCCGCCACCAGCCGCGCCTGACCGCTGTCGGCATTGCCGAACACGAACAGCGCCAGCCGGTCGGTCGCGCCGACATGCTCCAGTTCGACCTGTCCCATCGCCGCGCTCTCGCTCAAGGGCGCGACGCTGACCAGCGGCGACCCCGCATAGGCGTCCGCCAGAGCAGCATGCACGTCTTCCAGCGACGGCGCACCCGGCATGGCACGCAGTTGCAGCGGCACTTCCACCACCATGCCGCGATAGCCATTGGCGACGGCTGGTGCGAACAGCGGGGGATGGACCAGGCCCGAATAGCGGGTCATTTCCGGCACATGTTTGTGGCCCAGGCCAAGGCCATAGGCGCGGAACGCGGTCGGCGCGCCGTCTGTGCCCTCATATTCGGCGATCATCGCCTTGCCGCCGCCCGAATAGCCCGATGCGCCCGACACCGTGACCGGCCAGTCGGCAGGCACCAGTCCTGCCAGCGTCAGCGGCCGGACCAGCGCCAAGAAGCCAGTCGGCCAGCAACCCGGATTGGCGACGAAGCGCGAGGCTGCCAGCTTCTCGCGATGGCCCGGCTCCAGTTCGGGGAAGCCATAGGTCCACCCGTCCGCCACCCGATGCGCCGTCGATGCGTCGATCACCCGCGTATGATCATTGTCGATCAGCGCCACGGCTTCGCGCGCGGCATCGTCGGGCAGGCACAGGATGACGATGTCCGCCGCGTTCAGCGCATCGCGCCGCGCCGCCGCATCCTTGCGGTCCTTCTCGTCCAGCGTGATCAGCGACAATTCGGGGCGCCCCGCCAGCCGATCGCCGATTTCGATGCCGGTCGTGCCGACGCCGCCATCGATGAAGATTGTGTGGCTCATGCGCCGATCCTCCGCCGTGCGATAATGGGTTGGGCATGGTCGTCGGCCAATCGCGCGACGACATCGGCCAGCGGCTCCTTGACCACCGCCATCCAGTGCGCATTGGCGTGCAGCAACGTCTTGCCATCGGTCATGATGCCGACATGGCCCGGAAAGAAAATCAGGTCGCCCCGCCGCAACGCCGCGTCGCTTTCGATCGGCAGGCCGATGCCCTCGCATTGCAGGTCAGTGTCGCGCGGCACGGCGATGCCGCATTGGCCCAGCGCCGCCTGCACCAGCCCCGAACAGTCGATCCCGCGATGGCCGCGTCCGCCCCAGACATAGGGCTGGCCGAGATAGGCTTCGGCAACCGCGACCCAATCACTGTCCGCTTCGCTGATCGCTTTGGCATGGCGGCTATGGATATAGCCTTCGGCGCAGCTCACGAATGCGCCTTCGACCTCTCCGGTGAACTGCGCGCCCATCGGCCAATAGTCGAGCACCTGCGCCTTGATATCGGGCTTGCGAAACAGCGGCGCGGCTTGCGCGGTGATGCGGTGGGTCACCGTTTCGGCGACGTCCAGCGCCTCGCGCCGGATATAGCCGACATAGCCGTCATGGCCGCAAAAGCCCCAGGCCCAGTCGGTCATCACGTCGAGCGCATGAAATGTCTCGCCGCGCAACAATTCGGTCACGGCTTCGGCGCTGGGGGAGGGGGCCGACAGGATCGGCGTGCCCGGCATCACGCAGGTAAAGGGCACCGCGCGCGCATAATGGGCGGAAAAGAGAATGCCCGCCAGCGCCAGGTCGGCCAGGTCGCCGCGCGCGGCGTGGATACGGCGGTCAAGCGCGACCGAACGGCCATCCAGCTTGAACCGGCTTCTTTCAGGCGGTGCGTTCCGCTTTGCTGTTGTCGTGCCTATCATCGCGCGCGGTTCCTGCGATGAAATGATGAAAGGCGTCAAGGAATTCCGCCCCTTTGGGGGTCCGGGTGATGAAAATATTGCGTCGATCGGCCACATCGCGCTCACGGCGAAGATAGCCCAGCGCCGATAATTTGTTCAGCGCGCGGGTGATGACGGGCTTGGACACATGCAGCGCTTCGGCCAAGCCGCGCACCGTATGCGGCCCGGCCCCGATGTAAACCGTCATCATCAACGCCATCTGACGGTTGGTGAGGTCAGGTTTGCCCGACCGGACATAATCCACCAGCGTCCGCATCCATTGGCGAAGCGGCTGAACTCCGGGGCGTTCAATGGCGGCAACCTGATCTTGTGCTGTGTGGACGTTCATGCGGGCTTAACGCACGATGCCCAATCGGGTTGCGTAACGGTCCTGCGGAATGTGACGCTTTACTTAGCGGGCTGGTAACGCTGCTGTAACAGCTTGAACGCCGCGCGCAGCCCCAGCGCCTCGCCGCCTTTGGGACGGCCCGGCTTGGCCGACGGCCGCCAGGCAAAGGTGTCGAGATGCAGCCAGGGCGTTTCTTCCGGCACAAAGCGCTGCAGGAACAAAGCGGCGGTGATCGCCCCGGCAAATCCGCCTTCGCCCGCATTGTTGATATCGGCGATGTCGGACTTCAACATATCGGCATAGCCTTCCCACAAGGGCAGCCGCCAGGTCGGATCATCCACCTCGGTCCCCGCCTGCGCCATGTCGGCGGCCAGCCGGTCGTCATTGGCGAACAGGGCAGGCAGGTCCGGTCCGACCGCGACTCGCGCCGCGCCCGTCAGCGTCGCAAAAACGACGATCAGTTCGGGCTTCTCCTCCGCCGCACGGGCCAGCGCATCGCCCAGCACCAGCCGCCCTTCGGCATCGGTATTGCCGATCTCGACCGTCAGCCCCTTGCGGCTGCGCAGCACATCACCGGGACGGAAAGCATTGCCGCTGATCGCATTTTCCGCCGCCGGAATCAGCAGGTGCAACCGCACCGGCAGCCGCGCCGCCATGATCAGCTGCGCCAGCGCCAGCGCATGCGCCGCGCCGCCCATATCCTTCTTCATCAGGCGCATGCCCGACGAGGGTTTGATGTCCAGGCCACCGCTGTCGAAGCTGATGCCCTTGCCGACGATGGCGATGCGCGGCGCGGCCGGATCGCCCCAATTGAGTTCTATCAGGCGCGGCGCGAAGTGCCGGTCTGCCGCCCGCCCGACGGCATGGATCATCGGATAGCCATGCGCCAGCGCATCGCCGCGCGTCACCACGACCGTCGCGCCAAAGGGCTTGGCGACCGCTTCCGTCGCCGCTTCCAGTTCGGCCGGCCCCATGTCAGCGGCGGGCGTATTCACCAGATCCCGCACCAGCGCGACCGCCCGCGCCAGATCGATGGCAGGCGTAATCCGCGCGACATCGCTGGTCAGCAGTTGGCGTACCCCCACCGGACTGTCCTCGCGGCGGTAACGGTCGAACCGATGCTGCCCCAGCATCCATCCCAGCATCGCCGCACCGGGCAACCCTTCGGACAGGCGATAGCGCCCTTCGGGCAGCGTCTCGGCGAGGCGCGCCAGGCACCAGGGGCCAAGCGCTGCCTTGTCCGCCACCCCCGCGATGACCATCCAGTCGCCGTCCCGCTCACTCGGCAGGATCGCCGTCTCCTGCGGCTTGGCCCGAAATTTCTGCGCCGCCAGCAGCGCGCGACTCTGTTCCGGGCGGGTCGCCAGCCAAGCGTCCAGCGCCTTGGCCTCGACCAGATGGATCGGATGGGCGGGCTGCCCCGTATCGGCTTTGATGCAGTCGGCAAAATCGGTCATGGCAGGCATGTAAGGGAAAGCGCCGAGCCAAGGGAAGGCGTAATTTATTCGTCGCCCCAACCGCACGGTCGGCCCTTTCTTCCTTTGCACTATCGCGCGCGTGGGCCTAGTTTCGAAGCCATAACCACAGCCAAGGAGAGTGACGATGCTTCATGCAGACGATCGTGGCCTACAGGCCCTTCGCGCGCGCGCCTACACGCTTGCGGAAACAGGACATTTCGAGAATATTCGCGCTGTCGAACAGGCGCTGATCGCCGAGGGCTGGCCCAATGCCGCTCAGGCGCTGGACAGCGAATATGCGCGCAAGGCGGTCGGCGAACGCTGCCGCATGGCGCAGGCGCATTGATGCGGCGGGCGCACGCACCAAGCGGCCTTATCGCGCTGCTGCTGCTGGTTGCAGCCTGCGCCCCGTCGTCCGACGCCCCCGTCGGCAATGCTGCCGAAAACGAAGCGGCCGCCCGCTATGCCGACCGCATGGCGGGCACGCCGCCCCCCGCGCCGCCATCCAAGCCCTTTGCGGTCAAGGAAACGGCAGGCGGCCTGGAATTTGCCTATGCTTATCCGGCGGAGGCCGCTGCCGTCCCCGCGCTGGTCGACAAGTTCGCGCGCGACATGGCAGCGACCAAGGCCGACGCGCTGAAAATGGCGAAGGAAGACAGCGCGGCCGCAAAAGAGTCCGGCTATCCCTTCCGCCCGCACAGCCTGGAAACAGAGTGGAGCGTTGCAGCCGACACGCCCCGCTTCCTCGCGCTACAGTCGCAAACCTATGTCTACACCGGCGGCGCGCATGGGATGACCGGCTATGACGCCGTGCTGTGGGACAAGGCGCGCAAACAGGAAAGCAGCGTCAAGGCGCTGATGACCTCGCCCGCCGCCTTCTCCACCGCGATCCGCGACCGTTTCTGCGCGATACTCGACCAGCAACGCGCCGAAAAACGCGGCGCCCCCGTCGTGCGCGGCGACGATGACTTCACCCAATGTATCGACCCGATGGAACAGGTGCTGGTGCCGACATCGAAGGACGGCAAGCTGATCGACGGCCTGACCGTGGTTGTCGGCCCCTATAGCGCCGGTCCTTACGCCGAGGGCAGCTATGAAGTCGCCTTGCCGGTCGACGCTGCGATGCGCGACGCGATCAAACCGGACTATCGCGATGCCTTCGTGGCGGTAGATTAGGCTAGCGCCCTTCCCAATCCTCCCCTGGCAGGGGAGGTGTCAGCGCGTAGCGATGACGGAGGGGTGTTGCCGTCTCGATAGGGTGACACCCCTCCGGCTGGCCTTCGGCCATCCACCTCCCCTTAAAGGGGAGGATTGGCATGGTTGGCTAAACCCAAACCCTAAACCGGCACGCCATAAAGATCATGCTCGTCGGCATCCTCGATCAGCACGTCGAAAATATCGCCAGCCTTCCGCCCTTCGCCGACATCGCGCAAAAACACATTGCCGTCGATTTCCGGCGCGTCGGCCTGTGACCGGGCGGTCGCGCCGATGCTGCCATCCTCCTCGTCCGGTTCGCCCACTTCATCGACGATCACCGGCAGCACGCGCCCGACCTTGGCCGCGAGCTTGGCGGCGCTGATCGCGGCGGTCTTTGCCATGATCCGCTGATAGCGTTCTTCTTTGACCGCCTCAGGCACCGCGCCGGGCAGGGCGTTGGCCGCAGCCCCCTCGACCGGCTCGAAGCGGAACGCGCCGACGCGGTCGAGCTGCGCTTCATCCAGCCAGTCGAGCAGATATTGGAAATCGGCCTCCGTCTCGCCGGGAAAGCCCACGACGAAGCTCGACCGGATCGTGATGTCGGGGCAGATGGCGCGCCATTTATGGATGCGGTCCAGCACCTTGGCTTCATTGGCCGGGCGCTTCATCGCCTTCAGCACCGACGGCGATGCGTGCTGGAAAGGAATGTCGAGATAGGGCGTCAGCAGCCCGTCGGCCATCAGCGGTATGACCTGATCGACATGGGGATAGGGGTAGACATAGTGCAGCCGCACCCACGGCGCTTTACCGTCCGCGTCGCGCAACTGCCCCAGTTCGCGCGCCATGTCGGTCATGTGCGCGCGCACTTCGCGGCCCTTCCACTGGCGCGGCTCATGCCGGGTGTCGACGCCATAGGCCGACGTGTCCTGGCTGATGACCAGCAATTCCTTGGTCCCCGCCGACACCAGCTTTTCCGCCTCGCGCAGCACCGCGTCGATCCGCCGCGACACCAGATCGCCGCGGATCGAGGGGATGATGCAGAAGGAGCAGCGATGGTTGCAGCCCTCCGAAATCTTCAAATAGCTATAATGGCGCGGCGTCAGTTTGAGGCCACCTTCGGGCACTAGGTCGACAAAGGCGTTGGGGATCGGCGGCGATGCGTCATGCACCGCATTGACCACCTGCTCATATTGATGCGCCCCGGTGACGGCCAGCACCTGCGGGAATTTCGCGCGGATCAGATCCGCCTCGTCGCCCATGCATCCGGTGACGATGACGCGGCCATTTTCGGCCATCGCCTCGCCGATCGCCTCCAGCGATTCTTCCTTCGCCGAATCGAGAAAGCCGCAGGTATTGACCAGCACGACATCGGCCCCGGCATAATCCGCTGACATCTGATAGCCGTCCGACCGCAGCTTGGTGAGGATGCGTTCGGAGTCGACCAGGTTTTTCGGACAGCCGAGCGAAACCATGCCGATCTTCGGCGCGTCAGGAAATTTGGTTGCCATGATGGTCGCGCACATAGGGATTTGTGCGCCAAATGTCACGCGCCGCCATCAAGCCGCCATCAGCCTGCCGGGTTACGCCCGGTCCTGGCCGTCGCCCTCCGCGATTTCGATGATCAGGTCACCACTCTGCAAGCTCTTGGCCTCCGGCTCCCAAAAGCCGATCGGCCGGTCGTCGCGATAGATGCGCACGCCAAGCCCGGTGGTAACGGCGGAGAGCGGCTTGCCGATTTCCTCCGGCAACACCGGCCGTTCGTTCAACCGTACGCGCCCGCCCGATGCCGCCAGATCGGCCATATAATCGGCGATATGCTTGCCGCTGGTGCTGCCCGCCATCAACAGCCCGGCAAAGCTGACCGGATTGATCACGGTGGTCGCGCCAGCCTGACGCGCGGGCAGTTCATTATCCTCGTTGCGCACCACGATGCTGATCGGGATGTTCGGGGCCAGATGCCGCGCGGTCAGCGTGATGAGGATCGACGTATCGTCGCGCCCGGCCGACACGATCATGCTGCGCGCCCGGTGGATGGCCACATCCTTCAACACGCTGTCGCGCGTCGAATCGCCGCACAACACATTGCACCCTTTGGACTCGGCCAGTTCCAGCGCCTTGTCGCTGCCGTCGATCACCACGATCTCGCGCGGGTTGGTGCCGCGCGCCAGCAATTCGCGCACCGCTTCCTGCCCACTGGTGCCGAAACCGGTGACGACGATATGATTGTGCAGATCGGCCTGAATACGTGCCATGCGCCACCTGTAGAGGATATTGCGGAGGAAGAGATTATAGGCCGTGCCCAGAAAGATGAGCCAGACGAACAGTCGGATCGGCGTAACGAACAGCGCTTCGAACAGCCGCGCTTCGGGCGTGACCGGGACGATGTCGCCATAGCCCACGGTCGTCACGGTGACCGTCGTGAAATAGAGCACGTCGATGAAGCTGATATGATCGTCGAGATTGTCCTTCAACCCATCGCGGCCGATCCAGTGCAGCCCCAACACCAGCGTGATCAGCCCGAACACCAGCCCGACGCGCCAGCTGATATCGACCCACATCGGCATCGACGAACGCCGTCGCAGGAAACCCTCGGTACTGGGGGAGGCGGCGCGGGGCTTGACGTTCATGGCGTCGGCAACTGGGTGAGGGGGTTCACGGGCACCCGGTCCTTGCGCAGTTCGAAATGCAGCTTGGGCTGGCTGGCATAGCCGGTATCGCCGGTCAGGCCGATGACCTGGCCGCGCGTCACCTTCTGCCCGCGCACCACATCGACGCGGCTGGCATGGCCATAGGCGCTGACCCAGCCGCTGCCATGGTTGATCAGCACGAGCCCGCCGAACACCGCCACCTTGTCCCCGGCATAGGCGACGATGCCATCGGCGCTGGCCTTGATCGGGGTGCCATCGGCCACGCCGATATCGATGCCGTTATTCTTTGCGCCACTGGCGCCGGGGCCGAAGCGCGAGACGATGCTGCCCTTGACCGGCCAGGCGAAGCGGCCAGTCAGGCGGCTCGGCTGGGCGATCGGCACATTGCTCGGCAGCGGGCGGGGCGCGGCGGACGCCACCGCCACTGGCGCATTCTCCGCCGCCGCCGGCTGGCCCCCGGTCAGCACATCGTCAATGTCGATGCGAAATGCGGCGGCGCGCTGTTCCAGGTCGGGCGCGCTTGCAGGCGTATTGCCGGGCAGCAGCAGGCGCCGTCCGCGCCGCAGCATATAGGGTTCTTCCAACCCGTTCACCGCCACGATCTGGCTCCATGGCACGCCATAGGCAGCGGCGATCGCGATCCCCGTCTCACCCTCCGCCACCAGATGATAGCGGCCGCCGGGAATGGACAAGGCCTGTCCCACGCGCAGGGCGAAGGGCGGCGTCAGCCCATTGACCCGCGCGATCATTTCCGACCCCGCGCCGGTACGGTTGCCGATGCCGCGCAGCGTATCGCCCGGCTGCACGACATAGCGCGATGCCGCGACCGTCTGCGCATTGGCGACCACTTGCTGCGCGGTCCATACCGGTTCCTGCTCGACCAGTTCTACGCTCGATGCATCGGCGTCCAGTCGCGGCGGCGGCGTGTCGCCGCCCGTGCGGGTGCTTTCGGTCGGGATGCAGCCGCTCAGCAGCAAGAGGACAAAAGGTAAGCGCGCGCGAGACATCGACGCCTGTCTATCGCATTGCCGCCGACTTGCCACCCCCCTGTTCTGGCCGCGTCCGGTCAGGCGCGGAAGGCAGCCGCCGTCACCGCCATGGCGCTGTCCTGCGTCAGGTCGTAATGCAGCGGCGTGACCGTGATATAGCCCTCGGCGATCGCTGCCAGGTCGCTGCCTTCGGGCACCGCGTCGCTGCTCCCCAGTGAGAACCAGTAGTAGCGATAGCCGCGCGGGTCGGTGCCCTCGACGATCTTGGTGCGATCGACATCGTGAAAGCCCTGCCGCACTACGCGGATGCCCTTGATTGCGTCGGGGTCGATCGCCGGGAAATTGACGTTGAACAACATGCGCGGGGTCACGGGCAGCGCGATCAGCGGGCGCAGCACCTTCTCGCCCCACGCTTCCGCCGCGGCGAACGGCACATCGTCGCCCATCCCCGATCGGGCATAGACCTGGCTCAGCGCGATGGATCTTATGCCCGAAATCGTCCCCTCCATCGCGGCAGCGACCGTGCCCGAATAGGTCACATCCTCGGCCAGATTGGCCCCGCGATTGACGCCCGACAAGATAAGGTCGGGCTTGGCGTCCTTCATCAGATGCCCCACCGCCATCATCACCGCATCGGTCGGCGTGCCGGTGACGCTATAATGTTTCTCGCCATGTTGACGGATGCGCAGCGGCCGGGTCAGCGTCAGGCTATGCCCGGCCCCCGACTGCTCCTCGCTCGGCGCGACGATCCAGATATCGTCGGACAGGGTGCGCGCGATTGCCTCTAGCACCTTGAGGCCGGGCGCATGCACGCCATCATCATTGGTCAAGAGAATGCGCAAATCAATTCCTCCCCGGCACGGGGAGGGGGACCGCGCCCGAAGGGCGTGGTGGAGGGGGATTGCCCCAAGCACAGCGCCCGCGGCCCGCCCCCTCCACCATGCTGCGCATGGTACCCCTCCCCGTGCCGGGGAGGATCATATGCGCGGCTCCAACACCGTCACCCCACCCATATAGGGCACCAGCACCTCTGGCACGATCACGCTGCCGTCAGCCTGCTGATAATTTTCCAGTACCGCGACCAGCGTCCGCCCGACCGCCAGCCCTGAGCCGTTCAACGTATGCAGGAAGCGCGTCTGCTTCTCACCCTCCGGCTTGTAGCGCGCGTTCATGCGCCGCGCCTGAAAGTCGCCGCAGTTGGAGACGGAACTGATCTCGCGATAGGTGTCCTGGCTCGGCAGCCACACCTCCAGATCCCAAGTCTTGCGCGCGCCAAAGCCCATGTCGCCGGTGCAGAGCAGCATCTTGCGATAGGGCAGGGCGAGCGTCTGCAAGATACCCTCGGCCGCCGCACACATGCGCTCATGCTCGGCTGGCGACTCGTCGGGCGCGCAGATGGTGACCAGTTCGACTTTCTCGAACTGATGCTGGCGAATAAACCCGCGCGTATCGCGCCCGGCCGACCCGGCTTCGGAACGGAAACAGGGGGTCAGCGCGGTCAGCCGCACCGGCAGCTCGGCCAGCGGCACGATCTGGTCGGCCACCAGATTGGTGAGCGACACTTCGGCGGTTGGGATCAGCCAAAGCCTATTTTTTCTGGTGGCAGGATCAGACTTATATTCTTCTTCAATCGTCACATTTGAAATTACTTGGCCATCGGGAATTGTTCTCTCGTCATTCAGATAGGCATTTATGGTATTCACCATAAACTCTCCTAAACTCACTGATCTGAAAGTGCTGAACAGATCGTCGGCAAATTTGGGCAATTGCCCGGTGCCGAACAGCGCTTCATCCCGCACCAGCAACGGCGGATTGGTTTCCTCATAGCCGTTCACGCCGGTCTGCGTGTCCAGCATATATTGCGCCAATGCCCGGTGCAGCCGCGCCATCTGGCCCCGCAGCGCGGTAAAGCGCGCCCCCGACAGCTTCGCGCCGCCCTCGAAATCCAGCCCCAGCGCCGGGCCGAAATCCGCATGGTCCTGCGGCGCGAACTCGAACACGCGGGGCGTGCCCCAACGGCTCACCTCGACATTGGCGTCCTCGTCCGCCCCCTCCGGCACATCGTCGGCCGGCAGGTTGGGGATCGCGGCCAGCATCGCCGTCAGCGCATCGCCCAATTCGCGCTCCTGCGCTTCCAGCGCAGGCGTGCCGTCCTTGAGCGCCGCCACTTCGGTTTTCAGCGCCTCGGCCTTGTCCTTGTCGCCAGCCGCCATGGCCTGGCCGATCAGCTTGCTCGCCTCGTTGCGGCGGGCCTGGCCGACCTGCAACTGCGTCTTGATCGCCCGGCTTTGCTCATCGAGTGCCAATATCTGCGCGGACAGGGGCGCCAGCCCGCGCCGGGCAAGGCCAGCGTCGAAAGCGGCGGGATTTTCGCGGATGAAACGGATGTCGTGCATGGCCAGTCCTATGCCGCCCTGCGATCGGCCACGCAACCCTGCGCGCTGTCATCCGTTACAGGTCTATCCCCTGAAAAAGAGAGAAGGAAAAGGCGATGCAAATAGATCCAGGCGCACTTGTGCTGGTAGCCGACGGCCGCAAGATGTTGTTTTTCCGAAACAAGGGCGATGCCGCCATCCCCAATCTGGAAACCGAACAGGTCGAAAAGCAGGACAACCCGGCCGATCGCGATCAGGGCACCGACACGCCCGGCCGCGCCTTCAACTCGGTCGGCGGTCATCGTAGCGCCATGTCGGAAACCAATTTCCACGATCTGGAGGAAGACCGGTTCGCCGCGCAGGCCGCCGACATCCTCATGCATCGCGCCTTTGCCAACGACTATGAAAAGCTGATCATCGTCGCACCGCCCGGCACGCTGGGCGAAATGCGCAAACATTATCACAAGGAAGTGCAGGACCGCTTGGCCGGCGAGATCGCCAAGGATCTGGTCAACCATCCGATCGCCGACATCGAAAAGATCATCGCGGACAATTGATCCGGCGCTGACGGCACACATACGAAAAGGGCGGCCTCCGATACCGGAAGCCGCCCTTTTTCGTGACCTGTGTCGAAAGCGTCAGGCGGCGACCTGCGCCTTGCGATCGGCAAAGCGACGACGCGCGACCAGCGCGACGGCGGCCGCGCCGAACAGCAGCACCATCGGCGGGGCGGGGACATCGGTGCCACCCGTGCTGCTCGAACCACCGCTGGACGAGGAACTGCTCGACGACGCGCTGCTCGATGAGGTCGAGGACGACGTGCTGCCGGTGCTGCCGAAGCTGGACGAGCCACCGGACGACGAGGATGAGGAACTGCCCGACGAGGAACTGCTCGAAGACCCGCTGCTGCCGCCCGTCGAACCGGGATGATCTGGCTTGTCGGGCTTGCCGCCGCTCGATCCACCCGAACTGCTGGAGGAGGAGCTGGACGAAGAGGACGACGAGCTGGAACTGGACGAGGACGAACTGCTGCTGACGCCCGACGATGTCGATACGTTACCGCTCGATGTGGACACGTTGCCGCTGGACGTCGATACGCCACCGGTCGAGGTCGAAACGCCCCCGGTCGATGTGGACACGCCGCCTGTGGAGGTCGAAACGCCGCCGGTAGACGTGGACACGCCGCCGGTCGTCGAACTGGTCGAACTGCTGATGCCGCCGGTCGAGCTGCTGGTCGAGGAGATCACGACCGAACCCCCGCCGCTGCCGCCACCGCCGCCACCGAAGAATCCGCCCATGAAGCCGCCGCCGCCAAATCCGCCGCCGCCGCCCATGACGATCGGCACGGCACCGCCGCCGCCCGACATCATCGGCATTTCTGCCGGTGCCATCGGGATGGGAGCGGGCAGGGGGATGGGCGCCTGCTGGCTGGTGACGGTCACCGTCTGGGGCGCGCAGGTCATGGCGGTCTTCACCACCTTGCGCTTCACCGTCCGCACGGCATAGCGCTTCTTGGGCGCAGCCTTGGTGCTTTTGGAACTATGGACCACTGCCGGGCGCGCGCTTTCGGCCACATGGACGGCACCGCCGCCAATGATCGCGCCGCCGCACGTGCAGGCGCATAATTTAGCCAATGCCATCCGTACCGACATAGGTTCCACTCTTCTTTTATGTTACCTTGCCGCCCGCTACCGGCAAATCCGGAAAACAGGCTGGCGGGTATTCCCTATCCGCAACAACGCAAAATAAAGCGTTAACTGCAACGGCGTTAACCCTCAATAGCAGTCGCCTGTCGAGCGGTAATCCATATTTTTGCGAAGCGATATGGTTAACGTCCCACTATGGAACGGCGCTTGAGGGATGGGTAAAGAGCGAGGCGGGAGCGCCCTCCGTCCGCCCATGGACAAAAATCCGCCCTCCCGCATGCGAGTCTCTGGAATGGCCGCTTGTGTCGCTGCCAGCCGATGGCTATGAGCGCCCCCAATGCATTATCACGGGCGACCGGTCGTTGAAACGCCGGGGCCTTGCGAGTCGGAGAGCCAACATGGCATCGGTCCTAAATTCCGATAAAGACGGTGAAAAACCGCCAAAATCGACTGTAACGCTTCCCGCCGACTATCGTCCTTCGCCCGACGAAGAGTTTATGAATCCACTCCAGCTGGAATATTTCCGCCAGCGACTGTGGAGTTGGAAGAAGCAGATTTTGGCTGATTCCGAAGGCACGCTCGCCGTCCTGCAGAACGAACCGCTCCGCGAACCCGACCTCAATGACCGCGCATCGAGCGAGACCGACTGGTCGATCGAACTGCGCACCCGCGACCGCCAGCGCAAGCTCATTTCGAAGATCGAAGCCGCGCTCCGCCGGATCGACGATGGCGAATATGGTTACTGCGAAGTCACGGGCGAACCGATCTCGCTGGGCCGCCTGGAAGCGCGGCCGATCGCGACGATGACGGTCGAAGCGCAGGAACGGCATGAACGCCACGAAAAAATCTCCCGCGACGATTAACGGTTTTTCCATCCCTCGCGCGTAGACATTTGGCATTCTACTGACATTTTACGCGCAGGTTGGATGATGAACGACGAACGGAATATCGCTGATCGGGGACCGGCACGCACAGCGCCGCGCGACAGCCTGTTCCTGCTGACAAGTTTTGCCACGCCCGAAGGTGCGCCACTGGGCAAGGCCCGCATCCGCAATCTGTCCGCCACTGGCCTGATGGCCGATTGTGAGCGTGCGATACCGGCCGATGCCAGGGTCGAATTTGAATTGCGCGGCGTTGGCAAGGTCAGCGGCGTGGTCGCCTGGTCGCGCGACGACAAGATCGGCATCGCCTTCGATGCGCCGATCGACCCGCAACTCGCGCGCAAGCCGGTATCGACCGGTTCCTCGCAACAGCAGATGCCCGACTATCTGCGTACCAATCCCCTTCTGCGCCGTTGACGTCCCCGCGCCCCACGGCGCGCCTCACAATCGCATAAAATAGCCCCGATCATCCTCATGGATGCGGGGCGTTTTGCTTTTCGGGGTCTTGAATGCAGGCCTGGGGTGAGGTCGGATCGGCAGTCGGACGCTGCCGGATCCTGACCTCCTCCCTGGCGAAGATGCGGCTTAATGCTTGGCCGACATCTCCTCCTTCAGCCGCAATTTCTGCTTTTTGAGCGAAGCCACCAACGTGGCGTCGGGCATGGGCCGACTCGTTTCGGCCTTGATTCGGGCATCAAGGCCGGCATGCTTTGCCGAAAGAGCGGAAATATGGCTGTTCTCCATGACATTCTCCTTACGAGGGGTGATGGACGTAGAAGTAAATCATGATTCGTCCGCCTTGTCTCGCGTCGATTCGGGCTTTGCGATGGTCGCGCGAAAATTTGCGATGGCCCGCATGGGCTCGCCCCGCTATCAGTTCACCATCTGCCACGTTTTGGATGCAAGGGAGCGCCGTGAGCCGGGAAGACATCATGCGCCGACTGGAACTGTTGCGGGTGGAGCATCGCGATCTCGACACGGCCATCGCCGCGCTGGTCGATAGCGGCGGCGGCGACCAGATGCAGATCGCCCGGCTGAAAAAGCGCAAGCTGCGGCTGCGCGACGAAATCGCCCAACTGGAAGACGAACTGGTGCCCGACATCATCGCCTGACCGCGCGATCATGGTTAACGGCGCGCTAACCGATCTTAAATGGGACAGGACGCCAAAACGGGCGCAATGTCGGGCCTGACAAGGTTGCAAATTCATGTCAGTGATCGCCCATGCCCAGTGCAATATCTCTTGATCGCGGTCTGCATCGCGGCCTCGTGGACGGCCTCTATCTCGAAGCCATGCTGATGGCCGACGAGGCGCGATCCTATTTCGACGGCCGTGACGTAGCGGAAGACGGCATGGACGATCCGCTCCGCCGGGTCGCCTTCGCCTGCGAATCGCTCAAGGTGACGACCCGACTGATGCACATCATCGCCTGGCTGCTCAGCCAGCGCGCCTGGCAACGCGGCGAGATCGGCGATGCGGACCTCTCGGACGAGAAATATCGGCTGGGAAAGGCCAGCGAAAGCGATCCGCTGCTGGTGGCGACCTTTCCCTTCGCCGCGCGCGCGCTGATCGAGGCAAGCCATGATCTTTACGACCGGGTGGCGCGGTTGCAGGATCGGCTCGACCGCATGACCGGTTCGCTCGCCATGCCCATGATCAACCCTGCGCGCGCCTTGCTGGATCGTCTCAACACCGCCTTCTGACGTCGGCCCGATACCGGCCCGGCGCAATTCGCGATAAATAGCGACGAAACCCCGCTTTATCGGCGCTATGGGACTGGCGCTTGGGCCAGCATCTGGTCTAGACCCGCGCCATGACCCATGGTTTGCGGACCCGACGCCGCTTTGCTGGCCGCCCGCAAGCCGCCCGGCTCCTTCTTGCGCCACTGCTGCTCGCCGCCCCGTGTGCTGCGTGGGCGCAGGATGCGTCGCCGCCGCCCTCCGTCCCCGACGGCACCATGTCCGATGTCGATACCCAGCTAGACGCCATGCCCGACATCGGTCTCGACTGGCCGGACATGGGCCAGGCCGATACCGTCGTACCGCTGCCCGCCGATCCCGCCGATGTGCAGACCGCCGCGCCGGACATGCCCGCTACCATCGTCACCCCCGATGCCGAACCGGAAGAAGCCGTCGCCGCCTTTGCCGAAATCGGCGAAGAGCGCCGCTACACGGTGGCGCTGGACGGCATCGACGCCATCAGCGATGCGCAGTTCAAGCTGCGCTTCGATGAACTGTCGGTCCTGCGCCAGGGCGAGAGCAAGGCCGCCAACCTCGCCCAGATCAACCGCCGCATCAAGGAAGATAGCGACCTGCTCGACCGGCTGCTGCGCGCCAAGGGCTATTATGCCGCGCGCATCCGCGGCGCCGTCTCCGCCCCGCCAGCGGGCAGCGATCGGCTCGCCGTGCGGTTCGCCATCACGCCCGGTACCCAATATCTGCTCGCCTCGGTCGATGTGGCGGGCCTCGCCGAAACCGCCAGCCGCGAACCGACGCTGCGCGCCGCCTTCCCGCCCAAGGTCGGCGACCCGGTCGATGCCGACAAGATACTCGAAGGGCGCGATGCGCTCGCCACCGCCTTGTCGGAAAGCGGTTATCCTTTCGCCAAGGTGGACGAACCCGAAGTGCGGATCGACCATGAGGAACGACAGGGCGACCTCGACCTCATCGTCACGCCCGGCGGCTACCGCACCTTCGGCGCGATCCGCCTGAGCAATGCGGAATTGTTCAGCGCCCGCCATGTCCAGAATATCGCCCGCTTCGATCCCGGCGACCCCTATATGGCCTCCGATGTGGAAGATCTGCGCCGCGCCATCGTCGCGACCGGCCTGGTGTCATCGGTGACGCTGAAGCCGACGGATGCAGGCGATGGCGAGCATGTCGACCTGGCGATCGACGTCCGTCCCGCACCGCTGCGTACCATCGCCGGGGAATTGGGCTATGGCACGGGCGAGGGCTATCGCGCCGAAGTCAGCTGGCAGCATCGCAATTTCTTCCCGCCCGAAGGCGCAGTGACGGTGCGCGGGGTCGTTGGCACGCAGGAACAGACCGCCTCCTTCACCTATCGCCGCAATAATTTCCGCCGCCGCGACAATGTGCTGACCGGCCTGCTGTCGGTCAGCAACATCCGACGCGAAGCTTTTGATGCGCGGACCATCACCCTGTCGGGCGCACTGGAGCGGACCACCAACATCCTGTTCCAAAAGGACTGGGTCTGGCGCGTCGGCGCGGAATTGATCGCATCGGACGAAGCCGATGCCTTTTCCGGCGGTTCACGCCGCACCTTCCTCATCGGCGCGGTGCCGCTCAGCCTCACCTATGACGGCAGCGACGACCTGCTCAACCCGACCAAGGGCTTTCGCCTCGGTGGGCGGATCAGCCCCGAACTCTCCTTTCAAAACGAAACCTTCGGCTATGCCAAGGTGCAGCTCGACGGCAGCCTCTATCAGCCGGTGGGCGAAAAGCTGGTGGTCGCCGCGCGCGCCCGTTTCGGCAGCATCCTTGGCTCGACCGTCGAACAGATCGCGCCATCGCGCCGTTTCTACGCGGGCGGCGGCGCATCGGTGCGCGGCTATGGCTATCAGGCAATCGGCCCGCGCTTTGGCGAGGATGACAATCCCGTGGGCGGCAAGAGCCTCGCCGAATTTTCGCTGGAGGCGCGGGTGCGCTTCGGCAATTTCGGCGTCGTGCCGTTCATCGACGCGGGCAATATCTCAACGAGCTTCCTGCCGCGCTTCCGCGACCTGCGCATCGGCACTGGCCTTGGCCTGCGCTATTACAGCAATTTCGGTCCGATCCGCGTCGATGTCGGCACGCCCATCAATCCGCAATCGGGCGATCCCAAGATCGCCGTCTATGTCTCGCTCGGTCAGGCCTTCTGATGACCGACGAAGTCCCCGCCGCTCCGCCGATCCGCCGCCGCGCCTGGGACGGGCGCTGGCAACGCTGGGTGGCGGGGCTGCTCGCGGCGCTGCTGCTGATCGTGGCGGGATCGCTCGCCTGGCTCGATACCGGGTCGGGGCATCGCTTCCTCGTGTCGCGCATCGCAACCATCAAGTCCCGGTCGGGCCTGCAGATCAGCGTCGGCCGGATCGACGGCAGCATCTATCGCAAGGCGGTCCTGCACGACCTGGTCCTGGCCGACCCCAAGGGCCGCTTCTTCGATGCGCCCAGGGTCGAACTGGAATGGTGGCCCTTCGCCTGGCTATCCAACCGGCTCGATATCGACCGGCTGGTGATCCCGCGCGCCACCCTGCACAAATTGCCGAAACTCAATCCGACCCAGCGGCAGGGACCGATCCTGCCCGGCTTCGACATTCGCCTGATGCAATTTTCGGTCGGCCAGCTGGCGATCGCGCCCGGCGTCACCGGTCGCGCCCAGACCGCGACCATCGCGGGCGACGCCGACATTCGCGGCGGCCGCGCGATCATCGATTTGGCCGCGCGCACGCTCGATGGCCGCGACGCGCTCAGCATCGCGCTCGACAGCCGCCCCGACGATGATCGCTTTCGCCTCGACGTCACCGTCAACGCGCCCAAGGGCGGCGTGCTGGCGACGATGGCGGGGCTCACACAGGATGGCAATCTGCGCATCGGTGGCAAGGGTAGCTGGACTCAGTGGGACGGTCGCCTGTCCGCCACGCTCGATGCCGCACCCGCCGCCGACTTCGTTCTTGCCGCGCGCAGCGGTGCCTATTCGGCGCGTGGCACGGTCGAGGGGTCGGCCATCGCCGGGGGCAGCCTGATCCAGCGGCTGTCCTCGCCCCGCCTGACCGTGCGCGCCAATGGCACCCTGGTCGACCGGGTGATCGACGGCACCGCCTCGCTGCGCTCCGCCGCGATCGACCTGACCGCGGATGGCGCGATCGATCTGCGCAACAATGCGCTCGACAATATGCGGCTCGACCTCACACTCGCCCGCCCCGAAGCCTTGCTCAAGACGATGCGCGGGCGCGATGTCGTCGCCAAGATCCGCCTCGATGGCCCGCTGGCGCAGCTTGGCTATGAATATCTGCTCACCGCGCGCGAACTGACGTTCGACAAGGCCCGCATCAGCGACGTGCGCGCCGAAGGCAAGAGCCGCACGGCTGGGTCCGGCCCGACCTTGATCCCGCTGCGCCTGCGCGCCCGCCGCCTGGACGGGCAGGGGGATCTGGTCGAAGGCATCGTGCGCAATTTCGCGCTCGACGGCATGCTGCAACTCAACGGGCAGCAGATCGTCAGCAATCCCATGGACCTGCGCTCCGACAAGCTGCGCGGCAGGCTGACCGTCCTCGCTGATCTCAAGACCGGCCGCTATGATATGGGCCTGGATGGCCAGATCGTCGGCCTCGCGATCCGCGGCTTCGGGGTGGTCGATGTCACCTCTAAATTGCGCGCCATGCCCCGCGCCGACGGCGGCTTTGGCCTTAGCGGCAGCGCGGCGGCACGGGTGCGGCGGCTGGACAATGATTTCCTGCGGACATTGGGCGGCGGTCTGCCCACGGCGCGCAGCGACCTGACGCTTCGGCCGGATGGCACGCTGGCGCTCACCAACATGCGCCTCGCCGCGCCGCTGCTGACGCTGGCGGGCAATGGCATACGCTTTCGCGACGGCACGCTGCATCTGGAGGGCCAGGGGCAGCATGATCAATATGGCCCGCTCACCCTGACGCTCGACGGCAATATCGAGCGGCCGACGATCGACCTGATGCTCGCCCGGCCGATGGATGCGCTGGGCCTGCGCGATGTCCATGCCCATCTCATCCCCGACGCCAATGGCTATAGCTACACGGCGGAGGGCGGATCGACGCTCGGCCCCTTCACCGGGCGCGGCGTCATTCTGCTGCCCCAGGGCGGGCAGGCAGTAGTGCGCGTCGCCAATCTCGCCGTGTCGGGCGTCACCGCCAGCGGCGACATCCGCCCCGTCACCGGCGGCCTCGACGGTCAATTGGCGGTCAGCGGTCCCGTCACCGGCTATGTCGGCTTCAAGCCGGTGGGCGACATCCAGCAGGTCCAGCTCAAACTGACTGCCAACGGCGCGAGTTTCGAAGGGCCGACGATCATCACCGTGCGGCGCGGCACGCTCGACGCGACGATCCTGCTCGATCCGTCGGGCACCACGCTCAAGGCGACGGCGCAGGCGCGCGGGCTGCGCGTCGGCGGCGTGCTGGTCGGTCGCTTCGCCGCCAATGCCGATCTGGTCGATGGGCGCGGCACTATCCGCGGCAGCCTGTCGGGCCAGCGCGGCCGCCTGTTCGAACTGCAGGGGGAGGCGCAGGTCGATGCCGATCGCATCCGCCTCACCGCTGGCGGCACGATCGACAAGCGGCCGATCCGGCTGACCCGCGCGGCGTTGCTCACCCGCACCGACGATGGCTGGCGTCTGTCGCCCGCGACGATCAGCTATGCGGGCGGGTCGCTGCAATTGTCGGGCGAACTGGGCGCGACCGCCAACCATATCGAAGCGCGCATGGACAAGCTGCCGCTTGGCCTGCTCGACATCGCCTATGACAATCTGGGGCTGGGCGGCATCGCCACCGGCTCGCTCAGCTATGCGCAGCCGCGCGGCGGCCTGCCCACCGGCACGGCGGAACTGCGCCTGCGGGGCCTGTCGCGCTCCGGCCTGTCGCTCAGCTCGCGTCCCGTCGATGTCGGCGTCAACGCGGCGCTGGGCGCTGATCGCCTCGCAACCCGCATGGTGTTCGTCGCTGATGGCAAGACGATCGGCCGGGGGCAGGCGCTGCTTACCCCGCTTGGCCGCACCGGCAATCTGGTCGAACGGCTGAACGCCGCACCCCTGTTCGCGCAGCTCCGCTATAGCGGCGCGGCCGATACGCTGTGGCGGCTGACCGGGGTGGAGATTGTCGACATGGGCGGCCCGGTCAACGTCTCCGCCGACATGCGCGGCACGCTGGGCGATCCCCGCATCACGGGCACCTTTGCGACCGATAACAGCACGATCAACAGCCCGGTCACCGGCATGCGGCTGGCCAAGGTCAAGGCACGCGGCCGCTTCTCCGGCGCGCAACTCGTCATTTCCAGCTTCGCCGCCGCCTCGCAAAATGGCGGGTCGGTCACCGGCACCGGCCGCTTCACCTTCAACGGCATAGCGGGCGTCGGCATGGACCTGGCGATGCAGGCGGATAATGCCGCACTGCTGGAGCGCGACGATATCGCCGCGACCGTCACTGGCCCCATCACCCTGCGATCCGATGGCACGGGCGGGACGATCGGCGGCGATGTCATCCTCAACAAGAGCCGCTTCACGCTGGGCCGCGCCGCCGCCGTCGCCGCCATCCCCGAATTGCGCGTCGTTGAAATCAACCGGCGTGGCGAGGAAATCGAAACGCTCCGCACCACCGTCCCCTGGGCGCTGGCGATCAAGGCGCGCGCGCGCAACCGCCTGACCGTCACCGGCCTTGGCCTCGACAGCGAATGGCGCGCAGATCTGGACCTGGGCGGCACCGTCACCAACCCGGCCATTGCCGGGCGTGCCGAGCTGGTGCGCGGCAATTATGAATTTGCCGGCCGCCGCTTCGAACTGCGCGAAGGGCGCATCCAGTTCGATGGCAAGACGCCGACCAACCCGACGCTCGACATCGACGCCGTCGCCGATGTCAGCGACCTGACCGCCACCATCCATGTCGGCGGCACCGGCCTAAAACCCGACATCACTTTCAACAGCATCCCCGCTTTGCCGCAGGACGAACTGCTCTCGCGCATCCTGTTCGGCACGTCGATCACCAACCTGTCCGCGCCCGAAGCGCTGCAACTCGCCTCGGCGGTCGGCTCGCTCCAGGGCGGCGGCGGACTCGACCCGATCAATGCCGTGCGCAAGGCGGCGGGGCTGGACCGCTTGCGCATCATCGCCGCCGATCCGACCCAGGGGCAGGGCACGTCGATCGCCGCGGGCAAATATCTCACCCGCAAAACCTATGTCGAACTCATCACCGACGGGCAGGGCTATAGCGCCACCCGCATCGAATATCAGGTCACCCGCTGGCTGTCGCTGCTCGGCGCCATCTCGACGCTCGGTCGCCAGAGCGCCAACGTCCGCGTGTCGCGGGATTATTAAGCCATCACCAAATCCCGCATCGACGCCGCCGCCGCGATCAGCGTCATGGACCTGTTCACCATAGGCATCGGCCCGTCCAGCTCGCATACGGTCGGCCCAATGCGCGCCGCGCGCCTGTTCATGGACTCTCTCCCCGCGCAGCCGGTGCGGGTCTCCTGCGATCTCTACGGCTCGCTGGCACTGACCGGGCGCGGCCATGCCACCGACACGGCGATCCTGCTCGGCCTGTCGGGTTACAGCCCCGAAGCGCTCGACCCCGACACCATCCCCGCCATCCTCGCCGCGATCCGCACCGATGGCCGCATCCGCGCGGGCAGCGCCCATGACCAGTGGATCGCCTTCGAAGAAGCGCGCGACCTGATCTTCCACATGGGCGACTTTCTCGAAGCCCATAGCAACGGCATGCGCTTCACCGCCTGGCTCGACGGGCAAAGCGAACCGCTGGTGCGCGACTATTATTCGATCGGCGGCGGCGCGGTGCTGCCCGGCGAGCGCGTCACTGACGACGCCCCGCTCGGCCATAATGTCGTCCAGCCCTATCCCTTCTCGTCGGGCGCAGAGATGCTGGCGCAGGGCGAGGCCACCGGCCTCTCCATCGCCACCCTCGTCCTGCGCAACGAGGGCGCCTGGCGCACCCAGGCGGAAACCGACGCCTTCCTCGACAGCGTGATCGACGCGATGAGCGTCTCGATCGACCGCGGCCTCCAGCAGGAGGGACTACTCCCCGGCGGCCTCAAGGTCCGCCGCCGCGCCCGCGCCATTCACCAACGCCTACGCCTGCAACAGGACGCGCTTGGCCCGGCGCAGATTTTCGAATGGGTCAGCCTGTTCGCGCTGGCGGTGAATGAGGAAAATGCCGCCGGTGGCCGCGTCGTCACTGCGCCGACCAATGGCGCGGCGGGCGTCATCCCCGCCGTGCTGCATTATTATCGCCGCTTCGTCCCCGGCGCGGATCGCGATGGCGAGCGCCGCTTCCTGCTCACCGCCGCCGCCATCGGCTTCCTCTACAAGAAGCGCGCCTCCATCTCCGCCGCCGAAATGGGGTGCCAGGGCGAAGTCGGCGTCGCCTGCTCCATGGCCGCCGCAGGCCTTGCCGCCGTGCTGGGCGGCACCAACGGCCAGGTCGAAAATGCCGCCGAAATCGGCATGGAACATAATCTCGGCCTCACCTGCGATCCGATCGGCGGCCTCGTCCAGATCCCCTGCATCGAACGCAACACCATGGGCGCGGTCAAGGCGATCAACGCCGCCTATCTCGCGCTGCAGGGCGATGGCCATCATATCGTCAGCCTCGATGCCGTCATCGAAACGATGCGCCAGACCGGCGAGGATATGGCCAGCCGCTACAAGGAAACCTCGCTTGGCGGCTTGGCCGTCAACGTCGTGGAATGCTGAGCCGGTTCCCTTCCATTCGTCGCTTTGCGCCGTCAAATCTGCGATGAAACGACAGTATTTGTGTCATATCTGCAACATAAGTCCTTGTTTATCTTAGGTTCATGAAACTTACGGCTCCTCGCGGCTTTCAGCGTCTCTCCCCTGCAGGGGGATGACAATGGAGTTTAGAATATGCGTAAGTTGATGGTCGCAACCCTTCTCGGCAGCGCCGCAGTCGCCGCCCCCGCCATGGCACAGGATGTCGGCCCGACCTTCACCGGTCCCCGCGTCGAAGCGATCCTGGGCTATGATCATGTCGGTGCCGGCAGCGATGTCGACAATAATAACGACCGCGATGACCAGTCGATCGACGGTCTGCTCTACGGCATCGGCGCCGGTTACGACGTGAACCTCGGCAGCGCCGTGGTCGGCGTCGAAGGCGAGTGGACCGACTCCACCGCCAAGTCCGATCGTCGCGATCCCACCGACCAGTTCGGGTTCGGCCGCGTCAGCCAGGGCCGTGACCTCTATGTCGGCGCGCGCGCTGGTATCCTCGCCAACCCCTCGACGCTGGTTTACGTCAAGGGCGGCTATACCAACAGCAAGCTGAACGTGCTGGCCGGCAACACCGACCAAACCACCGACACCGCGTTCAAGCTGGACGGCTGGCGCATCGGTGGCGGCGTGGAACGCGCGATCAACACCAACACCTTCGCCAAGGTGGAATATCGCTATTCCAAATATAGCGACGCCAATATCGAGTTCGCCAATGGCGCGACCACCGAAGATTTCGGCATCGACACCGACCGGCATCAGGTCGTCGCCAGCGTTGGCTGGCGCTTCTAAAAGCCGCTAAACAAGGGAGGGGGCCGGTTCACAAGACCGGCCCCTTTCACCATTTTACGACACTATCGCTCAGCCCTTCTGCACCGTGTCCAGAAACCGCTTGTAGATGGTGATGACCTGATCCTCGATCGGCTTGGTCGGATCGGGCTTCTTCACCCCGGACCGGATCGCCCATGCCTGGGTCAGTTGCGCAGCCACCTGGGCCGCCGTGTCGCTCGTGATCGCCATGATGATTCCCTCCATCATTTCGGTCCCGTCAGGATGAAGAATAGCCCGCCCAAGTCAACGCCATTTGCTGCAATGCAGCATAAGCCGGTGAAGCAGGGGGACAATTTCTCAGCGCCGCGCAGCATCGCCGTCCTAAGGTGCATTCCCCTAGCGCGACGGGCGCAAGGATGATATTGACACTGATGTGAGTAACGCGATTCCCCATCAATATCCCATCGGCATCGATGCCGCCGACATCGACTTCATGGGTCATGTCAACAATGCCAGCTACCTCAAATGGGTGCAGGAAGCCGTGCTGGACCATTGGCGCGCTTTGGCCCCGTCGGAGGCCGTCGCCGGGCACCTCTGGGTCGCGCTCAAGCATGAAATCACCTATCGCAAACCCACCTTCCTCGACGACGACGTGATCGCCACCGTGTTGCTGGAAAAGGTGCAGGGCGCACGCGCCTTCTACGAAACCATCATCCGTCGCGGTGAAGAAGTGCTGGCCGAAGTCAAATCCAGCTGGTGCTGCATAGACGCCAGCAGCCTGCGCCCCGCGCGACTGACCCGCGACGTCATCGACCACTTCTTCGCCCCGGACGAAAAAAAGGCCACGCAATAGGCACGGGTGTCGGGGAAGACCAAACGGCGGCGACCCACACCGCCGTCTTTCCCCTCGTCATTCCCGCGAAAGCGGGAATGTGGATTCACGTTTGAAGTGCAACGGTTGGACGCGGCTGACCGTGCTCAGGACGGGCGGGGGAGGCGTCCCGCCAACCATAATCGAGCTTTTGTATGAGGACGTCACCGCCAAGGCGAAGTTCATTGCCCTGTCCACCAAGTTCGGCCCGTACTACGAGGGCGGGATCAAGTTTGTGGAGGATCAGCTTGCTAAGCAAGGCGACGACTTGACGGCCTGCCGTGCCACATTGGCACGCATAATGGGAGCGAACGATCCCAAACGATCCCAATCGCCTCGGCTTCGCCGCGCCGTCTTAATTGCCGCCCCTCTAAGAAGGTGGCCCCAGCAGGGGTAAGCAAACCTGTTGAAAATATGGTGGACGCACTTGGGCTCGAACCAAGGACCCGCTGATTAAGAGTCAGCTGCTCTACCAACTGAGCTATGCGTCCACACCGGCATCGGACTGTCTGGAAGAGCCAGTGTCCGTTGGCGTGGGCGGGCAATTAGCAGCGTCGGCCGGATTCGCAAACCCTAAATTGCGTTGCGGCGCAAAAAGTTTCAGCGCCGTGACATCGCACCGGCCTCACGCCCAGTTTCTATGCCCGCTGCTGCGGCGGTTGCTGCGGTCGATGGCCATGATGATGCCCACGCACAACATGACCGTCAGCATCGACGACCCGCCATAGGACATAAAGGGCAGGGGGATGCCGACGACCGGTGCCAGACCCATCACCATCATCAGGTTGATCGCGACATAGAAGAAAATGGTGGTGGTCAGCCCCGCCGCGACCAGGCGCGCGAACTTGTCGGGGGTCCGCATCGCCACGCGCAGGCCCCAGCGGAACAGCAGCATGAAGGCACCGATCATAACGATGCCGCCAACCAGGCCCCATTCTTCCGCCATGGTGGCGAAAACGAAATCGGTATGGCCTTCGGGCAGATAGTCGAGATGGCTTTGTGAGCCCTGCAGGAAGCCCTTGCCCCAAATGCCGCCGGAACCAATCGCGATCTTCGACTGGCTGATATGATAGCCGGCACCCAAAGGATCGCTTTCAGGGTCCAGGAAGATCAGGACGCGCTTTTGCTGATAGTCGTGCAGGAAGCTGAAGGCGATCGGGACGATCGCGGCCAGCGCCAGCCCAGAGCCGACGAACAGGCGTAGCGGCAGTCCGGCGAGGAACATGACCGTCACGCCGCCCGCCAGGATCATCGTGGCGGTGCCGAGATCCGGCTGGATCAGTACCAGCGACCAGGGCAGACCGATGAGCACCAGCGCAGGCCAGATCGCGTTCCAGCGACGAATTTCTCCTACAGGCAGCCTGGCGTAGAATTGCGCGACGGCCAGCACGATGATCGGCTTCATGAACTCCGACGGCTGGAGCAGCATGAAGCCGAGGTTGATCCAGCGTTGGCTCCCGCCTCTGACCCCGCCGATCAATTCGACCAGGATCAAGGCGATGAGCACGCTGCCATAGGCGGGAAAAGCGAAGCGCGAGAATAGCTCGATCGGAATGCGACTAAGGACCAGCGCCATGGCCGAGAAGATGCAGAAGCGTACCGACTGGTTGACGGCCCAGGGGAAGATGTTGCCGTCCGCCGCACTGTAGAGCACCAGAGTACCGAAGGTCGCGATCGCGAGCAGCAAGGCCATGACGCGCCAGGGAAATTGGGTCAGCGGCTGCGGCACGAGGCTCATGGTGCATCGCTCTCATTGCTGACGGGTGAGGGTGCGGCGACGGCACCATTATCCGCATCGGCAGCATTGCTGCCATTGTCGGCGACCGGCGGGGGCACTTCGCCGCGTTCGATCGCGCGCGCCAAGCGAAAAGCCGCCATCTGCCGCGCCTGCCGTTCGGTCGGCGTCCCGCCCCAGCCTTTTTCCAGCGTTTCCAGCTTCTCCGTCGCCTTCTTGGGGTCGAACAAATAAGAGAGGGTGTCGCTGGCGATCATCGGCGCATCCTCATTGCGGATCATATGGCCGCCATGTTCGATGATGCAGGCGACGGCATAGCGCGGATTGTCGAACGGCGCGAAGCCCTGGAACAGGGCATGGTCGCGCAGCTTGAAGGCAAGCGATGCGTCGCGCCGGACCCCGCCTGCGCGCTCGGCCATGGTGATGCGGCGTACCTGTGCGGTGCCGGTCTTGCCCGCGATCAGCACGTCAGGAATGGCCATCCGCGCCGCGCCGCCTGTACCGCCGCCATTGACCACGGCGCTCATCGCGTCGCGGATGACCGCGAGATGCTCATCCGAAGCGCCCACAGAGGCGGGGGCAGGGCGTTTCGCGCCATGCAGGAAGTTGGGCATCAACTGTTTGCCCGTCGCCAGTCGTGCCGCCATCACTGCCATCTGGAGCGGGTTGATGAGCATGTAGCCCTGACCGATGGTGGCATTCACCGTGTCGTAGACCTGCCATTTCTGGTCATATTTCTTTTCCTTCCACGCCGGGTCCGGCACGGTGCCATAGCTCTGGCTGGGGAAAGGCAGGTCGAAGCGCTGGCCCATGCCGCACCGCCGCGCCATTTCGGCAATGCGGTCCATGCCGACGCGCTGGGCCATTTGATAGAAATAGATATCGCAGCTTTGCGCGATGGCGGTGCGCATGTTGACCGCGCCATGGCCGCGCCGCTTGTGGCAGTGGAATAGCGTGTTGCCCACCCTGATGGCACCGGCGCACCCTACCGTCTCCTGCGGCCCGACGCCGGCCTCCAGCAGCGCTAGCGCCACCATAGGCTTGACGGTCGATCCTGGGGGATAGAGACCCTGCAACGTCTTGTTGCGCAGCGGCACATGGTCGTCCTGCGACAGCATCGCCCATTCCAACTGGCTGATGCCGTCGGAAAAGCTGTTGGGATCGAAACTGGGCATCGATGCCATCGCCAGCACGTCGCCATTGGCGCAGTCGATCACGACCACCGACCCGCTTTGGGTCGCGAGACGACGGCCCGCATATTCCTGCAAGCCTGCATCGATCGTCAGTTTGATCGGATTGCCCGGCATGTCGGGGCGGGTGGTCAGTTCTCGCACGATCTTGCCACGCGCGGTCACTTCCACCCGCTTGGCACCGGGCTTACCGGTCAGATGCTGGTCGAACGCCTTTTCCAGCCCGTCTTTGCCGACCTTGAATCCCGGTGTGATCAGCAGCGGATCGCGCCGTTCCTTATAATCCTCCGCCGTCGCGGGACCGACATAGCCCAGCAGATGACCGACAGTGGAGCCGGCCGGATAATAGCGCGAAAAACCCTGGCTGGGCGCGACGCCGGGCAAGTCGGGCAGGCGGACGCTGACCGCGGCATATTGCTCGTAGGTCAACTTGTCGGATACCTGGACGGGGCGGAAACGCGCCGACTTGTCCAGTTCCTCGCGAATACGCTCGACCTCGTCCGATTCCAGGCTGAGCAATTGGGCCAGGTGGCGGATCGTGCCTTCGGCATCGACCACCCGTTGCGGGATGAGATCGACACGAAAATCGGTGCGGTTGTTGGCAAGCGGGCGACCGTTGCGGTCTATGATCCAGCCCCGACGCGGCGGAATGAGCGTCAGATTGACGCGATTGCTTTCCGACAGCATCGCATATTTTTCATTTTCCGCGACGCTGATCCAGGCCATGCGCGCCGCCAGCATCGCGCCGATGCCACCCTGGATCGCCCCCAGCACCATCGTCCGTCGCGAAAAGGTGAAGGTCTGGCTGGCTTCGGTGACGCTCTTGGGCTTGAGCAGGGGAAATTTCATGCCATCACGCGCCAGCGGTCGATCCGGGCGCATTGCCGGACGACGAAGGGAAATAACAATATCGTCCAGAGCATCTGCGGCGCGACCAACAGCAACCTCACTTCGCCGCCACCTGTAATCCGCGCGAAAAACAGACCGGTGGCGATGCAGAAGATAATGGCGATGGCCGCAATTAACCAGTCCTGCCGATAACTGCGCCACACCATGCGATGTTCGACCGCATCGATCATCAGCAGCGTCACCGTCCACAGGAACATAGCCGACCCGATCGGCTGGCCGCTGACCATGTCGTCGAACAAGCCAAGCGGCAGGCCGATCCAGGCGCGCCACAGTTCAGGGCGCAGCAAGCGCCAGGACAGGAGCAGCAACAGGCCAAAGGGCGGCATGACCGGCGACTGCGCGATCAGCGGCAGCGCGGCCGCCAGCGACCCGATCATCACCGTTATCACCGGCGTCCCGGCCAAGCGGAAACGCGAGGGATGTTTGCCCAGGCGCGACACATGGCGAAGATGGCGGTCGATCATGGCGCGGCCGTGCTGCTGGGTGCGGCGTCCTCCGGCGGCAATGCTTCGGCGGCAGGATCGGGCCGGGTCACAACATCCTCGAACGGGCGTTCGACCACCACCGCATCGACGCGCGAGGGGTTGGCGAGCGGGAAGCCCCAAGCGATCTCACCCTGGACCCGCACGACCACGGCGACCGGGATATTGGGCTGATAGATGCCACCGATGCCGGATGTGACCAGCAGGTCGCCCGGCTTGAACGGATTGCGTCCCGCGGACAGTGCGCGGATCTCCACCGATCCGTCACCCGCACCAGTGGAAATGGCGGGCACGCTGTCATTTGCGCGGCGGACTGGTACGATATTGCCGGTGTCGGTCAGCAACAAGACTTCGGCGGTGTTGGGCGTGGTGCTGTGGACACGGCCGATCAACCCTTCGGCGGCGCGCACCGGCATGCCAGGCCGCACGCTTTGCCAACGCCCGGCGTTGAGCCGCGCGAAACGACGCGCGCTGCTGGACGAGGAACTGATGAGCCGTGCGGTCAATAGGCTGCTCTGGTCGGCATCGACCAGACGCAGCAACTTCTTGAGCCGGGCATTTTCCTGGGCGATCGCCTTTGCTTCGATGATGCGATTGCGATCGGCTTCCACCTGCCGCCGCAGCGCGACATTCTGCGATCCCGCCCGCCAATAGGAGGCCAGCACCTCGTCCACCGAGCTGACGCCGCTGACCATATTGCGCAGGCCCGATGAGAGCGGTCGGGTCAGTTCCGCCGTCGCGGTGCGCAGGCCAGCAAAGCCGGTGGGATCGAATATGGCGACCACGACCAGCAGCAGGGCGGCCGCAGCGCCGCCGACCGCCACGACATAGCCGAAGAACAGGCTATATTGCGCCCTTCGGTTGATGCCGGGGCGTAGGCTGGGTGGCCGCGCCATCTACGCGTCCCTTTCGAAAAAGCCCGTCGGATCAGGCGGTTTGCAAGACGCCTCGGAACATCGGATCTTCCATAGCGCGGCCAGTGCCGATCGCGACGCAGGTCAGCGGATCTTCGGCAATCGTCACCGGCAGGCCGGTTTCGTCGCGCAATTCATCGTCCAGCCCCTTGAGCAGCGCGCCGCCGCCAGTCAGGACGATACCCTGATCGACAATATCAGCCGCCAGTTCGGGCGCGGTGTTTTCCAGCGCGATCCGCACGCCTTCAACGATCGTGCTGATCGGCTCGGCCAGCGCGTCGGCGATCTGACCCTGGTTGATCGAGATTTCCTTGGGCACGCCATTCACCAGGTCGCGACCCTTGATATGGATCGTCTCACCAACGCCATCGGCGGGCGACTGGGCGATGCCATATTGCTTCTTGATGCGCTCGGCGGTGGCTTCGCCGATCAGCAAATTATGATGACGACGCACGAAGGAGACGATCGCTTCGTCCATCTTGTCACCCCCCACGCGGACGCTGGTGGTGTAAGCGAGGCCACGCAGAGATAGCACCGCGACTTCGGTCGTACCACCACCAATATCGACGACCATCGAACCGATCGGCTCGGTCACCGGCATGTCGGCGCCGATTGCGGCGGCCATCGGCTCCTCGATCAGGAACACCTGGCGCGCGCCGGCATTGCTGGCCGCGTCACGGATGGCGCGGCGCTCGACGCTGGTCGAACCCGAAGGCACGCAGATCACGATCTCCGGCGCGCGCCAAGGGCTATGCTTGCCGCCATGGACCTTGGTGATGAAATGCTTGATCATCTGTTCGGCGACGTCGATGTCGGCGATCACGCCATCGCGTAAGGGGCGGATGGCCTCGATCGAATCCGGGGTCTTGCCCATCATCAGCTTGGCGTCTACGCCCACGGCTTTCACCCGCTTGACGCCGTTCAGCGTCTCGACCGCCACCACCGACGGTTCGTTCAGCACGATGCCGCGACCGCGAACATAGACCACCGTATTGGCGGTGCCGAGGTCGATGGCCATATCCTGCGAGGTGAATTTGAAGAGACGCGAGAAGATCGACATGCCTTATCCTGTATCGCCCGCCGTCCCCGCGACGCGACAGGGGACCGGTCGGAAAGCTGTTCCGCTCGTCCGCTGCGCCGCATGGCTTTTGCCCTGTTCAGTCATCCTGTGCAGTGCAAAATATTTGGCGTCGCGGGTCGCGGAAAGCGACCGATTGGGCTAGTCCCTAATCAATGTCAATACGCCGCCTGCCCGAACATCTGGTCAATCGTATCGCTGCCGGTGAAGTGGTCGAAAGACCCGCCAGCGCGCTCAAGGAAATCGTCGAAAACGCTTTGGACGCGGGCGCGACTCGGCTCTCCATCCGCCTGTCGGGCGGGGGGCTGGACCGGATCGAGGTGAGCGACGATGGCTGCGGCATGGATTCGGCGGACATGGCGCTGGCGCTGGAACGCCATGCCACGTCGAAGATGCCCGACGACGATGCCATTGAAAATGTGGCGACTCTCGGTTTCCGGGGGGAGGCGCTGCCTTCCATTGCGAGCGTCGCGCGGCTGACCATCGACAGCCGGGTTGCGGGTGCGGACGGGTGGAGCCGCACCGTCGATAATGGCCAGCTAGTCGCCGAAGGGCCGGCGGCGCTGCCCCCCGGCACTCGCGTCACCGTCGAGCAACTCTTCGCCAAAGTGCCCGCCCGGCGCAAATTCCTGCGCTCGGCCAAGGCGGAATATGCCGCCTGTCTCGACATCGTCCGCCGTCTCGCAATGGCACATCCCGCGGTTGCGTTCGCACTCGAACATGATGGTCGCCGCACGCTGGGCGTGCAGGCGGGTGAGGCGCGGGAGGAACGGGTGGCCGCGCTGACCGATCGAGCCTTGGCCGACAATCATGTGATCGTCAGCCTGGAACGCGAAGGCGTGCGCCTGTCCGGCGTTGCCTCAATCCCCACCTACAATCGGGGGGTGGGTGATCATCAATATCTGTTCGTCAATGGACGCCCGGTAAAGGATCGGCTGTTGATCGGCGCGCTGCGCGGGGCCTATGCCGACATGCTGGCGCGGGACCGGCATCCCGTGGTCGCCCTGTTTCTTGACGTGCCGCCGCTCGACGTCGACGTCAATGTCCATCCCGCCAAAACCGAGGTGCGCTTCCGCGATCCTACGATGATCCGGGGCATGATCGTGTCCGGCCTGCGCCGCGCGCTCGATGCGGAGGGTTTTCGCGCCGTCCAGAATGCCGATCCGGCCGCGTTGTCCGCCTGGCGCGCCGAGCCGGTCTCGCCAACGCCGATCGGCGCGATGCCGATTTTCGACGCCGTATCGGTCAGCTATAATCCTTTGGCCTCGTCGTCTTTCGGCGACCGCCGGTCGAATTTCCTGACGCCGCCGCCCCAGGCCCGCGCTGAACCCGCCGCTGCTCCGGCACCGGAAGGGCAGAGCTTCCCGCTGGGCGTCGCGCGCGGGCAGGTGGCGCGCACCTATATCGTAGCGGAGGCGGAGGATGGCCTCGTCATCGTCGATCAGCATGCCGCGCATGAACGGCTGACGCTGGAACGGATGCGCCGGGCGATGGAGGGGCAGGGGGTTGCCAGCCAAGCGCTGTTGCTGCCCGAAGTGGTCGAACTGGAAGAGCCCGCCTGCGACCGTCTGGAAGCCCGCGCGCCGGAACTGCGCGATTTCGGGCTGGAATTGGAACGCTTCGGCCCATCCGCGATGCTGGTCCGTGCCGTACCTGCGATGCTCGGCCAGTCGGACGTGCAGGGACTGGTGACGGACCTTGCCGATGATCTCGCTGCCTATGATAGTGCCCTGTCGCTGAAAGAACGGCTCGACCTCGTCGCCGCAACCATGGCCTGCCACGGATCGGTCCGTGCTGGCCGCGTGCTGAGCGTCGCGGAAATGAACGCGCTGCTCAGAGAAATGGAAGTGACGCCGCGATCGGGCCAGTGCAACCATGGTCGACCGACTTGGGTAAAACTGGGTCATGGGGATATTGAGAAACTGTTTGGGCGGAAATAGGCGTGGCGTATAATGCCGGATAAACGGCGAAACAGCCATAATTTCTGATTTCCGCTATCGCCCCATTGCGGCCATTATGATTTCGTGTGACCATGAGCAATCATAGCACCAGAGTTGAGCCGCATGACGCAACGCCGTTATCTGACCGTTACAGTTTTGCTGATGTCGGCCATGATTAGTGCGCTCGCATTTTCCCGTTTTGCCGTTTGGCGCGGCTTCTCAGATGAGTGGAGGGATACTCCCTCTGCGGTTGTCGCCGTGGCGCTACTGATTTGGCTGGCCTTTGGGGCAAAGCAGAAGACCGACGGCAGCTAACCATTAAAATTCGACATGGTTATGTTGACACGGCCGTCCCTACTCCGGGACAGCCTACCCATCGCGGCGTAGAAAAGTTGGTTGAGCGGGGGTGACCGCTCTCAGACAGACCCGCAACTCACCTCAGCCTCACACCGGCCTTGTGCGCCACATCGCAATCGGGATCATCGTCAGCACGGGTTGATCGTCCTGGTTGAGGATCGTCACCTTGTTGCGCACAATTCCCATTTCCGGGCGGCTTTTCGAGGCTTTCTTGTCGATCACTTCGCTTGTGCCGCGCAGCGTGTCGCCGGGGCGCAGTGGGCGGAGCCAGCGTAGCTCATCGACGCCGATCGCGCCCAAGCTCGCCGCCTGTCGCCCCGGATTCCTCTGCATCTCGGTCACGAACATCTTCATGAACAGCGCGGTGGTGTGCCACCCGCTGGCCGACAAGGTGCCGAAATGGGTGGTCGCCGCGGCCTCATCGGACAGGTGGAAGGGCTGGGCGTCGAACTCGGCGGCGAAGGCGATCGTTTCCTCGCGCGTGACCGTCAGCGGCCCGAAGGCGAAGCTGTCGCCGACCTCTATGTCTTCGAAATAGAGAATGTCATCCATCGCCATGCCTATCCTTTTGCAATGGATGCCGTTCTATCACGCCTTACGTTTACGTCAATGTCAGCTGATTTGCAGCGAAGGCTGGCCGCGCGGGACGGTCATGGTTGCCCGCGTGCTGATCGCGCCGCCCGGCGTCGACACCTGATCCATGACCCGCGCCTGCGTCGTCCAGGCGTCGGGCGTGACTTCACAGACCAGATAGCCGCGCTGATCATTGATGAATTTCAGTTCGGCGTTATTCTTCAGCATGACATCGCTGCCAGTGCGCAGGTTCGACCCGTCGCCGCCCGACGAGATGGAGGTGGACACGAACTCGACCGCCACGGTCTTGTCGCCATTGTCGAGCAGCCCCGCGAAATTCTGATGCTCGTCGCCGGTCAGCACCACGACATTATCGAGACCACGCATCTTGGCCAGCAACCGGCTGCGCTGCGCCGTATAGGCGGCCCAGGTGTCGATATTGTAGATTTTCTGGGTCTCGTCGGCATAGCGGCGGCGGTCGAGCGACATCATCATGATCTGTTGCGCCACGCAATTCCATTGCGTTTGGCCACGCTTCAAATTCTGAACTAGCCAGCTTTCCTCCTCGGCGGAAATGACCTGAGATTTGCTGTCGTCGATGCCGGGGCAATAGGGTTTGAATCCGTCATCGCAGGGCTGTTTCGACCGGAACGAGCGGGTGTCGAGAAAATCGATCGAGAGCAGATCGCCATAGCGCGCTTCGCGATACATGTTGGTGATGATCCCGTTGCGCGGCAGCATGGCGGCGCGCACGGGCATATATTCATACCAGGCCTGCAATCCCGCCTGACGGCGCAGGCGGAAAATCTCCGGCGGCACAGCTTTCCAGTTTTCATCCTGGACCCAGTTATTCTCCACCTCATGATCGTCGAAGGTAGGGAACCATGTGTGTTTGGCGCGCGCGGCCTGCAGGTCGTAATCGCTTAGATATTGGGCGTAGCGCAGCCGATAGTCCGCGACGTCGAGACAATCCTGGCCGATATGGTTGCGCACATGGGGTACCGGCAGCCCATCCTTGTCATAGTCCGGTCCGCGCTGCTTATATTCATAGATGAAGTCGCCATAATGATAGACGAGGGCGAGGTCGTCTTCGCGCGCGAGATGGCGGAAAGCGGTAAAATACCCGTCCTCATAATTC
The DNA here is from genome assembly GCF_001713415.1 of Sphingobium sp. RAC03. Lineage (GTDB taxonomy): Bacteria > Pseudomonadota > Alphaproteobacteria > Sphingomonadales > Sphingomonadaceae > Sphingobium. The sequence goes on along the minus strand of NZ_CP016456.1, from coordinate 283,734 downwards.
TGGCAACCCGCCACCCCGAATTTCAGCGCCTTGGGGCTGGCCGATGCCAGTGGCAAGGTGCGTGACCGCCCGCGCGGAGACTGGTCGCCTGCCAAGGCGAACCGATACCAATAAGGACGATCAGGCTGCAGGCCGGTGACTTCGACATGGACGCTATGGCCCAGTTCAGGCCGCGCGGTCGCTTCGCCTGCCGCCACGATCGTCTTGAAACGATCGTCGCTGGCCACTTCCCACTTTACCGGCAGCGGCACCGTCGGCATACCGCCATGCGGCTCGAATGGCTTGGGCGCCAGCTTGGTCCAGATGACAAAGCCGTCCGCCGCCGGATCGCCCGACGTCACCCCCAGCGAAAAGGGATAACCCGCATACCAGCTTTGCGCCTTCACCAGAGCAGGCGCGCCGATTAACGGCGCTGTGGCGGCAACGGTCAGCAATTGGCGGCGGGTGAACATGGCGGCGACCTTCATGGATACGGTGATTTTATGGCTGTCTCTTAGCGCTTCGCCCTAGCCGCGCAATATGACACACAGATGCAATCTGGTCAGACGATCCACGCCCGCAGGGCGGCCCAGCGCTCCGTCTTTTGCGCGCGCGACAGGCTGGCATAGGCGCCGCTGGAGGAGGGAAGGTCGATCAGCGTCAGGCCCGGCCGGTCGCCCAACTGCCGCCGCCCCTGCATAGCGGCGGTCTTGCCATTGAAGCCGATCGCTGCAAGCGCTGGCAGCCGGGCGACGAACGTCCCCAGATCACGCAATTCCGCCGCGCGAATGGCCCCGTCCAAGCTCCCCTCACGCTGCGCGCTTTCGATCACGTCCCATAAGCCGACGCCCCGTGCCCGCAATCGCTTCAGCCGCATGGCATAGGGTTGGCCACGCAAATCCTCGCCCAGCACATCGCCCATCAGCATCCAGAAGGCATTGCCACGATGGGCATAATATTCATGCCGCCGGATCGACGCATCGCCGGGCAGGCTGCCGAGGATCAGCAGCCTTGTGTCTGCATCGACGCTGGGCGGGAAGGCGGCCTTGCGCTGCGCAGGCGATGGGCCGGGGCGCAGCGCCAAGGGTCAGACGTTGAACCGGAACAGCATGATGTCGCCGTCCTGCGTGACATATTCCTTGCCTTCCGACCGCCATTTGCCCGCTTCCTTGGCGCCGGTCTCGCCGTTGAACTGGACATAATCGTCAAAGGCCATGGTTTCGGCGCGGATGAAGCCTTTTTCGAAATCGGTATGGATCGCGCCGGCCGCCTGCGGTGCCTTCGATCCGCGCGCCACCGTCCAGGCGCGTGCTTCCTTTGGACCCACGGTGAAGAAAGTGATGAGGCCGAGCAGTTCATAGCCCGCCCGGATGATCCGCGCGAGACCCGCTTCGGCAAGGCCTAGCGCTTCGAGATATTCCGCCCGTTCCTCGACCGGCATGGTGACGAGTTCGGCTTCGATGGCGGCCGAGACGATGACGGCCTTGGCATTTTCCGCCGCCGCCTTCTCGAACACACGCGCCGAATGGGCGTTGCCGCTCGACGCGCTGTCCTCTTCGACATTGCAGACATAGAGGACGGGCTTGGCGGTCAGCAGCTGCGCCTGCGCGAACAGCCGCGCTTCTTCCTCGTCGCGCGGCACTGTCAGGCGCGCAGGCTTGCCGTCGCGCAGCAGGTCGAGCGCCTGGCCCAGAACGGCGGCGGCCGCCTTAGCTTCCTTGTCGCCCTGCGCACCCTTTTTCAACAGGTTGGGAACGCGCTTTTCCAGGCTTTCGAGGTCAGCCAGCATCAATTCCGTCTCGACTGTCTCCGCGTCGGCGATCGGATCGACTTTGTTTTCGACATGGGTGATGTCGTCATCCTCGAAGCAGCGCAGCACATGGACGATCGCGTCGGTCTCGCGGATATTCGCCAGGAACTGGTTGCCCAGCCCTTCACCCTTGGATGCGCCGCGTACCAGCCCTGCAATGTCCACGAACGCCAGTTGTGTCTCGATGATCTTGGCCGACCCGCCGATCTTTGCAATCGTCTCCAGTCGAGGGTCGGGCACGGCCACGCGCCCCTCATTCGGCTCGATCGTGCAGAAGGGATAGTTCGCCGCCTGCGCCGCCTGCGTCTCCGTCAGCGCGTTGAACAGGGTGGACTTGCCCACATTGGGAAGACCGACGATACCACAACGAAAACCCATTTGACTGCCTTTGAAGATCGGAAGGATTGGCGCGCGCGATAGCGCCTTGTGCGCCCCTTGGCCAGTGGCGCGCAAAGGGGTAGGACAAAAGGGCCAATTGCAATGCGCTTCGCACGCGCCACATGGAGCGTCATGACAGACATGCAAAGCCAGGCCCATTGGGTAGACGAGACCGGCCGCCAGTGGCCCAAGCGCCCGGCGCATGAAACGGGTGTACTCGGCCGCTGTCCCCGCTGCGGCGAAGGGCATATTTTCAACGGCTTCCTGACCATGCGCGATCATTGCGAAGTCTGTGGCCTTAATTACAGCTTTGCCGACCCTGCCGATGGCCCCGCCGTGTTCGTGCAATTATTCGCCTGCGTGCCCGGCGTCATCTTCATCATCATGCTCGAAATCATGGCGCGACCGGGCGTGTGGGTGCATCTGGCCGTTGGCGTGCCGGTGCTGATCCTGACCACCATTTTGCCCATGCGCCCGATCAAGGGCTGGCTGGTCGCTGCCCAGTTCACGATGAAGGCGCAGGAAGCGGGCACGGCGGGCCTGTGGGCGAAACTGCACGATGGCCAAGGCACGAAGCCCTAACCCTATCGCTTACCCAATCCAGTAAGGAACGATCTGCCGATTATCCGGGTCGACATGGATCGGCCGATCGGCGGGCGGAAAGGCGCGCTGGTCGCAGCTTTGGCGCGAACAGAGGCGACAGGTGATGCCGATCGGCGTCGCTGCGCCTTCGACGTCCAGTTGCAGCCCGTCGGCATAGACGAAGTTCGCCGCATGCGCCGTCTCGCACCCCAGTACCACGGCAAAGCGGCGCGGCGTCCGGCTGTAGCTGCCCGATGGCTTTACCAGCCCCTTGGCCATGGAGACGTAGCGCACGCCGTCGGGCGTTTCGCCCAGTTGCACGTTGATCCGGTCGGGAATCGCGACTGCCTCATGCACGTTCCATAAAGGGCAAGCGCCGCCAAACCGCGCGAACTGCAAGCGGGTGGCGCTGTGCCGCTTGGTGATATTGCCCGCCATGTCGACGCGGCAGAAGAAGAAGGGGATGCCGCGCAGCCCCGGTCGCTGAAGCGTCGAAAGCCGGTGGCAGGCCTGCTCGAAACTCACGCCGAAGGTGCGGGCGAGCCGGTCGATGTCGTGGCGCATCGTGCGGGCGGCTTCGCGGAAGGCGGCATAGGGCATCAGCAGCGCGCCTGCCGCATAATTGCCGAGGCCGATTGCCAAAAGCCGATCCGCGCCGGTGACGGGCAGCCCCGCCTTGCTCACCACATCGGCGATAACGGCCTGCCCCTCCAGCATCATGAGCTGGTGCGCCAGCATGAATTTGCGGCTCTCGGTCGGCAGCGCCGCGTTGACGAACAGCCGCTTGGTGCTGCTGGTATAGGATCGCAGCGCGCTGTCGGGCGTGTCGGCGATCAGCGTTTCGATGCCATGCCGCCGCGCCAGCGCTTCGACCAACATACCTTCGTCCAAGGTCTGCCCCGCGGTGAAGCTGGCGGCCATATCTTCGGCCAGGCAATCGATACTGTGGACATAATTGCCCGCCTCATGAAACCAGTCGCGCGCCGCCTCCCACGGCAGCCGCGCCTGCACCGTGCTGTCATTGGCGATCGCTTCCTCGATCATGTTGATCCGCTCGTTCGCCCGCAGATGCGCATTATAGAGGTCGAGATAGCGCGCCGCGAATTCCGGGAATTGTAGATGCAATTTCTCGATCCGCTCCGGTTCCAGCGCGACACCAGGTAATTCGGGATGGCTGAGCGCGAAAGTGAAGGCGCCCAGCATCTGCTCATCCTCGCGTGCGTCGAAGCTGGCCCAGTCGGTCGGAAAGGCATTGGCGAGTGCGGCCTTGACCTTGGCGGTCAGGGGGCGGTCATCATTCTCCATCTGGGATAGGTAGGACACGGAAATGCCCAACGCCTGCGCCATCGTCGCTTGGTCCATGCGATGGTCGAGGCGCAACTGGCGCAGCCTTGGTCCTGCAAAGATACGATTGCCGCGTGCCATATTGGGGTTCCCCGCTTCATGTTCCCCGGCGAAGGCCGGGGTCCAGTCCCATGGTCCGAACTGGACCCCGGCCTTCGCCGGGGCACGGAACAGGCCTGCCCCCAGTTCCTAATTTGCGAAGTCGTGATTTGCAAATTAGCAAATTTACATTTGCGAAAAGTCGCAAAGCTTGGGACAGAGCCGCTATAAGACGTCCGCGCAATGACCGGAGAGATATGCCTATGTCGAAGCTCGCCATTATCGAACAGCTTGAAGCCAAGCGCGAAGGTGCGCGCATGGGCGGCGGCCAACGCCGCATTGATGCCCAGCATGGTAAGGGCAAGCTGACCGCGCGCGAGCGGATCGAGGTGTTGCTGGACGAGGACAGCTTTGAAGAGCTGGACATGTATGTCGAGCATAATTGCGTCGATTTCGGCATGGACGAAGCGCATATCCCCGGCGACGGCGTGGTCACCGGATCGGGCACGATCAATGGGCGGCTGGTGTTCCTGTTCAGCCAGGACTTCACCGTCTATGGCGGCGCGGTGTCCGAACGGCACGCGATGAAAATCTGCAAGATCATGGACATGGCGCTGAAGGTCGGCGCGCCGGTGATCGGGCTGAACGATAGCGGCGGTGCGCGGATTCAGGAGGGCGTTGCATCGCTCGCGGGCTATGCCGAGATTTTCCAGCGCAATGTGCTGGCGTCGGGCGTGGTGCCGCAGATCAGCGTCATCATGGGACCATGCGCGGGCGGCGCGGTCTATTCGCCCGCGATGACCGACTTCATCTTCATGGTGAAGGATAGTAGTTTCATGTTCGTCACCGGACCCGATGTGGTCAAGACGGTGACGAACGAAGTCGTCACCCAGGAAGAACTGGGCGGCGCGGTGACGCATACGACCAAGTCGGGCGTGGCGGACGTGGCGTTCGAGAATGATATCGAAGCGCTGCTGGCAGTGCGCGATTTCGTCGACTTCCTGCCCGCGTCGAACAAGGAGCCGGTGCCGGAGCGGCCTAGCGCGGACCCGTGGGACCGGATCGAGCCGAGCCTCGACACGCTGATCCCCGCCAACGCGAACCAGCCCTATGACATGCACGAACTGATCAAGAAGATCGTGGACGAGGGCGATTTCTTCGAGGTGCAGCCCGCGCACGCAGGCAACATCATCTGCGGCTTTGGCCGGGTCGAGGGGCGGACGGTGGGCATCGTCGCCAATCAGCCCTTCGTGCGCTTCTGCGATGCGTTCGAGATACCGATCGTGACTCTGGTGGACGTGCCGGGCTTCCTGCCGGGGACGGCGCAGGAACATAATGGCATCATCAAGCATGGCGCGAAATTGCTGTTCGCCTATGCCGAAGCGACCGTGCCGAAAATCACGATCATCACCCGCAAAGCCTATGGCGGGGCATATGACGTGATGGCGTCCAAGCATCTGCGCGGCGATTTGAACTATGCCTGGCCGACCGCCGAAATCGCGGTGATGGGCGCGAAGGGCGCGGTGGAGATCATCTTTCGCGGCAAAACGGCGGACGAGATTGCCGAGCGCACCGCGGAATATGAAGCGCGCTTCGCCAACCCGTTCGTAGCGGCATCAAAGGGCTTCATCGACGAGGTGATCCAGCCGCATTCGACGCGCAAGCGGATTGCACTGGGTCTGCGGAAACTGCGCAACAAGGCGCTGGAGAATCCGTGGAAGAAGCATGACAATATTCCGTTGTGAGCGGGACGTTGGAAAGTCGTGATGAAAAATTTGAAGCTTGGGCTGACAAGCGCAGAGAGGAATATCGAAAAGCGCAACCCGTAAATCAAGTGAAGCCTGTAAAACCGAATATCATTTCTCGTTTTCTTCATGGCATCGGCAACATCATTGGTACGGCATTCGGGATGATTTGGATTGCTTCGATCGGCATTGGAATCTTATCTGCAATCCTTTCTCCCGGCAGTTGTTCTTTAGGTAACCATGCTACCGAATTCCGTGCGCGATAAGGTGAAAATATGAAACTCGGCCGTCTCAACCATATCGGCGTCGCCACGCCCTCGCTCGAACAGAGCATTGCCTATTATCGCGACGTAATGGGCGCGACGACAATTCACGAACCGTTCGATCTGCCCGCGCAGGGGGTGAAGGTGTGCTTTGTCGATACGCCGGGGGAGAATGGCACGGCGGGGACGCAGATCGAGTTGATCGAGCCGTTCGATGCGACATCGCCGATCACCGCCTTCATCGTCAAGAACCCGGCCGGGGGTCAGCATCATATATGCTATGAAGTGCCCGACATTCTCGAAGCCAAGGCGTGGTTCGAGGCGAAGGGCGCGCGGGTGCTGGGTGAGCCGCGCATCGGGGCGCATGGGACGCCGATCTTCTTCGTGCATCCCAAGGATATGAACGGGGTGCTGACCGAAATTATGGAGACGCCAAAGGAGGCGCATTGATATTAAGTCCTCTCCCGCAAGCGGGAGAGGATACGGAGCCTTGGCGGCTTGCCAGCCTAGGCGAAGTTGGTGAGGGCATGCGACGCGCAAGACCCTCACCACTGCGACTAAGGCCCGCTGCGCGGACCTAAGTCTCGTTGCCTCTCCCGCTTGCGGGAGAGGGGGTAGAGATAGGGTAGAAGATGACCGACAAACCGACACTGGATCAATGGGCCGCCGCGGCCGCCAAGGAAGTGAAGGGCAAGGATTTGACCTGGGCGACCCCGGAAGGGATCGCGGTCAAGCCGCTCTACACGGCTGAGGACGTGACCGTCGATCCGGGCCTGCCGGGCTTTGCGCCGTTCACGCGGGGGGTACGCGCGTCCATGTATGCCGGGCGACCCTGGACCATCCGCCAATATGCGGGCTTCTCCACCGCCGAGGAATCCAACGCCTTCTACCGCCGCAACCTCGCCGCTGGGCAGAAAGGATTGTCGGTCGCCTTCGATCTCGCCACCCATCGCGGTTATGACAGCGACCATCCGCGCGTCACCGGCGACGTTGGCAAGGCGGGCGTGGCGATCGACACGATCGAGGATATGAAAATCCTGTTCGATGGCATTCCCCTCGACCAGATGTCGGTCAGCATGACGATGAACGGCGCGGTGATCCCGATCTTGGCCTTCTTCATCGTCGCGGGCGAGGAGCAGGGCGTCGACCGCAAATTGCTCGACGGGACCATCCAGAACGACATCCTCAAGGAGTTCATGGTCCGCAATACCTATATCTACCCGCCCGAACCATCGATGCGGATCATCAGCGACATTTTCGGCTACACGTCGCGCGAAATGCCCAAGTTCAACAGCATCTCCATTTCCGGCTATCATATGCAGGAAGCCGGCGCGACGCAGGTGCAGGAACTGGCCTTCACCATCGCCGACGGCATGGAATATGTGAAATATGGCGTCGCATCGGGCCTCGACATCGACAAGTTTGCGGGCCGCCTGAGCTTCTTCTTCGCGATCGGCATGAACTTTTTCATGGAAATCGCCAAGCTACGCGCGGCGCGAGTGCTGTGGCATCGGGCGATGACGGAACTGGGCGCGAAGGATGAGCGCTCCAAGATGCTGCGGACCCACTGTCAGACCAGCGGCGTGTCGCTGACCGAGCAAGACCCCTACAACAACGTCATGCGTACCACGATCGAGGCGATGGCCGCGATGCTGGGCGGCACGCAATCGCTGCATACCAATGCGCTCGATGAAGCCATCGCGCTCCCCACCGACTTTTCCGCCCGGATTGCGCGCAACACGCAGATCGTAATCCAGGAAGAGACGGGGATGACCAAGGTGGTCGATCCGTTGGGCGGCTCTTATTATGTCGAGGCGCTGACGCAGCAACTGGTCGATGAAGCCTGGGCGATCATCGAAAAGGTGCAGGCCGATGGCGGCATGGCCAAGGCCGTGGCGGCAGGCTGGCCCAAGGCGATGATCGAAACCGCCGCCGCTGCACGGCAGGCGCGGGTCGATCGGGGTGATGACGTCATTGTCGGCGTCAACAAATATCGGCTGGCGACCGAGGACTTCCTCGAAACGCTCGACATCGACAATGCCAAGGTGCGCGAAGGGCAGATTGCCCGCATCAACCGGGTGAAAGCGGAGCGTGACAGCGCGAAATGCGAAGCGGCGTTGCAGGCGCTGCGCGACGGCGCGGCGAAGTCCTCCAGCCTCGACAACAACCTCCTTGCCCTTGCCGTCGAAGCGGCCCGCGCCCGCGCGACGCTGGGCGAAATCTCCTCCGCCATGGAGGAAAGTTTCGATCGCTACGGCACGCAGCCGACACCGGTAAAGGGCGTCTACAGCGCGCCTTATGCGGGTGACAGCCGCTGGCAACAGGTTCTTGACGGCGTGCAGGCCGTCGAGCGGCGCCTCGGTCGCAAACCCAAACTCCTCGTCGCCAAGATGGGGCAGGATGGGCACGACCGGGGCGCCAACGTGATCGCGTCGGCATTCGGCGACATGGGCTTCGACGTGGTGTCGGGACCGCTGTTCCAGACGCCCGAAGAAACCGTGGTGTTGGCGCTGGAAAGCGACGTTGATGTCGTGGGCGCGTCGTCGCTGGCGGCGGGCCACAAGACGCTGATCCCCGACCTCATCGCCAAGCTGCGTGAAGCAGGTCGCAACGACATCAAGGTGATTGCGGGCGGCGTCATCCCGCCACAGGATTATGACTTCCTCCGTGACGCGGGCGTTCAGGGCATTTATGGACCGGGTTCCAATGTCGTGGAATGCGCCGCCGACGTGCTGCGCCTCCTCGGCCACAACATGCCCCCGGTGGAGGATGCCGTATAATGATGACTTTAAATCCGTTCGTCCTGAGCCTGTCGAAGGACCAGCCTGAGCTTGTCGAAGGCTACATGCTTCGCTCCGCTCAGCGGACGGCTTCGACTTCGCTCAGCCTGAACGGAGTTGGGCAATGAACGCCGTGACAACCGCCCGCACCGACTGGACCCGTGCCGAAATCGCCGCGCTGTTCGACCTGCCGTTCGCCGACCTGATGTTCGAGGCGCAGACCATCCACCGCGCCAATTTTCCGCGCAACGAAGTGCAACTCTCCACCCTGCTGTCGATCAAGACCGGCGGTTGTCCGGAGGATTGCGGCTATTGCAACCAGTCGGCTTCGGCGGAAAGCGGCCTCAAGGCCGAAAAGCTGATGAGCGTGCAGGCCGTGATGCAGGCGGCGGCGCAGGCGAAGGATGCGGGCAGCTCGCGCTTTTGCATGGGTGCGGCCTGGCGCAACCCCAAGGAGCGCGACATGCCCGCTATCGTCCAGATGGTGCAGGGCGTGCGCCAGATGGGCATGGAAACCTGCATGACGCTGGGGATGCTCAACGAAAGCCAGGCCAAGGTTCTGGCTGACGCGGGCCTCGATTATTACAACCATAATATCGACACCTCGCCCGAACATTATGAGAAGGTGATCACCACCCGGACCTTTGATGACCGGCTCGAAACGCTGGAGAATGTCCGCAATTCGGGGATCAATGTGTGTTCCGGCGGGATCGTCGGCATGGGCGAGACGCGCGAGGACCGCGTCGGCTTTCTGCACGCGCTGGCGGTGCTGCCGACCCATCCGCAAAGCGTGCCGATCAACGCGCTGGTGCCGGTCAAGGGCACCGTGCTGGGCAATATGCTGGCCGACACCCCGCTCGCTAAGATCGACGAGATCGAGTTTGTGCGGACGGTGGCGGTGGCGCGGATCGTGATGCCGGAGAGCATGGTGCGGCTGAGCGCTGGGCGGGAAAGTATGTCGGATGCGTGCCAGGCTTTGTGCTTCATGGCGGGCGCGAACAGCATCTTCACCGGCGACAAGCTGCTGACCACGGCCAATGCGGGCGACAATGCCGATGCGGCGCTGTTCGCGAAGCTGGGCGTGGTGCCGATGCAGGCCGAGGTGAAGGTTGCGATGGAGGCGGCGGAGTGAGTTTCGCACTCACCTCCGTCACCCCGGACTTGATCCGGGGTCTCGCTTTTTCTCCGGCGATACGCGTGAAGAAAGCGGGATGCCGGATCAAGTCCGGCATGACGGATTATTGCGTGGAGGCAATGGGTTGATCCAAGATTGGGAAACTTGGCTGGTCGAGGATGCCGGTCATTCGATCATCGAGAAGAAGGCGTCTGTTGGTTTGGATTCGTTGTCGCCTGCTGAGCGGCTCACATACTGCCTCTGGGTGACGGATTACAGCATGAGAAATGCTGGTGATCTGCAAACGGCATCTGACCTTTATCCAGCGTTTCAGGTTGAGGCTGCCAACCTTGCCAGAAATCTTCACCTGCAGATGACATCTGAGATTTTTCAGATGGAAACGGCAGAATTGGAAAGTTCGTATTTTAATCGCTTTGATGCCGTCTGTGCTGAAGTTTCGAGAGCACTCACAGCAACTTAACACCACTACTTCCGTTCGCCCTGAGCTTGTCGAAGGGCTGCTTTTCTCCTTGAGAGGAAGAACGGGGCTTCGACAGGCTCAGCCCGAACGGCTGATAGGATAGGACTGGGACAGGGAATAATATGGCAATCACCAAGATCCTGATCGCGAACCGTGGCGAAATTGCGTGTCGTGTCATGCGCACGGCCAAGAAGATGGGCATCAAGACCGTCGCGGTCTATTCCGATGCCGATGCGCGCGCGCCGCATGTCCTCATGGCGGATGAAGCCGTGCACATCGGCCCGTCGCCCGCCGCCCAATCCTATCTGATTGCCGACAAGATCATCGAAGCGTGCAAACAGACCGGTGCCGACGCCGTCCACCCCGGCTACGGCTTCCTCTCCGAACGCGAGAGCTTCCGTACGGCGCTGGACGCGGAAGGCATCATCTTCGTCGGTCCCCCCGCTAATGCCATCGCGGCGATGGGTGACAAGATCGAGTCCAAGAAGCTCGCGCTGGAAGCAGGCGTCAATGTCGTCCCCGGCTTCGTCGGCGTCATCGACGACACCGAACATGCCGTAAAAATCTCCAACGAGATCGGCTATCCGGTCATGATGAAGGCATCTGCCGGTGGCGGTGGCAAGGGGATGCGCCTCGCTTATAATGAGCAGGATGTCCGCGAAGGCTTTGAAGCGACCAAGCGCGAAGGCCTCGCCAGCTTCGGCGACGATCGCGTGTTCATCGAGAAGTTCATCGAAAGCCCGCGCCATATCGAAATCCAGATATTGGGCGATCAGCATGGCAATATCGTCTATTTGAACGAGCGCGAATGTTCGATCCAGCGCCGTCACCAGAAGGTGGTGGAGGAAGCGCCATCGCCCTTCGTCACGCCCAAGATGCGCAAGGCGATGGGTGAACAATGCGTCGCACTCGCCCGCGCAGTCGGCTATTTCAGCGCCGGGACCGTCGAACTCATCGTATCGGGCGCGGACACGACCGGGGAGGGCTTCTACTTCCTCGAAATGAACACCCGGTTGCAGGTCGAACATCCCGTGACCGAGGAAATTACCGGTATCGATCTGGTCGAACAGATGATCCGCGTCGCCAATGGCGAGGCGCTGGCCTTCACGCAGGATGACGTCAAGATCAACGGCTGGGCGATCGAGAACCGCGTCTATGCCGAAGACCCCTATCGCGGCTTCCTGCCATCGACCGGTCGCCTCGTCCGCTACAATCCGCCCGAAACCGGCACCGACGAAAGCGGCGCGCTGATCCGCGTCGATGACGGCGTGGTCGAAGGCGGCGAAGTCTCCATGTTCTACGACCCGATGATCGCCAAGCTGATTACCTGGGCACCCACGCGGTTGGAAGCGATCGACAAGCAGATCGAAGCGCTCGACAAATTCGAGATCGAGGGACCGGGCCACAATATCGATTTCGTGTCCGCGCTGATGCAGCATGAGCGTTTCCGCTCCGGCAACATCACCACCGGCTTCATCGCGGAGGAATATCCCGATGGCTTCCAGGGCGCGCCCGCTTCGCCCGAATTGCGGCAGCGGCTCGCCGCGATCGGGGCCTTTGCCGCCATGGCCCAGGCCGACCGCGCCCGCCGCATCGACGGCCAGTTGGGCAAGCGCTTGCCGCCGCCGACAGGCTGGCAGGTCAAGATCGGCGACAGCGTCCATGATGTGGAAATCGACGGCGATGATGTCACCGTCGATGGCGTGGGCGTAGACATGGCGCTCGAATATACGCCCGGCGATCGGCTGATCGAAGCGGAGTTCGGCGAGGAGGAATTGGCGGTGAAGATCGCCCCCACCCGCGCCGGCTTCGTCCTGGCCGCCCATGGTGCCAGCCATAAGCTGCGCATCCTGCCTGCCCATGCCGCGCCCTATGCCGCGCACATGATCGAGAAGATCCCGCCAGACCTGTCGCGCTACCTGATCTGCCCGATGCCGGGCTTGCTGGTCGCACTGCATGTGGGGGCGGGCGACAAGGTCGAGGCCGGACAGCCGCTCGCCGTGATCGAGGCGATGAAGATGGAAAATATCCTGCGCGCGCAAAAGGCGGGCGTGGTGAAGAGCGTATCGGCCGCCCAGGGCGACAGCCTGGCCGTTGACGCGGTCATATTGGAGATGGAGTGACGCGCCTGATAGCGCAATCGCTGGTCCGGTCGACCTGAACCATAATAAAAAGGGCCGCGGCTCCGGTCGGAGCGGCGGCCCTTTTTCACACTTACGCAGACATCAGCGCTCGATGCACATCGCCACGCCCATGCCGCCGCCGATGCACAGCGTCGCCAGACCCTTTTTCGCATCGCGCTTGGCCATTTCGTAGAGCAACGTCGTCAGCACGCGCGCGCCCGAAGCGCCGATCGGATGGCCGATGGCGATCGCGCCGCCATTGACGTTGACCTTCTCCGCATCCCAGCCCAGTTCCTGGCCGACCGACAGCGCCTGCGCCGCGAAGGCTTCATTGGCTTCGATCAGGTCGAGGTCAGCGACGGACCAGCCGGCCTTGGCCAGCGCCTTGCGGCTTGCCGGGGCCGGGCCGATGCCCATGATCGAGGGATCGACGCCGCAGGTCGCGAAACCGGCGATCCGGCCCAGGATCGTCGCACCGCGCTTGGCGGCGGCATCGGCGGTCATCAGGACGAGCGCGGCGGCACCATCGTTCAGGCCGCTCGCATTGCCGGCGGTCACGCTGCCATCCTTCTTGAAGGCCGGACGTAGCGCCTGCATGCCTTCGATCGTGGCTCCGGCGCGGATATATTCGTCGGCATCGACGATGGTGTCGCCCTTGCGGCCCTTGATCGTGATCGGCACGATTTCGTCGGCAAAGCGACTTGAAGCGCGCGCCGCTTCCGCCTTATTCTGGCTGGCGACGGCGAAGGCGTCCTGCGCTTCCCGGCTGATCTGATATTTTTCCGCCAGATTTTCGGCGGTGATGCCCATATGGTAATTGTTGAAAGCGTCGGTCAGGCCGTCGTGAATCATCGTGTCGATCAGGCTGACATTGCCCATCTTGCTACCGCCACGCAGATATTGCGCATGGGGGGCAAGCGACATATTTTCCTGCCCACCCGCAACCATGATGTTGGCGTCGCCCGCACGGATCGCCTGAGCCGCCAGCGCCACCGCGCGCAGCCCGGAACCGCACAACTGATTGATGCCGATCGCGGTGCGCTCAACCGGAATGCCCGCATTGACGGCCGCCTGGCGCGCCGGGTTCTGGCCCTGGCCTGCGCTCAGCACCTGGCCCAGGATCACTTCGTCCACTTCGTCCGGCGCGACGCCAGCTTGCGCCAATGCAGCGAGGATCGCCTGACGACCCAGTTCATGCGCAGGGGTCGATCCGAACGCGCCCATGAAGCTGCCGACGGCGGTGCGCTTGGCGGCGGTAATCACGATGTCTGACAAAGGCCTGATCCTCTAATGACAGGGGTTGTTTTCGCCCGCGCCCATAGCATCATCCGCCATGGCTGGAAACCCAATCGGACAGCGGATCCCATAGTAGCGTGCGTGCCCGGCCGCCCACGACCATGCCGACATGGCCAAGCGCCAGGCTGCGTTGCTCGGCAAGATCAGGAGCAGCCGCGGCGGGCACGATGCGGTCGGTTGTCGATCGGATCGAAAGACTGGGGCAGGGCAGGGCTTTGGGATCGATCAACTGGCCGCCTACCGACCACCGCCCTTCGCCGGTTGCATCGCCCGCATAGAGATCATCGAACAAGTCGCGGGCCGCAGCGTAGGTCAGCGGTGCGCCTTCATTCGCCCAGTCCTCGACCGCCAGGAACGCGCGGGCAGCGTCCGATCCTTTTTCCATATCGGCGAAGGCGGCATATTTCTGGATCGTGCGCTTGGGGTCCATCGCCCAGAAGCCTGATTGCAGCACTTCCATCGGCACATAACCCAGCCGTTCGCAGATCGCCTTGGCGTCGCGCCACAGCACGCTGATTTCCTGTCGGTCGGCATCGGCGAAACCGTCGAAGGTCCAGGGCGACGCGATCGCGACGACGGCCGTTACCTCGCGCAGCATGGCCGCAGCAATCGCGAACGTGCCGCCAAGGCAATAGCCCGCCAGAATGGGCGGGCGCGGTAGATCGGCGAGCAATGGCAGTAATCGCTCCGTTATATGCGCATCCAGGCCCATCGCTGCATCGCGGTGCGTCGGCGCGCCCCAATCGACCAGATAAGCGTTATGCCCCGCTGCGCACATGTGGCGCAGCATCGATCGGCTTTCCGACAGGTCCAATACTTGCGGCGGATTGATCAGCGAGGGGATGAACACCACCGGCGCCCGCCCATTTTCAACGCCATAGCGCAGCAGTCGAGCGCTGCCCGCCACGGCCACGCAATCGGGGGCAGGGGGAGCAGGCGGGCGCTGCGCCTCCTGATAGCGGCGCAGGCCTGTGAACGCGCGGCGGCGCAGTTCAGGATCGCCCTGCGTCTCGCGCCATAAAATATTGAGAAAAAGGGGTAATGGGCGCGGTCCATGTTGCGGTGCGACATGGCCTTGTGCTAGTGCAGAATGAGGTTCTGAGGGAGAGGCTTTCATGTCCAAATCTAAAGTGGTCAACGAATCCGATCCGGTCGTTATCAAGAAGTACGCCAACCGGCGTCTCTATAATACCGAAACTTCCAGCTACATCACGCTCGACCTGCTGTCGCAGATGACCCGCGAAGGGCGCGAGTTTACCGTGGTCGATGCCAAGTCCGGCGAGGACATCACGCACAACGTTCTGACCCAGATCATCATGGAGGAAGAACAGCGCGGCACCAACATGCTGCCCGTCAACTTCCTGCGTCAGCTGATTTCCATGTATGGCGATTCGATGCAGTCTATGGTGCCGCAATATCTGGAATCGTCGATGGACGCGTTCCGCAAGAACCAGCAGCAATTTCAGGAAGCCATGAAGGGCGCTTTTGGCGGCGGCCCATTGGCCGAGATCGCCAAGCGCAACCTGCAGATGTTCGAAGCGGCGGCCAGCGCCTTTGGCAATGGCGTGCCGGGGATGCCAGGCGTTCCGGGTGCAGCACCTGCACCCGCTGCAACGGACGGCAGCAAGGATGACGAGATTGCGGCGCTCAAGGCGCAACTGGCGGCGTTGAACGCAAAGATCGACAAGCTGAGCTGAATAACAGGATCGGACGGGACCATGGCGAAGGCGGATCGGTTGGAGCGGCTCGACGTTCGCCGCGAGGAACTGGAACAGGCCTATCGCGAGGCGCTGATCGCTGCGCTCCAGACGACCGCGAGTGGCAAATGGGGCCTGTTCGATCATCAGAAGGACAAGGCGGCACGGGCCAAGGCGGCGCCTATCGTCGCCGACCTGTGCGACACGGCCGACGAGATTGACAATCTGCGCGCCACGTTGGGCCTGGAGCCGTTCGCCCTGCATCAGGATTTCATGGCCGCGCGCGGGCCGGTATCGTCCGACGCTGTCGGCGAACCCAAACAGGCGCGCGCCTGGCTCGATCGGCTGGGCGTCCCAGCCTGAATCTATCGCCATGCTCAGGGGTCGACAGGTGTAGCGCGATTGCCCTATGGCGCGCCATTCCTTTCCGTTTCTAGCCCAAGGCCCGACCCCGTGAAGCACGCCCTTTCCGTCACCCGCGAACAGGATTTTTCCGCCTGGTATCAGGCCGTCATTACCGAGGCCGACCTGGCCGAGGAAAGCGGCGTGCGCGGCTGCATGGTCATCCGGCCATGGGGCTATGGCATCTGGGAACGTATCCAGAAACTGCTGGACGAACGGATCAAGGCGACCGGCCATGAAAATTGCTATTTTCCGCTGTTCATCCCGCTGTCCTATTTCGAGAAGGAAGCCGAGCATGTCGACGGTTTCGCCAAGGAAATGGCGGTCGTCACCCATCACCGGCTGATCCAGAAGGATGGCAAGCTGGTGCCCGATCCTGACGCGAAGCTGGAAGAGCCGCTGGTCGTGCGTCCCACATCGGAAACGGTGATTGGCGCGGCGTTCAGCCGTTGGGTCCAGTCGTGGCGCGACCTGCCTGTCCTCATCAACCAGTGGGCCAATGTCGTGCGCTGGGAAATGCGCACCCGCATGTTCCTGCGCACCACCGAATTTCTCTGGCAGGAAGGGCATACGGCCCATGCCAGCGTGGACGAGGCGCTGGAAGAAACGATGAAGATGCTCGAAGTCTATCGCAGCTTCGCCGAAGAATGCGTCGCCATGCCGGTGATCGCGGGCGAAAAGCCCGAAAATGAGCGTTTCCCCGGTGCCGTTGCCACCTATTCGATCGAAGCGATGATGCAGGATGGCAAGGCGCTGCAGGCCGGCACCTCGCATTTTCTGGGCACGACCTTTTCTGCGGCGCAGAATATCAAGTTCCAAAATGCCGAAGGGCAGCAGGAACTGGCCCAGACCACCAGCTGGGGCATGTCGACGCGGATGATCGGTGGCCTTATCATGGTCCATGGCGACGATGACGGCCTGCGCGTGCCGCCGCGTGTCGCGCCCTATCAGATCGTGGTCGTGCCCATGTTGCGCGACAATGACGAAGATGCCGCGATCGTCGATTATTGCACCGATCTGGTCAGCCAGTTGAATGCGCTCGACCTGTTCCGCGAGCCAGTTCGCGCGCTGCTCGACAAGCGCCCGGCCAAGGCCGCTACCAAGCGCTGGGGCTGGGTAAAGAAGGGCGCGCCGATCGTGATCGAGGTTGGTGGCCGCGATGTGGCGGGCGGTAATGTCTCGGTCATCCGCCGCGACCGGCTCTATCGCGAGGATGGCAAGCTCGACAGCCAGATCGTGGCGAAGGGGGACTTCGTCGCGGGGGCCACGTCGATCCTGACCGATATTCAGCAAGCGCTGTTCGCCGATGCCAAGGGACGGCTCGACAGCAATATCGAAAGCTCGATCAGTTCGTTGGATGCGCTCAAGGCCTATTTCGATGCCAGCGCCAAGCCGGGCTGGGCGCTGGTGCAGTGGAGCAAGCCAACCGGCGATGCGCTCGACAAGGTCGTGCAATGGCTCAAGGGCGAGAAGCTGACACTCCGCAACATACCGAGCGACGCGGCGGCGGCGGATGGCGCGTGTATCTTCACGGGCGACACCGCTGTGGAACGGGTGCTGGTCGGCCGCTCCTACTGAGCGGCCGCTTCAGGCGAGGGTGAGGTAAATCTCCGCCTCGATCAGCCAGTTTTCGCCGCTTTGCCGCCATTTGGCGGTATAGATGCCTGCGGCTCGCCTGTCGAGGCAAGGACGCCCTGCCATTGGCCATGCTCCATCGCGATCGGCTCGACGGCCGACGCGATAATCGTGCCCGGCGTCCGGGTGTAGATCAGCCGCTCAGCTGCGGCGAACTCGCGCCGCCACGCCAACATCTGCGCCTTGCGCCCGGCCAGCACCGCACTGTCCGTCCCCGCGACGAGAATGGCGTCTCGCGCCAGCAGCGTTTCGATCATGCGCAGGTCGGCTTGCGCCAGCGCCCGGTTGAAGCTGGCGCGGCGCAGGCGGATGGCAAGGTCGGGGGTGGTGGTCATGGAAAGCGGTCGTAGGTCGTGCCACCCGCCGATGCAATTGGCAGACTGACGTCAGGCGGCCAGACGGTCGCCCGACAGCTTCTCCAGCAACGCGGCCACCTGACCCGCCGGAATCGGACGACTGAAGAAATAGCCCTGGATCTGGTTGCATCCTTCGGCGCGCAATATTTCCAGTTGCTCGCTGCTTTCCACCCCTTCGGCGGTGGTTTCGATGCCGAGCGCGTCGGCCAGCGTGGTGATCGCGCGGATGATGGCCGTCGCGCCATCATGTTCCAGCAGATCGATGATGAAACTGCGATCGATCTTCAACTTGTCGAAGGGGAAACTGCGCAAATAGCTGAGCGACGAATAGCCCGTGCCGAAATCATCAAGCGCGATCCGCACGCCCAAGGCGCGCAGCGAATGGAGCGAGCCGAGCGTCGCTTCGACATTGTCGATGAACAGGCTTTCGGTGATCTCCAGTTCCAGCCGGTTCGGTGCCAGGCCCGACCGCGCCAACGCCTGCAACACGATGCTGTTGAGCGTCGCACTGCGGAACTGCACGGGCGAGATATTGACCGCGATGCGGATGTCGTCGGTCCATGTCGCGGCAATGCGGCAGGCTTCGTGCAGCGCCCATTCGCCGATCGGGACGATCAGGCCAGTTTCCTCCGCCAGCGGGATGAACTGCACGGGCGACACCATGCCATGTTCCGGGTGGTTCCAGCGCAGCAGCGCCTCGAACGCGGTCACACGGTTCTGCGACAGGCCAAACAGGGGTTGGAAATAGAGTTCCAACTCGCCTTTGCGCAGCGCATCATGCAGATCGATCTCCATCGCGCGCCGGGCCTGTGCTTCAGCATCCATCGCGCTTTCGAAAAAGCGATGGCTGCCCTTGCCGTCATCCTTGGCGCGGTGCAGCGCGAGGTCGGCATTTTTGAGCAGTTCCGTCGCGTCCCGGCCATCCTGTGGCGCGAAGACGATACCGATGCTGGTACCGGTCACAATCCGATGGCCATTGACGTCGAACGGTTGCGCCAGCGCCTTGACGAGCGCGCGACCAGTCTGGTCGGCGCTGCCGCTGCCATCGGGCAGGATCACCGCAAACTCGTCGCCGCCCAGCCGCGCCACAAAGCCCTGCGGACAGGTTTCGCCCAGCCGCGTTGCCACTTCGCATAGCAGGGCGTCGCCGGTCGGGTGGCCCAGCGTATCGTTCACAGACTTGAAATTGTCGAGGTCGAGGCAGAACAGCGCGAAGTTGGCACCGCCATGACGGCTGAGCGCGAGCGCAATTTGTTCGCGCAACAGGGTACGGTTGGGCAAGCCCGTCAGCGAATCGTGAAAGGCCATATGGGCGATCTGCCGCTCGCGTTCCTCGACAGCATTGACCATGCGATTGAAGCTACGTGCCAGTTGGCCGATTTCGTCGCGTGTTTCCACCGCTACCTCGGCATGCTGGCCTGCACTGACCTTGCGCGCGGCGGCCTCCAGCGCCACGATCGGGCGGGCCAATCGGCGCGATGCGACGAAGGTACCGGCGATCGCCAACACCGCGCCCAACGCGCCAAATCCGAGCAGCGCCCACAGGATCGGCGCATAGTCCCGCAACGCGCGCGTGAGGCTATATTCCAGGACGAGTATCTGCGGCGCCGATTCGACCAGGGTCGGCACGCTGCGGGCTTGCATCAGGATGCGTTCGCCATTGCGTGCGACTTCCTTGACGGTGCCTGCGCCGATGTCCGATCCGGTCTGCGGCAGGATGCGGGGATGCAGGTCGATGGAGGACAGGCGCGCAATCTGCCTGAGGTCGGCCGGACCCATCGTCCGCGCAAAGATCACCCATCCCGTGAGGATCGGGGCACGCACCGGAGAGGCGGCGACCATGTAATTTTCCCCGCCCCAATGGGCGACGCCGCGCTCCCGGCCCATATCCAGCGCGTCGAACAACTGATTCTTCTCACCGACCGACATGCCCGGCACATGGCCGACGACAGTGCCATCGACGCCCACGAACAAGGCGTGCTGCAGGTCGAAGCGGCCTTGGAGGCTTTCGAGCGCGGATATGATGGTCGGCGCATCGCTTGTGCCGACGGCCTCGCGGAACCCGAAGTCGCTCGCCAGCACATTGCCGGCCTGCGCCATCTGGCTCACCTGCATCGCGGCAATGCGATCGAACAGCGCACTGCCGACGGCCATTTCGCGCCGGATCGACTTTTCGGCATAGGTTTCGATCGCCATGCGTGTGCCATAGAGCGCCAGCATCGACACACCCACGAACAGCGCCCCGTAGAAGAGGGTCATCCGCAGGGTCAGCGTCGATTGCAGCCGCCAGACCCACCGCTGCCATAGCCCCGTCAAGGCAGTTGCGCCCTTCACCGCGCGGCGCGCAGCGTCAGCGGCACCGTCTTGCTGGCGGCACCGCTACCGGGAATGGGGACGTTCACCACCAGTTCGTTATCCTTGGCGCGCAGCAGCGGATGCCAGATCGTCACCTGTGCCGTGCCGGTCGCCATGCCAGTGATCCGCGCCGTGCCTGCCGCGTCGCTCTTGGCGGCGAAGGGCGTCTCTACGACTTTGATGAAGCCCGTCATCTGATCGTGGATATTGCATCCCACCGCGACGGCACCCGGCGTCTTGAAAGTATAGCTGCGGGTTTCATCCTGGCCGAATAACTTGATCTCGAACTTGGCCGGACGCGAAAAGGAATAGACGTGGTGGCGCACCTTATCCTTGTTGGGAAAGCGCACCGTAGCCCCCACCGGCACGATCAGGACATGTGGTACGAAGGCGACATTCTGCTGGATCATGGTGGTGGGCCAGGGAAAGCGGATGGGGCCTGCGGGGATGCCGCCAGCGGGCCGGACGGAAACGACGGCATCGCTCACCGGGCGCCCCGCCGCATCGACCAGTTTGAGATTGAGATCCCCGGCCATGACTGGGCTGGCCGTGCAGGACAACAGAATGAGCGCAAAGCGTAAGTTAGGCATGCCGCTGTGTTTAGCGGTAAATATTGAACAATTACTTATAATCCGCGTGGATCGCCAGAACCCGCTCTCTTCCCGACATCACGCTGAATATTTTTTTAACCAGGTCCGTCTATGTCGCTGAACATGACTCGACTTCTCCTCGCCGCCACTATGGCACTCTTCGCTACCCTATCCCTGTCTCCCACGGCGAGCGCCAGACCGCTCCGCCATGGCGGCAAGCTCCTGCTTACCAATGGCATTGCGTCGCTTGAGGGGGCGAGCGGGGGTGGCCTTACGCCCTGGGCGGTGATTGCGGGCAACGAAACGGACGAAGGTATCGGCCTGTCCGGCCATGGCACGATGGTCGAGGTGAAGGACTATGATTATTGGAGCGCGGGCGTAGCCGTCGGTTTTCGCGACCGCCTCGAACTCAGCTACGCCCATCAGAATTTCAACACCAACGACATCGGCACCGTGCTGGGCCTGGGCAAGGACTATGCTTTTTCGCAGGACATCATAGGCGCCAAGGTCCGGGTCGCGGGCGATCTCGTCTATGACCGGCTGCCTGCCATCGCGATCGGCGCGCAATATAAGAAGAACGGGCAGGGCGCTGTCGTCCGCGCGATCGGAGCGCAGGATGACGAGGGCGTGGATTATTACGCTTCTGTCAGCAAATTATTCCTGTCGCGCTCGATCCTGCTGTCCGGAACCGCCCGGCTGACCAAGGCGAACCAGATGGGTCTGCTCGGTTTCGGTGGCGATAAGCAAGATAGCTATGGTCTACAGTTCGAAGGATCGGCCGCCTGGCAATTGTCGCGGCGCGTCGCGATCGGCGGCGAATTTCGCAGCAAGCCCGACAATCTGGGGATCGCGCGAGAAGATGACTGGTTCGACCTGTTCGCGGCAGTCGCTGTGCATGGCAACCTGACTGCCACGGTCGCCTATGCCGACCTTGGCTCCATCGCCACCGTCAAGGGCCAGCGCGGCCTGCTCCTGTCACTCCAGGCCGCTTTCTAAGGACGTCATCATGTCTCTGCTTCTTTCGCTGCTCCTGCTGCAAGCCGCACCCCATGCCATGCCCGGCGAAGACGCGGTCGATCCCTATGTGCCCAATGCGGCCCATGCCGGCGGCACGCCCTTCACCGGCGATGCCATGGCACGGGCATTTCACGGCCAGGACGGCATCAGGCGCGTGGTCGATGGCATGGTTGTCCGCGCCTATGCCGATCCCATCATTGGCGAGATTTTCGTGGGACATGACAAGGTGCGCCTGAGCCGGACGCTGTTCGAGCAATTTTGCTACCTGCTGAACGCTGGCTGTTCCTACAGCGGTCGCGACATGGCGAGCGCGCATAAGGATTTGGGGGTGCAGCGCAAGGATATGAACCGCCTGGTCGAACTGCTCCAGGAAGCGATGCGCGCGGAAAAGATCGATTTCCAGGCGCAAAACCGCTTCCTGTCGAAACTCGCGCCGATGCATCATGATGTGGTGAAGCAATAAGCCAGCCGCCAACGGCGGTAGTGGTGCACCCAACTGGATTCGAACCAGTGGCCTTTGCCTTCGGAGAACCTACCAAGGCCGGAATTGCGCGGTTTTTGGCCGCGTGTTCCCGTTTTAGGCGCGGGAACGTGGCGTGAACCTGCATACGTAGCTGCAACATAACTTGCACGCTCCTATCGCCGATCGGCAGCGCGTAGCGCCGCCGACATGAAGTCGGGATGGTGGTGGGCATAGAGTTCCGTGGTCCGAGAGTCTGAATGGCCCAGCCATCCGCCGATATGATGGAGAGGGACGCCTTTTTGTGCCATCCAGGTGCCGCATGTGTGCCGGAGGGTATGGGGAGAAACGCCTACTAGCCCAGCGCGCTTGCATGCACCGCCAAAGCTGCCATGGCCTGCCTTGTCGGGATTTCCATCCCAACCGCCGCCAATGTCTTTGATGCGCTTCCCGCCGTCATGGACCACATAGCCCAATTCCGTTCCGCGCCTGCGCGCCAGGCGCAGGAACGTCATAAGACGCTGCGGGATCGGTTGGTCACGCACACGGCCCTTGTTCGTCCGGCGTGTACCGATCGGCGCAAAATCGATCCTCCCGCGATCAAGGTCCACCTGCGGCCAGCGAAGCGCCAGGATCGCGCCAGGGCGCGCGCCGGTATATAGCCCAAGCATGATGTAGAGCGGGAGATATAGCCGCACATTGGCATAGCTGGTGCGTGCGGCATTAAGCAGCCGCGCCGCCTCCGTTTCCGTCAGCCAGCGATCTTTGCCGTCGGGCTTTTCCGGCAACTGGACGTGCGGCACGCGCGTCAGTCGTCCTTCCTGAAAGGCGAAATTGAGTGCCGCGCGCAAGGTCGTCAGCTCGCGGCGCACAGTGCCCGGCGCCTTATTGCGCCAGCGCACATAGGCGCCGCACGTCTGCTTGGTGATCGCGTCCACCTTCTGATCGCCCCAATATTCGATCAGCGGTGACAGGGCATAGGCAATCCGCACCGGATCGGCCGTATTGGGCGCATGCAACGTGCCATACA
The DNA here is from genome assembly GCF_001713415.1 of Sphingobium sp. RAC03. Lineage (GTDB taxonomy): Bacteria > Pseudomonadota > Alphaproteobacteria > Sphingomonadales > Sphingomonadaceae > Sphingobium. Next base: position 260,258 of record NZ_CP016456.1, on the reverse strand, counting down.
GGTCTAGGGCAGATGCGATCATATAGGTTGAAGGATCTGCTGGCCCTATCGGCCGTTCAGCGAACTCACGCTCGCGGAGGAACCCGGCAAGCGCAATTTCAGCCGTTCGACGGTCTGCCGTGCCAGTGCTGCGGGTGCGCTTTCGGCCCCCTTCATACCAGACGATGTAGAGCGAGCTGCGTCCGTTGACATGTTCGAGCCGGGCACCGAGATTTGGGCGGGGCATGCCGTCACCTTTCTGGATTGAATGAAAGCGTCGACGTCCGCCGCTTCGAAAAGCCAGGCCTTACCGATCTTGACGGCAGGCAAGCCTTGCTGGCGCATGCTGCGCAAAGTCGTGGCGGAGGGCAGGCCGAACGTCTCGGCAACTTGCTTTGCCGTAAGGAGCCGAGCGTTCATCGCTTAGTCGTCCAACTCAAAGCCGTTCAAGGTGAACAGAGTGCGGCCCCATGCATTTCGCAGCGCCTGACCGAGGGGCAGCGTCAAGGTGGGGAAGGGATAGTTCGATACGTCGCGCAACGGCTCTTCGTCATAACGAGTATCGGAGCGCAATACCGAAAAAATTGCCAACTTGAAGTCACGGCAAACTAGGCGAAGAGGTGGGGTAAGCACGGGCAAATAAGGTCGAATTTCTAAGGCTGATCCCCATTCTTCAAGTCGTAAGCCATCGAATAGATCGATGAACTGCTGCTCAATTTCGTCGATTACAATATCTTGCGAATTGAACAACGCTTCAGTCATATTGCCAGCGGCAATCGACATACGGAGTGCAGTTAGCACTCCAATTTCCTTGCAGCTAAACAGCCGCGTGGAACCAGGTTGGACGCCCTCAATACCAAGCCAATCATATCGATTGACCCAACCCGTTATGGTTGGACGCGGCCGTGCCAAAATATGCGATACCTGTTGAGCCGTGCAAACAGGTTCGTTGAAACTCGGAATGATAAAGCCAGCAGACATATGCACCTCACTTAATGAGGCGTGATTAGCTGAAAGCTGATGAGATGTAAATAGCGTGGGTCTATCATGAAATGCCATCATGATCGCCATCCCATGTCCCGCTGCCGCGCCTGCTCGGCTTCCAAGTGATTGAGCGGCCCTAGAGACTGATCGACGCCATAGACAGGTAACAGGCGATAATAATCCGCGCCTTCTGCTGCCTGCGGTTCGTCATCGACATTGCCACCCGGCCAATCGTCCTCTTCATCATCGTCGTCTGGTTCGGCATCAGAATCTTGCAACGGGCTGTCATAGCCAATCCGGCCTAGTGAAAACATGCGCGCGTCATCGTCCCACGCCGGGCAGCAATCTTCGTTGTCATCTTCCGATTCGGGGTCGCCGTCGGTCGCGTCCAGCATGGCGATCAGCAACTCGATCTGATCCTCGATCGCGCGCCGGTTCATCGGCGGCAAGGGCAGGGCCGTTGGCATCGGGAAGTGCATGCTCATTGTGCCGCCTCCCCATTGCCGAGAATATGATCCATGTCCCGCAAAACGAGGTCGATCGGCGCGGGATAGTGTTCGTCGCCTTCCAGCACGTCCAGTTCGCCCGACTTCATGTAGGCGAGCTTCGCCCGCAATGCGGGCAGGGTGGCAATCGGCGCGACCATCATGGCCCGCTCGGCTTCATGATGACGCGCACCCCAGTCGTCAAAATCATGGTCCGACATGTCAGATGATGATGTGCGCAAGCAGGCCTCCCAGGCGGCATCGACCTTTAGGCGTTGCGCATGGAGGTGCCAGAAATGGGCGTCCGCCGTGTTAGTGGCGGCAGGGAGAGGCCTGCCACTGGCCAGCGCAGCAGGGGCGATGGCGTGAACAGTGGGCACCAGCGCGATTTGAGATAGGGCCAGGGCCGCAAGCACATCACGACGGCCAACAGGATTGGCAGGGGCAGAATCCGCCCGTAGAGGGGAGTGAGCCACGATCGATCTCCTTAGGATCGTTTACTGGTTAGGGTCGGAGGGAAGCGGGAACTTCCCTTCGGCCTGCACTCGTGTTATCACCACATTGTAATGAACGCAACTCATGATAACACGAAACGCAAACGCCCCGCTCAGACCGGGCAGCTAATTGGCGTTCGGCTCCAACCCGACCAGCTAGTGACGTTGGACGCATGGATTGCACGGCAACCGACGCCGCAACCGACGCGGCCGGAGGCGATTCGCCAAATTATCGCTGGCGCGCTCAAAGCCTAATTCGGGTTTGCCGTCGCCTCAAAAGCCATCAGCAGGTCGAACACGATGTCTCGTTGCGTCGTGCCCAAGGTGATCGCCAGTAGCGTGAAGCCTATTCGATCGACCAGCGCATGCCGCACATGGCGCGTGCCACCCAAGCCCGCGATGGCGGGATAGGTGGAATATTTTACATGATCAGCAGCCGCCGGACATTGCGCCAGCAACTGATCGATCGACTTGAGCAAATTATGATGTCGGCGGCCAAAACGCTGCGCAAGCTCGCGACTATCGAGCCAGATGGTCGGCAAGGTCGCAGTGTCTGGCATCAGGGCCGTGCATCCCGTTCTGCGGCCAGCCGTTCATTATGGCTGCGGGGCCGTGCAATCGTGACCAGCATCAGCCACAGAACGCCGATAAGCGACGGTGACAGCGCGCGCACCCGGTAAGCCCATTCGATCTCCGGCCCACGAAAGTCGAGCCGGGCGGGCGGGCTATGCTGCGCAGTGCTGACGATGCCGTCATAGGCCTCGACAAAGCGCTTCGTGATGACCGCGCCCGCCATTGGTCCGGCATGTAGCTTCATCGTCATCAGGTCGTCGCGCCGGATCGTCAGCCGCTTGTCGATCAGCAAATAGGTCATGTCGCCCACCGCGTCGCCCATGCAGTTGCCGGTGGTTCTGGCGATCAGGAAGGGGCCGATGGATCGCTTGCAGGCACCTATGGGCGTGATGGCGTCCAAGCGCAGACGGCGATAGCCCAAACCGCCCATATGCCATTGTCCGGTGATCATCGCCGATGGAGTGATGGCGGTCGTGACGACGAAGGTAACGGCAGAGGCCGCGAGGGTCGAGATACCCAGGATAGTGCCAACCGTGATCGGGTCAGCGAAGGCGGGGGTCACGTAGAACAGCCACGCCCCGACCAGGCCGATGATGCAAGCGCTTAGGAAACTGTGCGGGGCCATTGGAAGAACTCTCTATCGCCATGGATTCGTGTCATGCAGCGGGAGGGGTGAGGAAGGCCGGATATGTCGCCCAGGGCGGCCCCTCCCGCTTTGCTATCCACCCTTCGCTTGCCTTAACTCGGTGCTGCACCGGGATTCTTGTACGCGCCGCGCCAGTCGACCAGGCCAGCGCCAAAATCCATATAGACCCGGAAGGATGTGCCCAGCGTGGTCCATCCATCCTGCATTTCGACCCGCGGGCCTTCATGGCCTTCCAGATAGGCATATTCCAGCACCGGGGATGCGATCGGGTCGGCGAACAGATACCAGGGCAGGGCATCGAGACGCGGATCGACCAACGGTTCGAGCTTCCCCGCAAAGGGATTGGCGTTATCGACCTGCGCAGGCGTCAGGCTGGTGGCGATCAGCTGCTCGATCGTCGTTTCGAACGTCGGGCTGGAAAGGATATATTTCGGCGCGGCGGCGATCGGCGTCACGCCGTCTAGGTCCTTTTGGCTCCGCATGGCAAAGCGCCCGCCGCTAAGCGCAGCAACGCTGGGCACAACGCCGGACGATGCCAGATTGCCATGGTCGGCATGGAACAGGGCATTGCTATCCGACATGGCGGGATTGCTGTTCAGCAGGTCGGCCAACAGGCTTGCTTCCGTCTCGGCCGACGCCCGCGACATTACGCGGATAGGGTCGCCAAAGGCCCCCAGGTCATCATTGATGATCGCTTGCCGTGTGAGGGCGAACATTTTAGCGAAGGTTTTGACGGCGTAGGTTTCCTTGCGCGCCTTGAACGTGCCGGACTTGATCTCGCCAGCTTCCAGCACTTCGGGCAGCGTGCCAAAGCCGGAGAGCTGAAGCCCGCTAATCGACCGGAAGTCGCGAGCGCCGCGCCGGCGGCCGAGTTTCTTCAACGGAGATTCGGCGGCCGCGAACATATCCATTAGGAAGCGCTGGCCAGCGCCGGTCAATAGGTCGGGGAAGCTGCTCGTCGTATGATAGCTACCGTCGTAGCTTCGTGTGGAATGCAGATAGCCCGACGGCCCGCCACCCATCCGGCTGTTGCCCAATGCCGCCGCGTTGAGAACGTCGCCAGGGGCCATATGCTGGACGCCAGAGACTCCGGCGCGCTGCGCAACCTCGCCCGCGATCTGCACCAACGACATGTGCATGAACTGGCGCGCTTGGTCGGTCGGCGCGCGGCCGCTCATGCGGGCATAAAGGGCATCCTCGATCGCATTGCCGTGGAAGGCCGGATTCTCAAATGTCGATTGGGCATTTGAAAAGGACTGGGCACTGCGCGCGATGAAGTCGGATGCGCCGCCGCGCGATCCACCCGACCGCACGGCGGTTGCTTCGTTCTGAACTTCGCCAAGAATGCGCAGCATTTCACTGCGAGCATCGCCCGCCGACAGGCCGCGTTCAGCCATTTCGAGTACCACGGACGATACAGCGTCGCGGGAAATATTATATTGGCTCGCGGCCATGTCGCCAATGGTGCGCAGTTGAGCGATGGTGGCCGCCGGGCCGTTGGGCGGTTCGGGGGTATCGGTGGAGGGCGCGACAGGGGCACCGTTGGTTCGAGTAGTCATAGGGAAAATCTCCAGGGAAGAGTGTGAACGAAGGGTGCAGGGGAATAGTCCGGCAGAACCGGAGCGGTTACGAACCTGTGCCAGGGCATCGAAAGGCACCGGCACAAAGCTGATTTCGAAGGGTTCCCAATCGATGGCGCGGTAAAGCGGGCGCCCGCCTGCGTTGCGCTCGATCTCATAGCTATGGACCGTGTATCCGACCGACAGGTTGCGGATGATCCCGTTGGCTATGTCATCGACCAGGCTGGCAATTTCGGGTCGTTCGGACAGCTTCAGGGTCGCGATGCCCTGACCGCCTTGCATGCGCGCAGAGCCGGGCACGACGGTTCCGATCTGATTTGCCAGTCCGCCCCGTTGGTGGGTGTCCAGAACGGGGGCACCGGCATTGAGCCGGTCGAGCCTAACATGGATCGGCCCGGTTTCAAGTTCTTCATCAACGGTCTCGCCAGCGTTCCAATCGAACTTCACGCCACGCGCGCCGGTCGTCCAGACGACATCGATCGTGCGGGTTTCGGGGTTCCAACTGGTCGGCGCGATATTGGCGGACCGTACTTGGCTTGCCGCCATGATGCGGCGTTCGGAGGTGGCGGGGGTTGCGCTGTTCATGCCCTGATTTTCGGGCCGTCGCGGCGATCGGTAAATTACCCTTTTGCGGCCATATGCGGACATATGAGGCCAAACCCTACCCTTTTGCGGCCACGGCGCTTGCCGATGCACGCCATTGGGTTGCCGCCCTTGCATCATGCCGCCGCTACATCGCCCAGGGCGGGCGCGACGCGGGTCGAAAGCTGGAAGTCGATCAACTGGTCGAGCGTGTAGCTGATCCGGCCGCCGGGCGATCGATGGTGCCCGATCCGGCCCATCATCCGATAGCGCCGGAGCGTGCGCCCGGAGATGCCCAGGTAAGACGCGGCCGACGCTTCGTTATATTCATCTTTCAAGCCGTCCATCATGTCGCCACCACATTGCAATGTGAAGTTAAGCTATTGAACTTGTTCAGTTCACGGAGTTCATAAAGCTAATCTGCCCTTGAACCGCAAACCTATGCCCATCGCCCCACCGCACTACGGGGGTGGGGCCGGTAAGGACCCGTTGGGGGTGGGGGGTCATCAATTCGCGTGCCTTCGCCGCCATTCCGACCCGGCTTCCTCGACAATGCTCGACAACAGCACGATCGCTTCCGTCTCGCCGAACTGAAGGACCAGAATATCAGCGGCCGCTTTGAGCAATGCCGTGGCGGCCTGTGCCGGATGGTCGGTATGACACACGGCCTGTTGCATAAGCTGCTTTGAGAGTGGCGAAGTGGTGCCGGTCATCATCTTACCTTTCAATGGCCCGCACGTTCGATGGCGCGCGCAAGCTGTTGGAGTTGCCGACGCAGGTCGTCGCGCCGTTCGAAATATCGTTCGGGGTTTTGCCAGTCCGGGTGCAGGCGGCCGATGTCGCGGGCGATCGAACGGGCGCGGTCGGTCAGAGCAGGCGCGCTCACTTCGTGAACCCCCTACACAGAACCAACCCTTGCACGAAAAGCCCATAGCCTTGCGCACCCTTGCGCAGGCCGGAGACATAGAATGGCGGAAAACCGCCATTCTCTTTCAGAGAGTGCAAGACTTGCAATACTTGCAAGGCTTTTGTGTAACTCTCGCGCATGCGCGCAGACGCACGCCCGCGCGCACACGCATGAAGCATGACATGCACATAGGCCTTGCAGGTGTTGCAAAGGCGCAGAAAACCGCGCCTAAAGCCTTGCTTTGAGCCTTGCACCACCCTTGCACTAAGCCTTGCAACACTAGACTGGTAAGTCATCATCATCCTCCCAGGGGCGGTGGGGCTGATCAAATCCGGGCACATAGTCGTCGGGCCGATCTTCGCTTGCCAGGTCGTCCGCCGTGCGTGTCGTCTCCAGGTCGAGCCACCGCATGCCGTGGCTTTCCATCTTGCGATAACCGCGATCGAGCATGGCCTTACTAAAGCCCATCTGCGTCCACTCCCGTTCACCGGCCGCACGCGCCCATGCCAGGAACAAGCCGTAGAGCTTGGACGATTGGACCCGCTGCCCATCGGCAGGGCGCGTGCAGGCCGCCAGGAAGCGTCCCAGCGGGTCGCTCTGCTCCCGATAGTCTGCCGTCGCACCGCGCACGCTGGCGGGTTCCTGCAGGCCGCGAAGCCGCCAGTCGATCAGGCCGTCCAGAAGTCGGTTGAGGATGCCGCTCGCCTCGTCTCGCAACTTGGCGACCAACTGGCGGTCCTTTTCCGCGTCGGGAATCTGCACGTCCCACGGGATCAACATGACGCGCCGCCAGATGCCATCGTCAACGCCGCTGATCGACGGCCGATGGTTGCCCGATATGATCATTTTGAAAGCGGGATACAGGTCGAATGGATCGCGGTTCAAACGCCGCACCGGCATGGGTTCGCCGCCGGTCGCCAATTTGATCAGCGCTTCGGCCAGCTTCGATCCCTTTTCAGGTTCCGACGTGCGCAGCAGGCGAACGCCCACCAGCGCGGCCAGGTCAGGCGACGCCTCCGATCCTTTCCGTTTGCGCCCCTGATCAAGGAATGTCTCGATCGGCACGGTTCCGGCATAGTCGCCCGCGATCGTCGCCCATGTATCCACCAGCGTCGATTTGCCGTTCGCGCCCTTGCCGTAGAAGAACGCCAGCTTTTGTTCGCTCACATCGCCAGTAAGGGACAGGCCGCCCCACCGATGGAGAAAGGCGCGCATGTCGTCCGACGGCTGCACGCGCGCCAAAAATCGGTCATAGCGTGGGCATGTCGCCCCCGGCCGATAGTCCACCGGCACCAGGCGCGTGATCAGGTCGCAGGGATCATGCGCGCGCAGGCGCAATTCCGCCCACGGTTCCGGCGCATTCGGTTCATAGACAATCTCAAGCGTGCCGTTGGCGCAATTGATCAGGTAGGGATTGCGGTCGAGCTGCTCCGGCTGGACGGTCAAGCCGTAGCCTTCGAGCTGGCGCGCTATGCCAGCAATGCAAGCGAGCTTCGCCGCGCTCTCCGAGGCCTTCGCCCAGGCCGCGAGCTTATCCGACAACAACACTTCATCGCCGTTGCGCTTCGTCTCGATCAGGTCGTCCAGCGCGCCCGCATCGCCCCGATCGCGGCGGCCGCTGTCCCGCATGACGCGCGCCTCCTGCCTGATCGCGCGCACGGTCGCATGCACCCACCCGCCGATCAGGGCTTCGGCCCCGTCATGGATGAAGCGCCGCCCGTCATGGGCAATCCAGCCCCATTTATCGACATAGCGGACGCGATCGCCAAAGCGGGCGGCAAAGCGCTCGGCATTGCCCAGGTCGGTCAGCGGCACCATGCACAGGCGGCGATGGAGCGCGTCGTCATCCGGCGCATTGTCATTGGCCTCCGCTGGCCGCACCCGCGCGCCTGTTTGGCGGCGCGTCTGTTGCCGGTCTGCAATGCCGGAAAGGTCGCGCGGATTGCCCAGGCCCGCCGCCCAACCGCTATCGATCGTGGCGTGAAGCTGCGCTTCGCTATCCCGCCCCGGATTCTTCGCCGCCGATTGTTCCAGTGCGGCTCTCGCCATCCCCTCCGGCAGAGCATTGGCAGCGACCAACTGGGCAATATTGAACGCCGCACGGTTAAGGCTGTCCTGCCTCCCGCCACTGCCCGCTTTCTCGACTTCGGCGCATTCGCGCTGCAGCGCGGTCAGCGCATAGCGCTCCGTCGCCGTGTCGCCCGTTCCCTTGTGCAGGGGAGACGATCCATTGGCCTTGCTGGCCTTGCGCGGGCGAAGGATCGCCAGCAGCGCAGCAGGGGCGTCGATGATCGGCGCGGCGCTGTCATCGCGCAGCCAGCGATAGACGCCACCCGCTGCGTTGCGACCCGGCGGCACAATGACATAGCCGCCATCGCCGCGCACATCGACATGTTCGGGCAGCGCATTGCTGTTGCGGACTGGATCGTCCTTTGGCTGGCGAAAATAGACATGGACGCCGCCGGAGGGCGTGCGCACCGCGAGGGAGGCAGGAAGGGCACAACCCATCTGCGCTTCCAGCTCTGTTTTCAGGCGATCGAGCGTCCATTCCTCGCCTGTGTCGGCATCGATGCGGGGATCGAAGTCGAGCGCAAAAAATCCGCTCTTCCCCGTCGCGATGCCGATCAGGGCATGGGGCCAGCGCTTCCACCAGGCGCGAACCGTCTCCGCATCGCAACTGGCCTTGGACAAGCCGCCGCTTTTCGGCACCGGCTTGCCGTCGATCACGTCGCGCGGGACCAATGGCTTTTTGTCGCGCGGATTGCAGGGCAGCACCGGCCAGCCCCGCGCGGCAAAGGCCAGCGCAGCGTCCAGTGCCGAGGGTGATGAAGCTACCCGCTCACCCATGTCTGAAACCGGATTTAGGAGGGTAGCTTACACATAACTTGCACAAGCCCCAAAACCGGAGGGGCCGGAATGCGTCAAAAGTGGCGGAAAATGTGGTGCACCCAACTGGATTCGAACCAGTGGCCTTTGCCTTCGGAGGGCAACGCTCTATCCAGCTGAGCTATGGGTGCATGACGCTGGTCGGACATGGCGCTTAGCAAAGGCCATGGGCCTGCGCCAGCCTCAATTCAACCGCGCCCCATCTTATTTCGCCGCCTTTTCCATCGGCTGGAATTTGCCCAGGCCACAGCTTGCGCCCGGTTGCAGGCCTGGCCCAGCGTTCCACAACACCGTGATGATATCGACCGAACAAAGCTGCGAAATGCTGGTCTGGTAGGAGAATCGCTTTTCGAAGCCCAGGCTGGGGCAGCTGTTGGGCAGCGTGTTGCGGTAGAGTTTGCGGCCGTTCATGATGAAGTCGATGGTCCGATCGTCGCGCACATTGGTCGATCGGATCGACCGGATCGGGATGCAAGTGACCGCTTCGCCCTTTGCCACATAGGGGTCGGGCCTGTCCTTGGCGATGGCCGGTGTCGCGGCAGCCGCCAAAGCGAGGCCGAAGGCGAGGGGATAGGCTCGCGAAATGATCATGCTGTCTCTCCATGGCTTTTGCCGAATCGACGTTCTGGCAGGCGCTGTTCCGTCCCTTTATTCGCTGTCTGCTGAACTGGGCGATAACGGCAAGGCGGCAGGGGGTGGTTTTGGTGCGGGCGTCTTGGGCTTGAACCGGCACAGGTCGGCGACGATGCAGCGCCAGCATTCGGGGCGGCGCGCCTTGCACACATAGCGGCCATGCAGGATCAGCCAATGATGCGCGTCGCGCCGGAACGGTCCGGGCACGCGCTTTTCGAGTTTCAGCTCGACCGTGAGCACCGTCTTGCCGGGGGCGAGGCCAGTGCGGTTGCCGACGCGGAAGATGTGGGTATCGACGGCGAAGGCTTCCTGCCCGAACGCGGTATTGACCACGACATTGGCGGTCTTGCGCCCGACGCCGGGCAGGGTGGTCAGCGTGTCGCGATCCTGCGGCACTTCTCCGCCGAAATCGCGGACCAGTATCTCCGACAGGGCGATGACATTCTTTGCCTTGCCGTTGAACAGGCCGATGGTCTTGATGTGCTGCTTGAGCGCGTCTTCGCCGAGATCGACCATCTGCTGGGGCGTTTGGACGTCGCGGAACAGGGCACGGGTGGCCTTGTTGACGCCGACATCGGTGGCCTGGGCTGACAGCACGACGGCGACCAGCAATTGATAGTCGTTGCCATATTCCAGTTCGGTGACCGGTGCCGGATTGGCTTCGGCCAGGCGGCTGAAAAAGTCGAAGATCTGCGCCTTATTCATGGCGGTCAGAGGCCCAGCACGCCTTTCATGTCGTAGCGTCCGGCGGGCTGATCGACGAGCCACTGCGCGCCCTTGATTGCGCCGCGCGCGAAGATGGAGCGGTTTTCGGCGCGGTGGCCGATTTCGATCCGCTCGCCTTCGCTGGCGAAGATGACCTGATGGTCGCCCGCCACCGATCCGCCGCGCAAGGCGGCAAAGCCGATCGCGCCCTTGGCCCGCGCGCCGGTGATGCCGTCACGTCCGCGTTCGCTATGGTCGGCCAGGTCGATGCCGCGCCCGCGCGCTGCAGCTTCGCCGAGCAGCAGGGCGGTGCCGGAGGGGGCGTCGACCTTGTGCCGGTGGTGCATCTCGACAATTTCGATGTCCCAGTCGTCACCCAGGCCCGCCGCCGCCTGTTCCACCAAGGCGGCGAGCAGGTTGACGCCGAGCGATGTGTTGCCGGTCTGCAGCACGGGAATGACCAGCGCCGCCTGATCGATCAGCGCGTGATGGACAGGCTCCAGCCCGGTCGTGCCGATCAGGATCGGCTTGTGGGCGGCGATGCAGGCATCGAGATGGGCGGACAGCGCGCCGGGGACGGAGAAATCGATAAGCACGTCGCTTGCCTGGGCCAGTGCTGCGACATCGGTCGTGATCGGGATACCCGGCGCGATCTCGCCGCTGCCTGCGCGATCGGTGCCGCCCGCCAGGCCCAAGCCCGCTTCCGTCGCGACTGCGGCGATTGCCTGCCCCATGCGGCCTGCGGCCCCGAAAATTCCGATGCTGATCATGAAGACGCCGTCCCTGTTGTGCTGGGAAGCGCGGATGCCAGAGCGACGCGCTTTTGTCATCCCCGCACGGCAGGGAAGGGGCGTCTCAGCGCTCGTTGAGGCGCGGCATCAGTTCGACAAAATTGCAGGGACGAAAGCGGCTGTCGAGTTGGGTGATCAATATGCCGTCCCAGGCATCCTTCACCGCGCCGGTGGAGCCGGGCAGGGCGAAGATATAGGTGCCGCGCGCGACGCAGGCGGTGGCGCGGGACTGGATCGTGGAGGTGCCGATCTTCTGGTAGCTGAGCCAACGGAACAGTTCGCCGAAACCCGGAATTTCCTTGTCCTGCACCTGCGCCACCGCTTCGGGGGTCACGTCGCGCCCGGTAACGCCGGTGCCGCCGGTGGTCAGGATCACGTCGACGTTCGGGTCGTCGATCCAGGTGTGCAGTCGTGCCACGATCGCCGCCTTGTCGTCGCGTTCGACATAGCGACCGGCGAGGATATGGCCCGCTTTTTCCAGCCGTTCGACCAGCGCGTCGCCGGAGCGATCATCGGCCAGTCCGCGCGTGTCCGACACTGTCAGTACAGCGATGCGTACAGGGATGAAGGCCCGGCTTTCATCGATCGGCATCAGTCCGAACCGCCACCCATGCTGCCACGGCCATCGGCCTTGCTCAGCCGCACCAGCTTCATGCCCTTGGATGTCGGGAAGGTCGGCCACAGGCCCTGGGCCATGCCGGTGAGGCAATCGGCGCTGCCCTTGCCCTGGATCTGATACATCCAGTAATTGCGCATGACGATGTTCACATAGGCGCGGGTTTCATAATAGGGCAGCGATTCCATGAAGAGCAGCGGGTCGCCCTTGTCCTTCACTTCGCTGTTCCAGCGTTCGACCGGCATCGGCCCGGCATTATACGCCGCCATGACCTTGGGCAGCAGCCCGCCGGTCGCGCTCATGTCGCGCAGCGCTTCGAGATAGCGCTGGCCAAATTCCATGTTGGTCGACGGCACGAACAATTGGTCAGCCGAGGCGAGGCCCATGTCGGTACCCGTGCCGGGCCGCACCTGCATCAGGCCGCGCGCGCCAGCGCTCGACACGACCTGCGATCGGAAGCCCGATTCCTGCAGGGTGTGGGCGTAGATCAGCGCCGGGTCGACGCGCCATCCGCCGTCGGGCTGCCAGTTGGGCGCGGGGAAGCGGGCGAAACTTTCCGGCTGCTTGCCGGCGGGGCCGTTATGGGCGAGCCATAATTGGGTTTCGGGCAGGCTGAGCGCGCTCGCAAGCCGGATCAGCGCGTCATAATGGCCGGTGCCGCCGATCTTCGCCTGATGGCGCAGTAATTCTTCCGCCCGGCCGGTTTCGCCAATGGCGCTCAGCGCGATGGCGGCGCGGGCATTGGGGCTGTCCTTGAGCAATTGCCATTCGGACGCGCCGAACCGGTTGGCTACAGGCGCTGCGCCGAGCGGAAGGCCAAGCGATTCGCGGGCGAGCAGACCGTAGAAGGTCTCTTCCGACCGGCTGGCGAGCTTGAGGTAATTTTGGACCTTGTCCGCTTCGCCGCACACCATATAGGCGCGCGATGCCCAATAGGCCCCCGCGGCGCGCATGTCGTTGTTGCCAGCGAGCGCCGCGACATTGGCGAAGGACGGGGCGGCGGCACGGCAGTCATTCTGGCGCCAGGCGGCAAGGCCAGCGGTCCAATGCGCCTGTACGCTCCAGTCGCCGCCAGCCCGCGCTTCCAGCGCGCGCGCGGCCATGCGCCGGGCGTTGCTATCGTCGCTTTCGATATAATAGGCCCAGGCAACCCGCTGGCGCACTTCGGTCAGGCCTTCAGGCGTCAGGCCCGCTTCGCCGCTTGCCAGCAGCGCTTCGGCCCCGATGGGGTTGTCCGCTTTGATGTACGTCTGGATTTGCCCTGCGAGCGCCTGGGCCAGCATGTCGGTCTTGACCGCGGCGACATATTCGCGGCGGGGGGCTGCACCCAGCCAGACCATCTTCTGCACCTGCGGCAGGGTCGGCAAGATGGTCGCGCCGCGCTTTTGCGCCAGGCGGGAAAGTTGGTCGGCCTTGGGGAGCCAGGCGGCTTTGTTCAACAGGTCGAGCAGGTCGAACAGTTCGACCCTGGGCGATCCCTTTGCGAGATAGAGTTCGGACAACGCCAGCGGCCGCATCGCATCCTGCGCGCCCAGCGCGTCGATCATCGCGCGGGCGTTGGACCATTTCTGATCGCGCAGAGCAACGAAGATGCTGCGATAGCGGGCCTTGTCGCCGTCCGACAGGACCAGCGGCGCGTTGCTGACCAAAGCCGCTGATGCCGGGGGCAAGGTGCCGGTCGTTTCCGCCGACACGGGCAGCGCGGCGGCGGCACCCATTGCGAACAGGGCCAGGCAGGACAGGCGCGTCGCGGCTCTAGTCATGGTCGGTTTCCTCGATAAGGCTTTGCAAAGCGCGCCAGCATTGCGCCTTAGCCGCCGGTTGCGTGAGCAGCAGGCGGGGGTGAAATGTGGCGACGACGGGCACAATGCCGCCATCATGGTTAAAGCCGGGTAAAGCAGTAGACGCCTCGCCACCGCCCGTCGGCATCAGCGCACGGATCGTCCGATCGCCGAGCAGAAGCAGGCGGCGGGGCCGGGCGAGATGGACATGGGTGGCCATGCGCGTGGCGGCGCTGGCAATGTCGCTTGCTTCCACCATGCCGCCGGGAGGACGAGCAAAAAACAGGGAGGCGATATAGCAATGCGACCGGTCAAGGCCGATGGCGCGCAGCATTGAATCGAACAAGGCGCCCGCCCGGTCGGCCAACAGCGTTCCTTGCTCGATATCGGCGGGATCGGGCATGTCGGTGACGATCATCAATGGCGCATCGATCGGCCCGGTTGGCAGAATCGCGCGGCCCGCCCAGCGTTGTTCGGGCTGTCCCGCGTCGCTCGCCAACCAGGTCTGAAACGCCTGCAAATCCTGCGGTTTGGCGACCGGAGGAGCAATCGGGACGCTCGATTGCGCCGCTGATGCCGTAGCGGCCAAAGCCGGACGCAACCAGTTGACGGGCGTTTCCGCCACCGCGCCTTCCACGCCGGCAAGCTGCCACCACGCCAGATAGGCGTCGGCACCCAGCGCCGCATTGTCCTGCATTGATCCCCGCATATGCTCCTAAGGGCCAGAGGTTGACGAGGGGGTCAAGGTGCTTCATCGCCTGTGATGGTAGAGTGTTGGAGTAATAAGGCGATCGGAAGATCGGGGTGCAGCCCGCCGGACGCCGATATGGAGGGACTATGAGCGAACGGGAATCGATGCCCTATGACATCGTCATCGTCGGCGGCGGGCCAGCTGGACTGTCTGCGGCGATCCGGCTGAAACAGCTTGCCACTGACGCGGGCCAGGAGCTGGCCGTATGCGTACTGGAAAAAGGCTCCGAAATCGGGGCGCATATCCTGTCGGGCGCGGTGATCGATCCCAAGGCGCTCGATGAGTTGCTGCCGCAATGGCGCGACATGGATTGTTCGCTGGCGCAAACGCCGGTGACCGACAACCAGCATTGGTTCCTGACCAAGTCCGGCAAGATGGCCATGCCGCACATCATGACGCCGGGCTGGATGCATAATAAGGGCACCTATACCGGATCGCTCGGCAATCTGTGCCGCTGGCTGGCCGAGCAGGCCGAGGGGCTGGGTGTCGAAATCTTCCCCGGCTTTGCCGCCGCCGAAATCCTCTATCATGAAGATGGCAGCGTGAAGGGCGTCGCCACCGGCGACATGGGCGTCGATCGCGAAGGCAAGCATAAGGGCGATTATCAGCCCGGCCTCGAACTCCACGCCAAATATACCTTCTTCGCCGAAGGCGCGCGCGGCCATCTGACCAAGATCTTGAAGCGACAGTTTGCGCTGGACGCGGACAGCGAGCCGCAGGTCTATGGCCTGGGCATGAAGGAATTGTGGGACATTGATCCGGCGCTGCATCAGCCCGGCCTGGTGATCCACAGTCAGGGCTGGCCGTTGACCGATGCCTATGGCGGCGGCTTCCTTTATCATCAGGCCAATGGCCAGGTGGCGTTGGGCTTTGTCGTCGGGCTTGGCTACCGCAACCCGCATCTCTACCCGTTCGAAGAATTTCAGCGCTGGAAACAGCATCCAGACATCCGCAAGTTCCTCGAAGGCGGTCGTCGTGTGTCCTATGGTGCGCGCGCAATCAACGAGGGTGGCTGGCAATCGGTGCCCAAGCTGGACTTCCCCGGCGGCGCGCTGATCGGCTGTTCGGCAGGCTTCGTGAACGTGCCCCGCATCAAGGGCACGCATACGGCGATGAAGTCGGGCATGCTGGCGGCCGAAGCGGCCTTCGCCGCCGTGCAGGCGGGCCGGACGAGTGACAGCCTGACCGACTATGACGCCGCCGTGCGGTCGAGCTGGATCGCTGATGAGTTGAAGCTGGTCAAGAATGCCGAACCGCTGCTGTCCAAATTTGGCGGCACGATCGGCACGCTGCTGGCGGGCATCGACATGTGGATGCGGACGCTCAAGATCGGCCTGCCCTTCACGATGAAGCACAAGCCCGACAATGAGAAGATCTGGCACAAGGACGCCTGCGCCAAGATCGCCTATCCCAAGCCAGATGGCGTGGTCAGCTTCGATCGCCTGTCCTCGGTGTTCCTGTCGAACACCAATCATGAGGAGGACCAGCCGGTCCATCTGCAGCTGAAGGACCCGGCGATCCCGATCAGCTATAATCTGCCCCTTTATGACGAACCGGCGCAGCGTTATTGTCCGGCAGGCGTCTATGAAGTGGTGGGTCAGGATGAGGGCAATCCCCGTTTCCAGATCAACGCGCAGAATTGCGTCCATTGCAAGACGTGCGATATCAAGGACCCGACCCAGAATATCAATTGGGTCGTACCCGAAGGCGGCGGAGGACCGAATTATCCCAATATGTAAGCGCCTGATCCTGTCTCTCTCGCTGATGATCCCGGCCGCTGCCGGGGCATCGGTCGATCCGCAAAGCGCGCTGCACACTTATGCGCAGGCGCGATTGGCGGACAGCGACGGCGCGCTGGCGCTGGCCGTCGCTCATTATGGCGAGGCGCTGGCGTTGGACCCCGACCGGGTGGAAATTGCCGAGCGCGCCTATGTTCAGGCGCTGGAGAGCGGGGACAAGGCGCTGGCGCTGCGATCAGCGGCTTTGCTGGATCAGGCGGGCTTGCTGCCGCGCGATGGCACCTTGCTGCGCATCGGCGAGGCGCTGGAGCAGCGCAATTGGATTGCCGCCGCAACGCTCGCCGACCGGATGGAAGAGGAGGGCAATTTCGCCTTTCTCGGCCCGATCCTGCGGAGCTGGATCGCGCTGGGCGAAGGTGGTTCCGTGCCGCTTGCCATCGATGCGAAGGATCGATTCGCGGCATTGGCGCAGCGTTATGTCGATGAGCATCAGGCGCTGCTGGCGTTGAACGCGGGTGATGTCGAAGGCGCGAAGTTGCCGCTGCGCCGGGCGATCGCCCTTCGCCCTGCCGACGCCGGGCTGCGCCTGTCCTTTGCCACCCAATTGGCGGGGCGAAAGGCCAAGGCGGAAGCGCTGCTGCTGTTACCACCGGGCCAGGCGCATTTCAGACAGGCGCGGGCCGAGATCGAGCGACGCAGGATCAAGGCTGCGCCACTGACCCCGGCGCAGGGCTATGCGCGGCTGCTGGCGCGGTTGGCGGTGGATATCGGATCGGATCGGGAGGGCGTGGGGCTGGCGCTTCGGCTAGCGCGGATCGCGACCTTTGCCGATCCTGATTCGCCGGAAAATCATATCATTGCCGCGCGGCTGTTGACGGTCGCAGGCTTTGCCAAAGCCGCGATCGCGCAAGCGGACAAGGTGCCCCCTGCCGGTTGGTATGGTGCGCTGGCGCAGGCGGAGCGGGTGGACGCGCTGGCGGCCGATGGCCAGATGGACGCGGCGCTGACGCTCGCGCGCACGCTGGCGGCGGAGCCTGATGCCGAGGCTGAGCGCCATGTGCGGCTGGGCCGCCTGCTCGCCGAGCAACGGGATTTCGATGGCGCGGCAGCCGCCTTTCGCGCAGCGCAGGCGCGTTTTGGCGATGCGGCCCCGCCCTGGTCGCTGCTGCTGTTCGAAGGCAGTGCGCTGGAACAGGGCAAGCGCTGGGACGAAGCGCGCGCGGTGTTGGAACGGGCTGTAGCGCTGGCCCCCAATGAGCCGGTGGTCCTCAATTATTTGGGCTATGCGCAGATCGAACGACGTCAGAATGTCGCAGCGGCGCTCGACATGCTCAAAAAGGCAAGCGCGCTCAAGCCGCAAGACCCGTCCATTACCGATTCGCTGGGATGGGCGCAGTTCGTCACCGGCGACGTCAAAGCCGCCGTCCCCGTGCTGGAACGGGCGGCAGCGGGCGCGCCTGCCGATGTGACCATCAACGAGCATCTGGGCGATGCGCTGTGGACCGCGGGGCGGCGCTATGAGGCGCGCTATGCCTGGGCCGCGGCGTCGATCCATGCCGAAGGCGATGTGGCGACGCGGATTGCCGCCAAGACCAAGGAAGGATTGAAGCCCGAATATGCCGCACCATGACGCGGAACTGGAGGCCGATAGCTTCGTCGAAATCGCTTATGCCAAGGTCAATGTCGCGCTGCATGTGCGGGCGCGGCGGGACGATGGCTATCATGCGCTGGAAAGCCTGTTCGTCTTTGCCGAGCATGGCGACCGGCTGATCGGCCAGGCGACGGATGATGGCGCGATCGACCTAGTGATCGACGGGCCGTTTGGCGAGGCGCTGGACGTGGGGCCGGGCAATCTGGTGGTGAAGGCGGCGCGGGCGTTGCAATCCTATCTCGGCGAACAGCGCGGCGCGGCGATCCGCCTGACCAAGGTCTTGCCAGTGGCGTCGGGGATTGGCGGCGGATCGGCCGATGCAGCCGCGACCCTGCGGCTGCTGGTGCGGCTGTGGGATGTCCGCATCGAGGAGCGGGAACTGGCGGCGCTGGCGCTCGATCTGGGATCGGACGTGCCGGCTTGCATCGCCAGCGTGACGCAATTGGTTACGGGGCGGGGCGAGGGACTTGCCCGGCATGCGGTCGAGGGGCTGGCGGGCATGGCGATGCTGCTGGTCAATCCGGGCGTGGCCGTGCCGACGGGGCAGGTTTTTGCCGGGTGGGACAGGCAGGATCGTGGGCCTTTGGATGCCGGGAGTTTGGATGCGCTGATAAGTTGGGGCCGCAATGATCTGGAATCACCGGCTATTGTGGCGGCTCCAGTGATCGCGGAGGTGCTGGCTTATCTCAATGCGCAACTGGGGCTGGTGCTCGCCCGCATGTCGGGGTCTGGCGCGACCTGTTTTGCCTTGTTCGCGGATGATGCCGCTTTGGCCGACGCGGCGATGGCGGTGCGTATCGCCCATCCCGATTGGTGGGTGATGGAAACACGGATCGGCGCGGCATGAGCGAGGCCTTTACCCTGGTCGAAGCCGGTGGGCTGGACCTGCTGATCGTCGCCGATCATGCGTCGGCGCATGTGCCGGAGGATATCGACCTTGGCATCGACCCGGCGCTGCTCGGCAACCATATCGCGATCGACATCGGCGTGGCGGCGGTCAGTCGGCTGCTCGCTGCGCAACTGGGTGGCACGGCGATATTGGGCGGCGTGTCGCGGCTGGTGATCGACCTCAACCGCGAAGAGGATGCGCCCGGCCTGTTGCCGGTGATGAGTGATGGCCATGCCATATCGGGCAATCGCGACGCGGAGTTGGCCGACCGGATGCGGCGCTTTTATCATCCCTATCATCATGCGATCGAGCGGCGACTGGCCATAATGGCCTCGCCCTTTATCCTGTCCGTCCACAGTTTTACGCCCCGGCTGGCGAGCGACCCTGATCAGCAGCGGCCGTGGGAGATCGGCATCCTCTATGGCGAGGATGATCGTGCGGCGCGGATTGCGATTCCTTTGCTGGCGGCGGCGGGGCTGTGGGTCGGCGATCAGCAGCCCTATTCGGGCAAACTGCTCAATGCGACGATGAACCGCCATGCCGAAGCCAATGGCATTCCCTATCTCGGCATCGAGATGCGGCAGGACCTGGTCGCCGACGCGGCGGGACAGCGAAGATTCGCCGATCTGCTGGGACCTGTGGTGCTGGCTTGCCGGAGTGCGTTGACATGAGGCGATATGGCTATTGGGGGCTGCTGCTGAGCCTTTCGGCGTGCGGTGGCGATCCTGCCGTTTTGGGAAATGGGCCGGACGCGCGCGTTGATGATGGCATGGCGGAATGTGCGATCGGGCCTGATGCGGCCTGGGCGCGGGATTGTGCGATCGAGCGGGCGGGGAATATGCTGACGATCCGGCATCCCGATGGCGGCTTTCGCCGCTTCACGGTGCTGGATGATGGCCGGGGCCTGGAAGCGGCGGACGGCGCCGAGGAAGCCAAGCTCCAGTTGATCGGCAAGGATCAGATCGAAATCCGCATCGGCGGCGATCGCTACCGCATGTCGGTTCAGGTGGCGGGGTCCGCGCCCCGATGACGGGCACGCCGATCCTGACCGCTGCGCAAATGCGGGCGGCGGAGCAGGCGGTATTTGCGTCGGGTGTCCTGCCCTACGCGCTGATGGAGCGGGCAGGCGCGGCGGCGGCGGCGATCATCTGGCGGGCAGGCGGGCGGCGCGATACGCTGCTGCTGTGCGGGCCGGGCAATAATGGCGGCGATGGTTATGTGATTGCGCGGTTGCTGCGCGAACGGGGCGTGCCGGTGCGGGTGGCAGCGCTGGGCGAAAGCCGCACGCCGTCGAGCCAGCGCGCCCGCGCCGCGTGGGATGGGCCGGTCGAGGATTTGGCGATCGCCGCGTCCGCGACGCAGCTGGTGGACGCGCTGTTCGGCACGGGCCTGTCGCGGGGGCTGGACGGGGTAATTGCTGCGCGATTGGGTGAACTGACCAAGGCAGTGAGCCATAGCTATGCCATCGACCTGCCAAGCGGTGTGGAGACCGATAGCGGCGCGCTGCTGTCCGCTGTGCCGCGCTTTGGGCTTTGCATCGCGTTGGGTGCGCTCAAGCCCGCGCATCTTCTCTATCCGGCGGCGGGCTGTTTCGAGCGGCTGCTCTATGCGCCGATTGGCATTGCCGCGCCGGATCAAGTTCACCGGCTGGAAGCGCCGCGGCTCATGGCACCGGGGGCCGATGCGCATAAATATATACGCGGGCTGGTGGCGGTGGTCGGTGGATCAATGCCTGGCGCGGCGCGGCTGGCGGCGCGATCGGCGGCGATGTCGGGTGCTGGCATGATTCGGCTGTTTGCCATGGATGGGGCGGTGACGGGACCGGATGCCATCATTCATCAGCAGGCGCAGACGGCGGCGGACGTGGCGAAGGCGTTGGATGATGAGCGAATCGCTGTCGTGCTGGTCGGGCCGGGGCTGGGACGCGATGCGGTGGCGCGTGATCGGCTGGCGGCAGCGGTGGGGGCGGGCCATCGGCTGGTGCTGGATGCCGACGCGCTAACGCTGTTGGTGGTCGATGCCATTCCGCGTGGCGCGATCCTGACGCCGCATGAAGGCGAGTTTCGACGGTTGTTCGGCGATCTGCCCGGCAGCAAGATTGATCGCGCGCGGGCGGCGGCTGAGCAAAGTGGCGCGGTTGTGATCTACAAGGGCGCGGACAGCGTGATCGCTGGGCCGGATGGACGGGTTGCCGTGGCGGCAGGCGCTTCGAGTTGGCTGTCGACGGCCGGGACCGGCGATGTGCTGGCCGGGCTGGTTGCCGGGCGGCTGGCGGCGACGGGCGATCCTTTTCGCGCCGCGAGCGAGGCGGTATGGCTGCATGGCGATGCCGCGCGGCGGTCGGGCGTGGCGTTTGTTGCCGATGATTTGCCTGATGCGCTGCCAGCGGCTATCGCCGCGCGATTGTGACAGACAGCGACCCAGACATCATCATCCGTATCGCCGCCAAGGGCGATGGCATCACTGCCGATGGCCGCCATGCGGCACTGACCGCACCAGGCGACCGGCTTTTGCCCGACGGCACAGTGGAGCGCGGACCCCATCATGTCGCGCCGCCCTGCGTGCATTTTCCGGCCTGTGGCGGCTGCGAACTACAGCATCTCGATGACGCGAGCCTGTCCGATTTCGTGACCGGGCGGGTGGTCGGGGCGCTCGCCGGACAAGGGGCGACGGCGCAGACGGTGCTGCCCGCCCATCTTTCGCCGCCGATGACGCGGCGGCGCGCATCGCTGCGCGCGGCGCGATCAGGACGCAAGATCACGATCGGCTTTGCCGAGGCGGGCAGCCACACGCTCATCGACCTCACCATGTGTACGGTTCTCGACATGCGCCTGTTCGCGCTGCTCGCGCCGTTGCGGGATTTGCTGGCGCTGATCCTGCCGGACAAGCGGGCCGCGCATGTCCGCATGTCGTTGATCGACCAGGGTGTCGACCTGCTGCTGGAAGGGGTGCGGGTCGAGGGACTGGCGGCAGACGAAGGGCTGGGCGAATTCGCGCGGACGCATGGGCTTGCCCGGCTGACGATTGACGAGGGCGATGGGCCGCAAACGCGCTGGGAACCCGAAGCGGCCACCGTGACGTTCGGCGGCGTGGCGGTCGGCTTTCCGGCTTTCTCCTTCTTGCAGGCGACGCCCGATGGCGAAGCGGCGTTGGTCGCGACGGTGCGCGATGCGATGCCGGAGACGGGGGCGATCGCCGACCTCTTCAGTGGCCTCGGCACCTTCGCGCTGGCGCTGGGTGCGGCGCGCCCCGTCTATGCGGCGGAGGGTGCGCGTGATGTGCTGCTTGCGCTCAAGCTGGCGGGCCAGCGGGCGCAGCGGCGGATGGTGGCGGATCATCGCGACCTGTTCCGACGTCCGCTGACGCCGGAGGAACTCAACCGTTTTGCCGCCGTCGTGCTGGACCCGCCGCGCGCGGGCGCGCGCGAGCAGGTGATGCAACTGGCGGCCTCGACCGTGCCGGTGATCGCCTATGTCTCCTGCAATCCGGCAAGCTTCGCGCGCGACGCGGTGCATCTGGTCGCGGGCGGCTATCGCCTGGAGAGCGTGCGCCCGGTCGGGCAATTCCGCTGGTCCACCCATGTCGAGATGGTCGGCATCTTCCGCCGATAAAAAATCCCTCGCCGCAGGGGGAAGCGGCGAGGGACTGGCATCCTCTCCAACAGGGAAACCGGGGTCGGTTTAGCCCAGCTTGATGACGGTTGCGCGACGGCGGGCGGGTACGGCTTCGGCATAGAGGCTGGCCATCGGCGCATCCTCCACTTCGATCGTCGCTTCCGACGTGAAGCCGTTGAAGCCGGTCCGCATCGCTGCGCCATAGGCGCCCAGCATGCCGATCTCGATATAGTCGCCGACGCCGACATCGGCGGGCAGCATGAACGGACCGACCATATGGTCCATATCGTCGCAGGTCGGGCCGTAGAAGGAGAAGCCGGTCTGCTCCGCCATGCTATCCTCTTCGCGCAGCAGCGCGACGGGGAAGCGCCAGCCGATATGCGCCGCATCGAACAAGGCACCATAGGCACCGTCGTTGATGTAGAGTTCGGTGCCGCGACGGCGCTCTACCCGGACGATGATGGAGCTATACTCGGCGGACAAGGCCCGGCCGGGTTCGCACCACAATTCGGACGAATAGCTGACCGGCAGGCTTTCAAAGCCACGGTGGATCGCATCGAAATAATTTTCGAGCGCGACCGGCTCCATGCCGGGATAGATGGACGGAAAGCCGCCGCCGACATCGATGATGTCGACCGTGACCGCCGCATCGACGATCGCCGCACGGACGCGTTCGATGGCGTCGCTATAGGCCTGCGGGCTCATCGCCTGGCTGCCGACATGGAAGCAGATGCCCAGGGCATCGGCAGCCTGGCGGGTGGCCATCAGCAGATCGCGGGTCTCGCCCAGTTCCGCGCCGAATTTCGACGCGAGGGACAGTTCGCTATGCTCGGACGATACGCGCAGGCGGACGCACAGTTCAAGATCGGTCGCGTCATTGGTGGCGCGCATGATCTTTTCCAGCTCGTCGATCGTGTCGAGCGAGAAGGTGCGCACGCCATGGACGGCATAGGCTTCGGCAATGGCTTCTTCAGCCTTGACCGGATGCATGAAGCAAAGCTTCGCGTCCGGCAGCGTTTCGGCGACGAGGCGCACTTCCGCGATGGAAGCAACGTCATAGTGCGAGATACCGCTGTCCCACAATGTCCGAAGCAAATCGGGCGAGGGGTTCGCCTTCACCGCATAGAGCGAGCGCCCCGGAAACTTCTCGACGAAGAATCGGGCTGCCCGAGCCGCAGCTTGGGGACGAATAAGCGTTACCGGTGCTGCCGGTGTGAGGGCGGTTGCTACCCCCAGCGCGCTAGGATGCTTGTGCAATTCAAGGGACCTCCAGTGTAGTCAAGGTGAAAGAAGCTGCCTTGCGGTGGAAGTCCCATGGGGCAGCGGACGGCCGCTATATGCTGAGGGGTCCCCCCTGTAAAGCGCATATGAAAATTTTGTTGCGCAAGGTCGCACGAAGCGTGCGTCAGGAGAGACGGGCCTTGAAGTCCTGATAGGAAAAGGCCCGGATTTGCCGGAGATCGTCAGTGGACGAGTTCCACAGCCAGATGGCGGGCAGGGGCACGCCGTTGAAGCTATTGGTCTTGACCATCGAATAATGGGCCTGGTCAAGGAAGGCGATACGCGCACCCGGTTCCGCGCCACCAGGCACATGATAGTCGCCAATAATGTCCCCGGCAAGGCAGGAGGGACCACCGAGTCGGACCAGCGGGCCTTCGCTCGGCTCATGCAGCATCGCGGGGCGATAGGGCGCCTCGATCACGTCGGGCATGTGGCAGGTCGCGGAGATGTCGGTGATGGCGACGGGCATGCCATTGTCGATCACGTCGAGAATTTCGCCGACCAATATGCCTGCGTCGAGCGCCATCGCTTCGCCTGGTTCCAGATAGAGGGTGAGGCCAGTCTTGGCCTTCACGCCCTGGAGAAAGGCGACGAGATCGTCGCGCTGATAATCGGCGCGGGTGATGTGGTGGCCGCCGCCGAAATTCAGCCATTTGAGGGTCGAGAGATGCGGCAGGATATGCGGTTCAACCGCCGCCCAGGTGCGTTCCAGCGGTGCCAAATCCTGTTCGCACAGATTATGGAAATGGATGCCGTCGACACCCGACAGATGATCGGGCGTCAACTGGCTGACGGGAAAGCCAAGGCGGCTGTGCGGCTGCGACGGGTCATATTTGGCGACCTCGCCCTCCGGGTTTTGCGGGTTGATGCGCAGGCCGATGTCGAAATCATGCCCGGCGGCGCGGGCGGCGTCGATCTGGGGCTTGAAACGGGCGATCTGACCAGGGCTGTTGAAGATGACATGGTCGGAAATCTTAAGGATTTCGGCCAGGTCGTCGGGCTTGTAGGCGGCGCAATAGGTTGCGACCTCGCCGCTATATTCCTCGCGGCCAAGGCGCGCTTCGTACAGGCCCGATGCGCACACGCCGTCGAGATATTCGCCCACGACGCTGCCCAGCGACCACATGGAAAAGGCCTTGAGCGCGCCCAGCACTTTGATGCCCGCGCGGTCGCGGACATCGGCGAGGATCGCCAGATTGCGCCGGATCGCGGCCTCATCCACCACGAAGGCGGGCGAGGGGACGCGATACAGATCGAAATGCGCGAAGGCGGCGGGATCGCCGGCTTTGGTTTCCATAGTAGAACCTCGTCATTCCCGCGAAGGCGGGAATCTATTTCCCGACGTCACATCTAGGGCTTGGGCAGGAGATGGATCCCCGCCTGCGCGGGGATGACGGAGTCAGGCTGGGATGCCCGCGCGTTAGAAATTCAGCGGCGCGTCCAGTTCCTTCACCTGCCAGGGCAGGCCATGCTTGTTGAGCATGTCCATGAAAGGGTCGGGATCGAACTGTTCGATGTTGAACACGCCTTCGCCGCGCCACGCGCCCGACAGCATCATGGCGGCCCCGATCATCGCCGGAACGCCGGTGGTGTAGCTGACTGCCTGGTTGCCGGTTTCGGCATAGGCGTCCTCATGATCGCAGACCTGATAGAGATAAACGGTCTTGGCCTCGCCATCCTTCACGCCGGTCGCGATGTCGCCGATATTGGTCTTGCCCTTGGTGGTCGAGCCTAGGCTGGATGGTTCGGGCAGCACGGCCTTGAGGAACTGCAGCGGGATGATCTCCTTGCCCTCATACATCACCGGGTCGATGCGGGTCATGCCGACATTCTGCAGCACTTCGAGATGCTTGAGATAGGCGTCGCCGAACGTCATCCAAAAGCGGATACGTTTGATTTCAGGATAGAATTTGGCGAGGCTTTCCAGTTCCTCATGATACATGAGGTACATATTCTTCTCGCCGACCTGGTCGAAATCGAACGTCTGCTTGTGGCTGAGCGCCGGGCCTTCGACCCATTCGCCCGCTTCCCAGTGACGCGAGGGCGCGGTCACTTCGCGGATGTTGATTTCCGGGTTGAAGTTGGTCGCGAAATGCTGGCCATGGTCGCCGCCATTGCAATCGAGAATGTCGAGCGTGTCGATCGTGTCGAGCAGATGCTTCTTGATGTAGCTGGCGAAGACGCTGGTCACGCCGGGGTCGAATCCCGAACCCAGCAACGCCATGATGCCTGCTTCCTTAAAGCGATCCTGATAGGCCCATTGCCAGCCATATTCGAACTTGGGCGTGTCGCGCGGTTCGTAATTGGCGGTGTCGAGATAGTCGGTCTTGGTCGCGAGGCACGCGTCCATGATGTTGAGATCCTGATAGGGCAGGGCCAGGTTGACAACCAGCTTGGGCTGCACCTTTTCGATGAGTGCGATGGTGGCCGCGACATCATCGGCATCGACCTGCGCCACGTCGATGGTAACGCCGGTGCGGGCCAGAACCGATTCGGCGACCTTCTCGCAACTCACGATGCGGCGGCTGGCCAGCGTGATGTGCGAGAAAATATCTGGGTTCATCGCCATCTTGTGAACTGCGACAGACCCGACGCCGCCTGCGCCGATGACCAGAACCTTGCTCAATCTCGTCTCCATATCCTGTACGCGGCATGCGCGCTAAAAGGGTCATATAGGGGCTTGGCGTGACAGCGCAAAGTCAGATGCTTCGGCGGGGCGCCCAGCACATGCCTTAAGGGGCAGTGGCGCAACCTTATCCAGTCCGCAAACGTAAGGGCATCGCATCCCTATCAAGCTGATGCGTGGAAGAGGAAGTAAGCCCATGAAATTCTCGAACGTCTCGCTCGCGCTGGCCGCGACCCTGTTGTCCGTCAGCGGCGCGGCCCTGGCCAATCATCATATGGAAAAGAACCCGATGGTTGGCGGCGCGGCCATGTATCCGACCAAGGATATCGTCGATAACGCCGTCAATTCGAAGGATCACACGACGCTGGTGGCCGCCGTCAAGGCCGCTGGCCTCGTCGATACGCTTAAGAGCGCCGGGCCGTTCACCGTGTTCGCGCCGACCAACGCCGCCTTTGCCAAGCTGCCCGCCGGTACGGTCGATACGCTGGTGAAGCCGGAAAATAAGGCGACGCTGACGAAGATCCTGACCTACCATGTTGTCGCGGGCAAGATGAACGCCGCCGACATCATCGCCGCCGCACAGGCCGCCGGTGGCAAGGCAACGCTGACCACGGTGGAAGGCCAGCCACTTACCGCATGGAAGGATGGCGACGCCGTCTATCTTCAGGATGCCAAGGGCGGCACGTCCAAGGTGACGATCGCTGACGTCAACCAGTCCAACGGCGTCATTCATGTCATCGACACGGTATTGATGCCCTGATCCCTGTTAGGTGACATGAAGGACGGCGGGCCAGTGGCGGGACATTCCCGCCGCTGGCCCGTTTGTGTTGGTGAGGTAGGCTCAGCGCACCAGTTTCTTCAACCCCTCCACCGTATCCGCCTCAGCCGCAGGTTTATCGCGCCGGATCCTGGCGATGCGGGGGAAGCGCATGGCGAGGCCTGATTTGTGGCGCTTGCTGTCGTGGATGCTGTCGAATGCGACTTCCAGCACGAGCGACTTTTCGACTTCCCGCACCGGGCCGAAGCGCGCCACCGTATTCTGGCGCACGAAGCGGTCGAGCATCTTGAGTTCCTCGTCGGTAAAGCCGCTATAGGCCTTGCCGACCGGATGCAGTTCGCCGTCCGCCGTCCAGCAGCCGAACGTATAGTCCGAATAAAAGGACGAGCGTTTGCCGTGGCCGCGCTGGGCGTACATCATCACGCAATCGGCGGTCAGCGGATCGCGCTTCCATTTATACCAGAGCGCAGCCTTGCGCCCCGCGACATAGGGGCTGTCGCGGCGCTTGAGCATCACCCCTTCGATCGCGGCGTCGCGGGCACCGGCGCGGATGTCGGCGAGCGTGTCGAAATCGGCGGCGTCGATGATGGTGGAGAGGTCGAAGCGGGTGGCATCGAGATGCGGCATATAGGCTTCGAGCCGGGCGCGGCGGTCGGTCCAGGGGAGGGCGCGCAGGTCGTCGTCGCCCTCCAGCAGCAAGTCATAGAGGCGGACGAAAGCGGGATAATCCGCCTGCATCTTGGCGCTGACGACCTTGCGGCCGAGCCGTTGTTGCAGGGCGTTGAAGCTCGCCGCTTCGCCGCCCTGAAACTCGCCGCGCACCAATAATTCGCCGTCCAGCACGGCATGGCCGGTGAAGGCGGCGGCGATTTCGGGGAAGCTGGCGGAAATATCGTCGCCCGCACGGCTGTAGAGGCGGGTCTCGCTGCCTGTGCCGACGATCTGGATGCGGATACCGTCCCATTTCCATTCGGCAACATAGTCGATGAGGTCGACGCTGTCGGCTTCGAGCGGGTGGGCGAGCATGAAGGGGCGGAAGAAGGGCGTACCCGACGGGTCGGGGCGTTCGGTGCGGCCCTCCGCCCAGTCGAACAATGCGGCATAGGGCGGGGTCAGGGAATGCCAGACCTGTTCGACATCATCGACGTCGAGGCCGAACGCCTGCGCAAAGCCCGTCTTGGCGAGGCGTGCCGAGATGCCAACGCGCAGGCCCCCGGTCGCGAGTTTGAGCAGGGCGAAGCGGCCCGATGCATCGAGATGGTTCATCATCTGCGCCAGAACGTCGGGCGCGGCGGCGCGGCTGGTGGCGTGCAGGCGATCGACCACGGTAGCGAGCGTCAACGTGCCATCGTCCAAGTCGGGCGGCTCGTTGGGCGGCGGGGGCCAGAGCAGGGCGACGGTTTCGGCGAGATCGCCGACATAGTCGCGGCTCATTTCGTAGAGGACGGGATCGACGCGAGCGCGGATCATCTCACCAATGGCGGAGGATTTGACGGCCTTGAGGTCGAGATTGCCGGTCAGCGCGGCGAGCGCCCAGCCACGATCCGGGTCTGGGGCCACGCGCAGATAGGCAGCGATCAGCGCCAGCTTGCCATTGCGCGAGCGGGTGTAGACGAGCGCGTCGAGGAGTTGGGAGAAGGGTCTCATGATGTGACTTTGATTGCCGTTCGCCCTGAGCCTGTCGAAGGGCTTTTCTTCTTCTGAGGAAAAGTGAAGGGCTTCGACAGGCTCAGCCCGAACGGTTGAGGGGTGGCGTTATTCATGTTCACCCTTCCTCCTCCTCATCATCGCGCCCGACCAGCGCCAGCGCGCGGGCGCGGATCTGGTGGGTCATGCACCAGTGGAGCAGGGCTTCTTCGCGGCCATGGGTGATCCAGGTTTCGGTGGGGGCGACCTCGCGGATCGTGTCGGTCAGTTCGTCCCAGTCGGCATGGTCGGACAGGATCAGCGGCAGTTCGACATTCTTCTGGCGCGCCCGCTGGCGCACGCGCATCCAGCCTGACGCCATGGCGGTGATCGGGGCGGGCAGGCGGCGGCTCCAGCGGTCGTTAAGCGCGGAGGGTGGCGCGACGACGATCGCGCCGCGCATATCCTTGGCCGCGACGCCGGTGGCGGGGCGCAGGTCGCCCATCTCGACGCCGAGTTCGGCATAGAGGGCGCACATCCGTTCCATCGCGCCGTGGAGGTAGATGGGGTCGCTATGCCCGCGCGCGCGCAGTTCGCAGATGATTCGCTGCGCCTTGCCCAGGGCATAGGCCCCGACCAGCACGCTACGATCAGGATTGGCATGGAGCGCGGCGAGCAGCCGGTCGATCTCGCTGCCCGTGTCGGGATGGCGGAAGACAGGCAGGCCGAACGTCGCTTCGGTGACGAAGATGTCGCAGGGCACCGGCTCGAACGGCGGGCAGGTCGGGTCAGGGCGGCGCTTGTAATCGCCGGTCACGACGACCCGTTCGCCCGCATGGGTCAGCACGATCTGCGCCGATCCCAGCACATGACCCGCAGGCACATAGCGGATGGTGACGCCACCCAGCCGGATTTCTTCGCCATAGCCGACCGGCGTGCCCGATGCGGTGCCATAGCGCAGCCCCATGATCGCCAGCGTTTCACGCGTGGCCCAGACATGGCCATGGCCGCCGCGCGCATGATCGGCATGGCCATGTGTCACCAACGCCCGCTCGCGCGGCATCGACGGGTCGATCCAGGCATCGGCGGGGCGGACATAGATGCCGGTGGGGTGGGGTTCGATCCAGTGAGCCATTCCCTCCAGAAGATGTGAGCGCGCCAGCGGTTCCGCAAGCTGGTCACAAGGACGTAACGCTACCGTCACGGCCGCGACACGCATCTGCCCTATGCGCCGCCCACGACCCGACTGCGAGGAGGCTTGAACGACATGGCGGCACCGGCACATCAGAACGTCACGCGCGCGGTGCATCGCCACCGGCATCTGTCCAAACAGGGGCTGCTGGAGCGCGCCTTCACCTTCGCCTTTCGCGGCCTAGTCTATGCCCAGATTTGGGAAGACCCCGCCGTCGACATGGAAGCGCTGGCGATCACGCCCGACAGCCATGTCGTGACGATCGCGTCGGGGGGCTGCAACGTATTGTCCTACCTGACCGCTGATCCGGCCAAGATTACCGCCGTCGATCTTAACACCGCGCATATCGCGCTTAACAAGTTGAAGCTGATGGCGGCACGGACCTTGCCCGACCATGCCGCCTTCCACCGCTTTTTCGCGCAGGCGGACAGCAAGGAGAATATCGCCGCCTATCGCGACATCGTCGCGCCGCACCTCGATGAAGCGACGCGGCGCTATTGGGAAGGACGCGACCTGATCGGGCGGCGGCGGATCGGCGGATTTGCGCGCGGCATTTACAAACATGGCCTGCTGGGCCGCTTCATCGGTGCGGCGCATCTGCTGGCGCGGGTACATGGCGTGGACCTGCGGCGGATGCTGGCCGCAACGTCACGCGCCGAACAGCGCGAGATTTTCGAGCGGGAGGTCGCGCCGATTTTCGACCGGGCCTTTGTCCGCTGGCTCACCAGCCAGCCGGCCTCGCTATTTGGCCTGGGCATCCCGCCCGCCCAGTTCGAGGCGCTGGCCGGTGACGCGCGCATGGACGTGGTGTTGAAGGCCCGGTTGGAGAAGCTGGCCTGCGACTTTGACCTCAAGGATAATTATTTCGCGGTGCAGGCGTTCGGCCGGGGCTATGATGGTGGTGAGGGGCCATTGCCGCCCTATTTGCAGGCCGCCAATCATGACGCCGTTCGTGCGCGCGCGGACCGGGTCGATGTGCGCCATGCCAATTTCACCGACTTTCTGCGCGAACAGCCCGATGCATCGGCGGATCGCTACATCCTGCTCGATGCGCAGGACTGGATGGATGACGAGCAGTTGAACGCGCTCTGGGCGCAGATCACCCGGACCGCCAAGCCCGGCGCACGGTTGCTGTTCCGCACCGCGGGCGAACCCAGCATCTTGCCGGGGAGGGTTGTCGATGCTGTACTCAACCGCTGGGCGTATCGCGCCGAAGCGTCGCTCGACTATACCGCGCGCGACCGGTCGGCCATTTATGGCGGCGTGCATCTCTATGTGCTGAAGGACGCGCTGTGAGCGACCATGGGCGGTTGATGGATGGCACCTATCGCTGGCAGCGCCATATCTACGATATTACCCGCAAATATTATCTGCTGGGTCGGGACGGCCTGATCGCTGACCTCTCCCCGCCATCGGGTGGCAGCGTGTTGGAGATTGGCTGTGGCACCGGGCGCAACCTGATCGCGGTGGGCAAGGCCTGGCCCCATGCGCGGCTGTACGGCGTCGATATTTCGCAGGCGATGCTCGACACCGCGCAATTGTCGGTCGAACGAGTCGGCATGGCGCGCTGCGTCCGGTTGGCACAAGGCGATGCTGTCGATTTCGATCCGATGGCGCTGTTCGGTCAAGCCACGTTCGATCGGGTGTTCATCAGTTATGCGCTATCGATGATCCCGCAGTGGGAGGCGGCGCTGACGCAAGCCGCGCGCTGCGTTGCGCCGGGCGGTCGACTCGAAGTTGTCGATTTCGGGCAGCAGGAAGGTTGGCCGGCTGTGTGGCGGCGGGTGCTGTTCGGATGGCTGGCGCGGTTCCATGTGACGCCGCGCCATGTGCTGGGAGCGGCGATCGAGAAAGTGGCGGGGGACGTTGGCGGTGAAGCCAGCGTTCGGCCGCTGTATCGCGGTTATGCGCTGCGGGGGGGCGTGGCACTGGGTTAGCCCTGCCTCTCGCTCTAGCGAGAACTACTGATTACGCACCAACCCCCCGGCCGTTCGGGCTGAGCCTGTCGAAGCCTCTTGCCTTACTCAAGGAAATAAGGCCCCCTTCGACTGCCTGCAAGGCAGGCGCTCAGGACAGGCTTCGACAAGCTCAGGGCGAACGGAGACAGTTGCCTTGAGGGGAGAATTCAAGCCGCGCGCCGCGCTGCCTTCTCCAAATCCAGCCGGTCCCAAATCTCGACCAGCGCGTTCACCAGGTCGCGCATCATCGCTTCGGTGTGCGCCGGGCCGGGCGTGAAACGCAGCCGCTCGGTGCCGCGTGGGACGGTGGGATAGTTGATGGGCTGCACATAAGCACCATATTCGGCCAGCAGAATATCGCTGATCCGCTTGGCCTTGACCGGATCGCCGACCATCAGCGGGACGATATGCGTGACTGACGGCATAACCGGCAGGCCAGCGTCCGCCATCATCGTCTTGAGCATCGCGGCGGCGGCCTGCTGGCCCTCGCGCTCTTCGCTCGACGCTTTGAGGTGGCGCACGCTCGCCAGCACGCCGGCGACCAGCACGGGTGACAGCGAGGTGGTGAAGATGAAGCCGGGCGCATAGCTGCGGATCACATCGACGATCATCTGGTCGGCCGCGATATAGC
Organism: Sphingobium sp. RAC03; assembly: GCF_001713415.1. GTDB lineage: Bacteria > Pseudomonadota > Alphaproteobacteria > Sphingomonadales > Sphingomonadaceae > Sphingobium. Next base: position 227,880 of record NZ_CP016456.1, on the reverse strand, counting down.
CGCCCATGACGCCGAACGCTTTACCAAGCGTGCCTTCGATGATGGTCAGCCGATCCGCGACATCGTCGCGTTCCGAAATGCCGCCGCCCCGCGCGCCATACATGCCCACGGCATGGACTTCGTCGAGATAGGTGAGCGCGTTGAACTCGTCGGCCAGGTCGCAGATTTCCGCGATCGGGGCGACGTCGCCATCCATCGAATAGACGCTTTCAAAGGCGATCAGCTTGGGGGCTTCGGGGTCTTCGGCAGCCAGCAATTCCCGCAGATGCTCGACATCATTGTGGCGGAAGACGCGCTTTTCGCAGCCCGAATTGCGGATGCCCGCGATCATGCTGGCATGGTTGAGTTCGTCGGAAAAGATGATGCAGCCAGGCAGCAGTCGCGCCAGCGTCGCCAGCGTCGCTTCGTTCGAGACATAGCCCGACGTGAACAGCAGGGCGGCTTCCTTGCCATGCAGGTCGGCCAGTTCGCCTTCCAGATCGACATGATAATGGGTGTTGCCGCCGATATTGCGCGTGCCGCCGGAACCCGCGCCGACATCGTGCAGCGCCTCTTCCATCGCGGCGATCACCTTGGGATGCTGGCCCATGGCGAGATAGTCGTTGGAGCACCAGACGGCGATCGGCTTGGGGCCGTTATGGCCGTGGAAACAGCGCGCATTGGGGTAGGAACCGCGGTTGCGGAGGATGTCGATGAACACCCGATACCGGCCTTCTTCATGAAGACGGTCGATCGCCTGCGCAAAGATATGCTTGTAGTTCACGCTCGCCCTATCCCTTGATGGCCCGCATCCTCTGGGTGCGGCGTTTACCGGTAGATGGCGCGCATTACCAGCGCTAACCGCTCGCAGACATAGGGGGAAATACCGATCAGTGATATCGGACCTTTTGTCCAAGTCTCTATATTATAGCTGTTCCAGGCGGGAAAGACCGTAGCGGGCGAGCGCCGGGACGAGGGCGCGGACCTTGTCATCGACGCGCGTGAATATCGCTATGCCCGGTGGCGGCGTGTCGGGCCAGGGCTGGCCCTGCGTCAGAAAGGCGATGCGCCGGGCAATGCCGTCGCCGCCGTGGACGAAGGTGAGCGGACGAGGTGCAGCGGCCGCCAGTTCGGCCTCGACCAGCGGAAAATGGGTGCAGGCGAGCGCCACTACATCCATCCGATCGCCGCCGGGCTGTTCGGTCAATCCTGCCAGCGCGGTGCGGGCGATGGCGGGATCGAGCGGTTCGCCGCGCAGCTTCGCCTCGGCCAGTTCGACCAGCGCCGCGCTGCCATGGCGCAGCATGATGCAGTCCGCGCCATGTTCGGCGGCGAGCCGATCGACATAGGGCTGGCGCACGGTGGCGGCAGTGCCGAGTACGCCGAACACGCGGCTTTTGGACGCCAGGGCAGCGGGCTTTATCGCCGGGACGGTGCCGACGACCGGAATGTCGAGCGCGGCGCGCACATGCTGGAGCGCGATGGTAGACGCGGTGTTGCAGGCAATGACGGCAAGGCGCGGCCGATAGCGTTCGACCAGCCGCCCTAGCAACGCGGGCACCCGCGCCGCAATCTCCGCCTCGCTCTTGGTCCCATAGGGAAAGCCCGCGCTGTCGGCGGCGTAAATCACTGGCGCCGTAGGTATCAGCGCGCGCGCAGGTGCAAGGATGGACAGACCCCCGACGCCGGAATCGAAAAACAGGATCGGGGCGGAGGATGCGACGGTCATTATGCCGACCATGTCGCGACATCGAGCGAGGGTGTCAACTATTGGGAAGCTGTCAGGAGCGGAGTAAGGGATAGCGCTCCTGCCACCGCTTGCTGCGAACCCGTGCGTCAAAGATGGCGCGCTTGCTCGTCACAAAATCCGGCGTCGGTTGCAGCCGCAGAGCAAATAGATCGTCCAAGCCGTAGGGTGCATTGATTTCAATTTGCCCTGATCGCGACAGCCGAACCGCCACAGCCGTAGCCGTTTCTGGCCAGTGTCGCATCGCATCTGCGACATCGGTATAGAGCGTATCTCCGTTGCGATCATGCATACGCGCCTGGTTTTTTACGGACCAGATCGAGTCCGGCGAATGAGGGAGGAGTGAGGCTTCAAGACCTTTATCCACCTCAGGCGTGGCTCTGGCGGCATTAAACCAAAGGACGTCTATGTCGCCGATGGGTGGCTGGACAGGGCGGCCATGCAATCGGTCCCATATGGCGTCGCGCACGAAGCCAGCGCCGATCCAACCATCCGCAAGGTCGAGCGCCCGAACGATCGACAGAGCCTGCAACCGAAAGGGGTCGTCGGCCAATATACGGATCAATTCCTGGTCGTGCATCACGGCAAACCAACTATCACAAGATGGATCGGAATGCCCGTATCTTGCCCATTGCCCGTGCCGTTCGTCACGCTATGGTCGCGCTTTCCTTCTATCGGCGAGATCATGACACTTCCCTGGCTGCTTCCGCTCTTCGTGCTGGCCCTTGGCTATCTGCTTGGCTCTATCCCCTTTGGCCTGGTGCTGACGCGCCTCACCGGGGCGGGGGATTTGCGGCAGATCGGGTCGGGCAATATCGGCGCGACCAATGTGCTGCGGACCGGGCGCAAGGGGCTGGCGGCGGCGACCTTGCTGCTGGATCTGCTCAAGGGCGCGGTGGCGGTGCTGATCGGCGCTGCGCTTATCGAGGGTGGCGGACCGATGGCGGGCGCGATGGCGTTTATCGGCCATTGCTACCCGGTCTGGCTGCGCTTTGCCGGGGGCAAGGGCGTGGCGACGATGATGGGCGTGGTGACGGCGCTCCATTGGCCCGCCGGGTGCATTTTTGCTGCGGTGTGGCTGGCTGCGCTGTTCGGAACGAAATGGTCGTCGGTCGGCGGCATGGCGGCAGCGGTCAGCGCGCCGATCGCTTTGTGGTTCATGGGGCGGATCGACCTGGTGCCGGTGACGCTGGCGCTGACGCTGATCCTGCTGTGGCGGCACCGCGCCAATATCGCGCGGCTGATGCAGGGCACGGAGCCGAAGATCGGAGCCGCGAAGGAATGAGCGAGGGGGAGCGGTTCGACCGGCTGCGGCTGATCCGATCGCCCCGGATCGGACCGGTCAGCTATCGGCAATTGCTCGCCCGTTTCGGCACGGCCGGCGCAGCGTTGCGCGCCATCCCTGACTTGGCGGCGCGCGGTGGCGGCAAGGCCAGCGTGGCGGACGCGGGCGCGGTGGAGCGGGAGATTGCCGCGTCGCAGGCTTTGGGCGCACGCTATTTGATGATGGGCGATGCGGACTATCCCGCGCTGCTCGACCAGATGGAGGGCGCGCCGCCTGCGCTGATCGTGCGCGGCAGTGCGGCGCTGGCGGAGGGCCAATGTATCGCGATGGTCGGCGCGCGCAATGCGTCGGCGGCGGCGGTGCGCTTTGCGCGGGTTTTGGCGCAGGACTTGGGGCAGCGCGGCGCAGTGGTCGTGTCAGGGCTGGCGCGCGGCATCGACACGGCGGCGCATCAGGGATCGGTAGCGACCGGGACGATCGGCGTCATCGCCTGCGGGCTGGACGTCGTATTCCCGCCGGAAAATCGCGACTTGCAGGCGCAGATCGCGGACGAAGGTCTGCTGGTGACCGAACATCCCCCCGGCACCCAGCCACTGGCCCGCCATTTTCCGGCACGCAACCGCATCATTGCCGGACTGGCGCTGGGGACCGTGGTGGTCGAAGCCGCGCCCAAGTCCGGCTCGCTCATCACCGCGCGGCTTGCGGGAGAGGCTGGGCGCGAGGTGATGGCCGTGCCCGGCTCTCCGCTCGACCCGCGCGCGCAGGGATGCAACCAGTTGATCCGCGACGGCGCGACGCTGATCCAGAATGCGGCCGACGTGCTGGAAGCGGTCGGCCAGATCGACCCGCGCATGGTGCGACAGGGCAGCTTCGACTTTGCGGGCGAACCCGTGTCGAGCGACGTCGCGGCGGGCGAACGCGACGCGGTGATCGCGCTGCTCAGCCATGCGCCCGCGCCGGTCGATGACCTAATCCGGCTGAGCGGCTTTAGTCCGGCGGTCGTGCAGACGGTCCTGCTGGAACTGGAACTTGCCGAGCGGCTTGATCGGTTGGCGGGCGGACGGGTGAGTTTGCGATAGACAAGGCTGCCATCCACGCTAGCCATCCTTGCCAAATTTTGCCAAATCCGCTATGTCGCGTGCCATGAGCACGATGAACATTTCCTTGCCTGAAACCCTCAAGACATTTGTCGATCAGCAGGTCTCAGGCCGCGGCTTTGGTACCAGCAGCGAATATGTGCGGGAACTGATCCGCAAAGATCAGGACCGGCAGAATCTGCGCCGTCTGCTGCTCGATGGTGCGGCCAGTGCCCCGACCCAAGCTGTCGATGAAAGCTATTTTGCCGATTTGCGTGATCGCGCTCGCCTTTCGCGCGCAAAATGAGGGCCAAGCTGGTGGTGCCCCGCGCACTGGCGAGAAGCGACGTCGAGGAAGCGGTCGATTACTATCGTGAAGAAGCCGGGGAGGATGTCGCGCTGCGCTTCATCGAGGCATTGAGCCAGGCCTACAAGATGATAGCGGCCCGTCCAGGTAGCGGGTCGGCGCGCTATGCCCACGAATTGGACCTGCCGGGTTTGCGGACCCGCAAGCTCGTTCGCTTCCCCTACCTTATTTTCTACATGGAGCAACCAGGCCATATCGATGTCTGGCGCGTACTGCATGCCCAACGGGATATTCCGCGCTGGATGAGCCAAGCGGTTTAGGATCGATGGTCATCATCAGGTAGCCTGACAGGCGCGTCTTCGCTCTCAGCGGGCGGTAGGGGCTGGCCATCCCCCGTCATCTCCCCTAATCACACGCACCGCTTGACGCCCGCCGTCATCGCCTTCCAGACTCGCGCGTACGTGTGAGGCATCAAAGTTCGGGGCCGTAAATGCAGCTTGTCATCGTTGAATCGCCGGCCAAGGCGAAGACTATCGAAAAATATCTGGGCGGGGATTTCCATGTGCTCGCCAGCTATGGCCATATTCGCGACCTGCCTGCGAAGGATGGGTCGGTGGACCCGGACGACGGCTTTGCGATGTCGTGGGAAAATTATGGCGACAAGGGCAAGCAGCTCAAGGCCATCAGCGATGCCGCCAAGAAGGCTACGCGCCTCATCCTCGCGACTGACCCTGATCGCGAAGGGGAAGCGATCAGCTGGCATGTGCAGGAAGTGCTGCGCGCCAAGAAGGCGCTGCCCGCCGTCGTGGACCGGGTGACGTTCAACGCGATCACCAAGGCGGCGGTGCTGGACGCGATGGCCAAGCCGCGCGCGCTGGACGAGGATCTGATCGACGCATACCGCGCACGCCGGGCGCTCGACTATCTGGTGGGCTTCACCCTGTCGCCGGTGCTGTGGCGCAAGCTGCCCGGTGCCAAGTCGGCGGGCCGCGTGCAATCGGTCGCGTTGCGGTTGGTGGTCGAGCGCGAGCGCGAGATCGAATCCTTCAATCCGCAAGAATATTGGTCGGTCACGGCGGAGATGGAGCAGGACGGAACCGCCTTCACTGCGCGCCTCGTCCGGTGGAAGGGCGAGAAGATCGAGCGGCTGACGATCGGCAAGGAAGGCGACGCGATGGCCGCCAAGGCCGATGTCGAAGCCGGACGCTTCACCGTCGAACGGGTCGAGACCAAGCCGCTTACCCGCAACCCGCCGCCGCCTTTCACCACTTCGACGATTCAGCAGGAAGCGGCGCGCAAGCTCGGCTTCTCGGCCAGCCATACGATGCGGATCGCGCAGCAGCTCTACGAAGATGGCGCGATCACCTATATGCGAACCGATGGCGTGCAGATGGACGGCAGCGCCATTTCCGCCGCGCGCGCCGCGATCGCGGCGCGCTATGATGGCGGCTATGTGCCGGACAAGCCACGTATCTATCAGACCAAGGCGAAGAATGCGCAGGAAGCGCATGAAGCCATCCGCCCGACCGATTTTTCGCGCGACAAGGTGGGCAGCGGCGACCATTCGCGCCTCTACGACCTGGTGTTCAAGCGCGCGCTCGCCAGCCAGATGGCGTCGGCACGGCTGGAACGCACCACCATCGACATGAACGACGCCACCGGCACGCATACGCTGCGCGCTACGGGGCAGGTGGTGATCTTCCCCGGCTTCCTTGCTTTGTATGAGGAAGGGCGCGACGACAGCGACGACGAAGACGGAAAGTTGCTGCCCCGCATGGCGGAAGGCGATGCGCCTGCGAAGAAGAAGGTCATGGCGGACCAGCATTTCACCCAGCCGCCGCCGCGCTATTCCGAAGCCAGCCTCGTCAAGCGGCTTGAGGAGCTGGGGATCGGGCGTCCGTCCACCTATGCCTCGACGTTGCAGGTGCTCAAGGACCGCGACTATGTGCGGATCGAGAAGAACCGCTTTTTCGCCGAGGAAAGCGGGCGGCTGGTAACGGCCTTTCTGGAGCGCTTTTTCGAACGCTATGTGTCCTATGATTTCACCGCGGGCCTGGAGGACGAGCTGGACGATATTTCCGGCGGTCGTGCCCAGTGGCAGGAAGTGCTCGAAGCCTTTTGGCGCGATTTCAAGCCCAAAACGGCCGAAATCATGGAGCAGAAGCCGTCGGACATCACCGCCGAACTGGACAAGTTCCTCGAACCCATGCTGTTCCCGCCTAAGGCCGATGGCAGCAATCCGCGCGCCTGCCCACTGTGCGCGGACGGGCAATTGTCGCTGCGCGGCGGCCGGTTCGGCGCGTTCATCGCCTGTTCCAACTATCCCGAATGTAAATTTACGCGGAAATTCGGTCAGCCGGGCGGCAAGGATGGCGAAGATACAGGGCCGGAGGTGCTGGGCCAGCATCCCGAAACCGGGCAGGACATCGTCAAGAAGGTCGGTCGCTTCGGCCCCTATATCGAGATGGGCGAGGGCAAGGAGGCCAAGCGCGGATCGATCCCCAAGGATCTGCCCGATGGCGAATTGACGCTCGATTGGGGCATCAAACTGCTGAGCCTGCCGCGCGAAGTCGGTTTGCATCCCGAAACCGGGCTGCCGATCGTGGCGAATATCGGCCGCTTCGGTCCCTATCTGCTGCATGACGGCAAATATGGTCGCCTGGCCAATACCGCCGAGATTTTCGAAGTCGGCATGAACAGCGCGGTCGTGAAGCTGGCCGAGGCCGCGACGCGCGGGCCGCGCAGCGCCGGGCGCGAGCCGTTGAAGGTGCTGGGTGCCCATCCGCGCACCGAGCTGGAAATCAAGCTGATGGAAGGGCGCTACGGCGTCTATGTCACGGATGGCACGACCAATGCGACCCTGCCCAAGACGATGGACAAGGATGCACTGACGCTGGAGGAAGCCGCGCAGCTGATCGATGCCCGTGCGGCGGCGGCTCCGGCGAAGAAGGGCGCGAAAAAGAAAGCTCCGGCGAAGAAGGCAGCGCCCAAAAAGGATGCGGCCAAGAAGGACGGGGCAGCAAAGAAGCCCGCTGCCAAGAAGGCACCGGCCAAGAAGAAGGCGGCCGCGGCGGAATAAGCGCGCACCGTCAGGCGGCGAGGCGCACCTGGTTGCGCCCGCCGGTCTTGGCGGCATACATGGCCATGTCCGCGCGGTGCAGGCTGACCTCGATCGCCGCCGTCGGATCGCCCGCGCTCAGGCCAATGCTGGCGGTCGCGCGTACGATTCGGCCTGATGGCGCACGCACGCGGAGCGCCTGGATGGATGTACGAACATGTTCCGCGCGCCGCACCGCTTGGGCGCTGTCACACCCGGTCAGGCAAATGGCAAATTCCTCGCCCCCCAATCGGCCGCAGATCGCGTCGGGGTGCAGCGATTCGCGGATCGCCTGGCCGACCGCCTGCAACACCGCGTCACCGGCCTGATGGCCATGATCGTCGTTGAATTGTTTGAAATGGTCGATGTCGATCAACAGATACCAATTGCCCGGCTGACCATGAGCGACGCTCGCCCGATCGAAAAAGGCATTGCGCGTCAGCAACCCGGTCAGACCATCAATCTGCGCCAGGCGGGCCAGCTCGGCGACGCGCTGCTCCAATTGTTCGCGCAGATGCCGGTTCTCCTCCGCCTGACGGGTCAGGAGCAGGCAGACCGGCGTCGACAGGCTGCTGGCGCAGAATATGCCGACCAAGAAATAGCGCGCCGGAATGAACATGCCGGGGATCGCCGAGACCAACGCCATGATGACCACTGTGCCCACGATTGAGATGATGACGCAGCAGGCGATTTTCCGTTTCGGACCCATGAGACGGGTGCGTAACGACAGAAGGTAAATAAGCTATTCCCGTTAAGGGAAGGACTATTATTCCACCCAGTCGAGGCCGATGTCGCGATAGATGCCGCGATCATTTTCCCAGTCTTCCTTGACCTTCACATGCAGATACAGGTGGACCTTGACCCCCAGCAACGCCGCCAGTTCCTCGCGCGCCTTCGACCCGATTTCCTTCAGGCGCTGGCCACCTTTGCCCAGCACGATCGCGCGCTGCGTCGGGCGGCCGACCAGGATCTGCTGGTGGATTTCGACCGATCCGTCCGGCCGTTCCTTATATTGCTCGGTATCGACGGCGGTGGCGTAGGGCAGTTCGGCGTGCAACTGATGATAAAGTTGCTCGCGCGTGATTTCGGCGGCCAGCATCCGGTCGGTGGCGTCGGACACTTGGTCCTCCGGGAAATGCCATGGACCTTCCGGCATGGCGGCGGCGAAGGCAGCCTTGAGTTCGGGCAGGCCATCGCCGGTCGCGGCCGACACGAAGAAGATTTCGTCGAAGCCCAGCGTCTCGTTCAGCTTCTCGGTATGGACGAGCAGCTTTTCCTTGATGGCGATATCGACCTTGTTGAGGATCAGCCATTTGCGTTCGCTGCGATGCTTGAGCGATTCGATGATCGGCTCCAGCTTGGGGCCGCGCCCGGCCTTGCCATCCACCACCATCGCAATCAGGTCCGCACCTTGTGCGCCACCCCACGCCGCCTGCACCATCGCGCGGTCCAGCCTGCGTTTGGGCGCGAAGATGCCGGGCGTATCGACCAGCACGATTTGCGCATTGCCCTCGATCGCGACGCCCATGACGCGGGTGCGGGTGGTCTGCGCCTTGGGACTGGTGATCGCCACCTTCTGCCCCACCAGCGCATTGACCAGCGTGGACTTGCCCGCATTGGGCGCACCGACAACGGCAATGACGCCGCAGCGCTGATTGGTTTCTGAAACTTCCAAGCCGTCCAAAATATACTCCGTTCGCCCTGCGTCCAAAGGCGCAGTCATGATTGTTGTCGTCATGCCAGCGAAAGCTGGCATCTCACTGCCCCCTATGGAGAAAGCGAGATCCCAGCATTCGCTGGGATGACGGAAGATGCTTATAGTAGCGGGGTCTGATGATCGAGGAAACTACCCCGCCAACTTCTCCAGCAGCGCCGCCGCTGCCGCGGTTTCCGCTTCCTGCTTGGACCCGCCGGTCGCGCTTGCCTCGCCCGCGCCCTTGATGCTGACGGTCACGGTGAAGCGCAGCGCATGGTGCGGGCCGGATCGGTCCATCATCACATATTCGGGCGGCTTGCGCTTGTTGGCGGCGGCCCATTCCTGCAGCGCGGACTTGGGATGGCGCGGCGCGGCGGTCTGGGTATCGACCCGGTCGGCCCACAGGCGGCGGACCAGCGTGCGCGCTTCCTCCAGCCCGCCCTCCAGATAGAGCGCGCCGATCAGCGCTTCCATCACGTCGCCCAGCACATTGTCGCTATTGGCCGCGCCATCGTCGCGCGCCTGCTTGCCCAGCACCAAATGGGTCGGCACGCCCGCCGCGCGCGCCACCTCGGCACAGGTTTCGCCCGACACCAGCGCGTTGAACCGGCGCGACAGCTTGCCTTCAGGCTCACCGGCAAAGCGTTCATACACCCATTCGGACACCAGCAGGCCCAGCACCCGGTCGCCCAGAAATTCCAGCCGTTCATAATTGTCCGGCTTGGCGCTGCCATGGGTGAGCGCCTGGTGGAAGGGTGCGGGATCGCGCGGCGCGCGGCCGATCAGCGCCTTTAGCCAGCCCGTCGTATCAGGCCCATGGACGCTCAATTTCAAAAGCCTTCCCCGATGCGGCTCCAGCGCGCGGCGGAAATCCAGGTCCAGGGCAGCAGCCAATTGGCGCTGCCGTCGGTGGAGAAGACCGAAATCATCGCCTTGCCGACCAGATTTTCCTCCGGCACCAGCCCGATGCCGCCGCCTTCGACCGCCGGGAAGCGGCTGTCGGCGCTGCGATCGCGATTGTCGCCCATCATGAAGAGATGGCCTTCGGGCACCAGCACCGTGTCGCGATCGTCCGCCGCGCCGTCGGGCACGAGGTCGAGGACATTATAGCTGCGCGCGGGATAATCCTTGCCCGCAGGCAGCGTCTCGCGGAATTGGGGGTAACGGCACTGCTTGCCGCCGCCCGCCGCCGGTTCCTCGAAATCGGGTCGATAGCAAGGCGACACTGCGCCTTCCTTGGCAGCGGCGTCGATCATGTTCGGCGTCACCGGAATGACGAGGTCGGCGACCTTCTGCTTGGGCACCGCAGCGCCGTTCAGATAGACCGTACCGCCGCGCACGGCGATCATGTCACCGGGCAGGCCGATGACGCGCTTGATATAGTCATTCTTCTGGGTCGGCGGTGCCTTGAACACCACGACATCGCCGCGTTCGGGCGTGGCGGCGAAGATGCGGCCGGGGATCAGCGGGACGCTGAACGGCAGCGAATAGCGCGAATAGCCATAGGGCCATTTCGCCACCAGCAGATAGTCGCCGATCAGTAGCCGTGGCTGCATCGATTCCGATGGAATGTTGAACGGCGAAATGATGAAGCTGCGCAGGATGAAGACGAACAGGCCCAGCCTGGCGAGGAACCATAGGAAGTCCCGCGTTTCCGATTTTGCAGTCATGGGTGGTCGTCTTGTCCCTTGGATGCGCCGACAACGCGGCCGTGGCGGCTTGTGAAGCCTGGCGTCGGGGACGTCAAGCATGTCCTTGACCATGCAAAGCGCGCAAAAATTGGGTAAGGACAGGAAGAATCGACCGGTGCAGCGTCGATCTCGACCAACGTCATAGGGGACCATCGCATGCCCAGCACTGCACTGGCGGCCATCGCCGCACTGCCTATCGCCGATCTCAAGTCCATTTTCACGACCGATCCCGACCGCCTGTCCAAACTGGTCCTGTCGCAGGGACCGATCCGGTTCGACTGGTCCAAGACCCATCTGACCGACGAGCTGATCGCGCACTATCTCGACCTGGCCCAGGATCAGGGCTTCGCCGCGCGCCGCGATGCGCTGTTCGCGGGTGAGGCCGTGAACAACACCGAAGGCCGCGCGGCCGAACATACCGCCGAGCGGGGCGAGGGCAAGGCCGACAGCGTGGCGCAGGCCAAGGCGCTGCACAACCGCATGCGCGCGCTGATCGACGCGATCGAGGCGGGCGCGCTGGGCGAGATCCGCCACATATTGCATATCGGCATCGGCGGGTCGGCGCTCGGCCCCAAGCTGATCGTCGACGCGCTCGATGGTGATGGCGTGCGTTATGATGTGGGGATCGTCTCCAACGTCGATGGCACAGCGCTGGAGCGGGCGATCGAGGGCTTCGACCCGCACACTACGCTGATCGCGATCGCCTCCAAGACCTTCACGACCAGCGAAACCCTGTTGAACGCGGCGAGCGCGATCAACTGGATGGTCGAAGGCGGCGTGGACGACCCCTATGGCCGCGTGATCGCGCTGACCGCCGCGCCCGACAAGGCGATCGAATGGGGCGTCGATGAAACCCGCATCCTGCCCTTCGCCGAATCAGTGGGCGGGCGTTATTCGCTCTGGTCCTCGATCGGCTTTCCCGCCGCGCTGGCGCTGGGCTGGGATGCGTTCGAAAGCCTGCTGGAGGGCGCGGCCGAGATGGACCGCCATTTCCGCCTGTCCGCTCCAAATGAAAATATCCCGCTGATCGCCGCCTTCGTCGATCAATATTATAGCCGCGTCATGCACTGCCAGACCCGCGCTCTGTTCGCCTATGACGAACGGCTGGCGCTCTTGCCCTCCTACCTCCAGCAACTGGAGATGGAGAGCAACGGCAAGGCGGTGCAGCTTGACGGATCGCCGGTGGACGGTCTCACCGCTGCCATCACCTGGGGCGGGGTCGGCACCGATGCCCAGCATGCGGTGTTCCAGTTGCTGCACCAGGGGACGATCCTCTCGCCGGTCGAATTCATCGCCTCGATCGAGCCGGGCCATGCGCTCGACCCGGCGCATCATCGCGCGCTGCTGGTCAACTGTTTCGCGCAGGGCGCAGCGTTGATGCGCGGCAAGGACAATGACGCCGACCCGGCCCGCGCCTATCCCGGCAACCGGCCATCGACCACGATCCTGCTCGAAGACGTCACGCCCCATGCGCTGGGCGCGCTAATCGCCTTCTACGAGCATCGCACCTTCGCCAACGCCGTGCTGATGGGCATCAACCCGTTCGACCAGTTCGGCGTGGAACTGGGCAAGGAAATCGCCAAGTCGATCGAGGCCGACGGTGCCAAGGGGTTCGACCCCTCGACCATGGCGCTGATCGAACTGGCGCTGGGCGGGGACTAGACGAGTAGATCCGTTCGTTTCGAGCGAAGTCGAGAAACGCTGACGCAGCGCTTCTCGCTTCTCGACTTCGCTCGAAGCGAACGGCATTGGTTTGCTCAAAAGAAGCAAGATTCCCGTTTGTAACTCAGGTGCCCACCCGCCATATCTCCCGCAACCAAGCGGAGGCCAGGCATGAGCGACTATGATTTCGACCTTTTCGTCATCGGTGCAGGATCGGGCGGCGTGCGCGCCTCCCGCGTGGCAGCGGGGCATGGCGCGAAGGTCGCGGTGGCCGAGGAGTTTCGCGTCGGCGGCACCTGCGTCATTCGCGGCTGCGTGCCCAAAAAGCTGCTTATCTATGGCGCGCATTTCGCCGAAGATTTGAAGGACGCGCGCCGCTTCGGCTGGAACGTGCCCGATTGCGGGTTCGAATGGGCGACGCTGCGCGACAATGTGCTGGGCGAGGTCGACCGGCTCGAAGGCCTCTACAAAAATACGCTCAGCAGCCACAAGGTCGAGATGATCCCCGAACGCGCGACCGTGACCGGCCCGCACAGCGTCAAGCTCGCCAGCGGCCGCGAAGTCACGGCGAAATATATCCTCATCGCCACCGGTGCCTGGCCGATCCTGCCGGATATCGAAGGGGCGGAGCATGGCATTACCTCCAACGAGGTGTTCCATCTCGACCAATGCCCCAAGCGCATCGTCATCGTCGGCGGCGGCTATATCGCCAATGAATTTGCGGGCATCTTCCATCAGTTCGGCAGCCATGTGACCATCGTCAATCGCTCCGGCACGCTGCTGCGCGGCTATGACGAACAGATTCGCGATCGGCTGCTCCAGATTTCCATGACCAAGGGGATTAATTTCCGCTTCAATGCGAAGATGGAGAAGATTGAGAAGAAGGAAGACGGCACGCTCTGCGTCCGCTTCAAGGATGGTGATCCGGTCCCGGCCGACGTCGTGCTGTTCGCCACCGGGCGCAGGCCGCATACCGAAGGGTTGGGATTGGACAGCGCGGGCGTCGATCTGGCCGACAATGGGGCGATCAAGGTTGACGAGTATAGCCGGTCGAGTTGCGAGAGCATCTATGCGGTGGGCGATGTCACCGACCGGCTGCAACTGACCCCCGTGGCGATCCGTGAGGGTCATGCTTTCGCCGACACGGTATTCGGCGACAATCCGCGCACGGTCGATTATGACTGCGTGCCCTCGGCCGTGTTCAGCCATCCACCCTTGGCGGGCGTTGGCCTCACCGAAGCGCAGGCCAAGAACAAGCTCGGCACGGTGCGGGTCTACACGTCCGATTTCCGGCCGATGAAATATGTGCTGGCAGGCCGTGAGGAGCGGGCGCTCTACAAGATGATCGTGGACGCGACGACGAACAAGGTGGTCGGCCTGCACATGATCGGCCCCGACGCGCCGGAAATATTGCAGGCGGCTGCGGTGGCGGTGAAAGCCGGCCTCACCAAGCAGGATTTCGACGACACCGTCGCGCTGCACCCCAGCATGGCCGAAGAACTGGTGTTGCTGAAATAATCAGTTCGCGCTGAGCGTAGCGAAGCCACTTCACCTAGATCAGTGGAGGGCTTCGACAAGCTCAGCCCGAACGGATTTTTCAGATTGCAGCGAAGGTCACCACCAGCGCGTCGCGCCAGGCGGGGCGGGCGGGGTCGTGCGGGTGGATTTCGGTTACGCCATGCAGGATGCGGCGATCGTCGATCAGCATGGCGTCGCCCGGCTGCGCCAGCATGAATTCGCCGATCGGCGTGCCGTCTGGCGCGCCGATGCGGGTGACGCCTTCGCGCACATTGTTGCGCTCGACGAGCATAACGAAGACGTGATCGACGCCATCTCTATGCAGCCCTTCGGGGGTCGGGCGGCCGACTTCATCGGGCTTCGCCTCGATGCGGAACTGGTGCATTTCGACATGCCAGCGACCCTGCGCCGCTGGGTCGAATTGGGCCGCGCACAGGGCGAAGATGGCCTGGCAGACCGGATTGTCGATGACCGCCTGTTCGACCGGATCAAACCAGCGCTGCACGTCGCCGTTCAGCCGATTATAGTCGCGGCTCTGATAGTGGGGCTGGTGCGGCATCCGCGCGAACGCGCCCTGGTCGCACAGGAAGACGGCGTGGCGGCGGCGGCGATAGCGGCCGCCATCGGCCATGTAGAGATCGGGGCCGAGATCGTTCCAGCTGGTGGCGAAGGCGCGCCAATCGGCGGCATCGGCATGCAGCCGCGCGATCGTGTCGTGCCCCTCCAGCCGGGCATAGCCGATGGCGGTCATGCTGTCGCTAAGGGCGCTATCGGGCAAAGGCGGGTGGTTGGTCATGCAAGGGGCCATAGTGCCCCCCGTCAACGAACGACAGGGCCATTTGCCCCCAGCCGGATCGCGCGCGTCAATGGCGGAAGAAGAGCGTCAGCGAGGCGACATGATTGACGGCGGTGCGCCCGCCGCGTTGATCGACCACTTGCGCCAGATAGCCGACCTCCGCCGTGGAGGCGCCGGGCAGGCCCAATTCCACCCCGACGAAGCCGCGCGCCTGATCGAAGCCGCCTTTGACGCCCCAGTCGGTGTCGTTGAGTGCGACGAAGCCTTCGGCATAGACCAGCGCGTTGACCGCATCGCTGCCCGGCCGCAGCGGCTTTTCGTAGCGGAGCATTTCACGAACCCGCCAGCCCATATCATCGCCGTCCGATCGCCAGCGCTGTTCCAGCCGGGTGCGCGACATGAGTTCGCCGCCCCAGGGCTTGCCGAGCGTCCAGTTGAGTTGCTGGAAGCTGCGATCCTCGTTCACATCCGCGCCGTTTTCGACCGGCGAGACGATATGGGCATAGCCCTGATAGACGGTGACGGTGGGGGATAATTTCCAGCCCAGCGCGCCGCGAAAGATCGCCTGATTGACCCGCGACACGCCATCGCCGATGCGCGGCTGGATTTCGGCGAAATAGACGAGGTCGCCCTTTACCGATCCCATCGCGGTCAGGTTGAGCCAGACCTGTTCATCCTGGCTGGTCTGTGCCTGGGCCGGTGTCGCCGCGGCGATGAATAGCGCGGACAGGATGAGGGGTAGGCGGCGCATCGGCGCTCCTTTATTAAAATTGGCGCTGGGTCAGCGTCAGGTAATGACGCTGGGCTGGTCCATGCCGGTATAGCCCGCAATGTCCGCCACTTCCTGCGCAGCGGCGATCAGCGGGGCGAGGGCGTCGCCTGTTGCCATGCCAAGGTCGCCATCGGTGCCGACATAGCGTTCGAGATAGACGCGCAGGGTCGCGCCTTCGGTGCCGGTGCCTGACAGGCGGAACACGACGCGCGATCCGTCGGTGAACAGGATGCGGACGCCTTGGTTGCGGCTGACCGACTGATCGGTGGGATCGGTATAGGCGAAATCGTCGGCGCTCTTGATCGTGCCGCCGCTGTTGGTGGTGCCGGGCAGGCTGTCGAGCGAGGCGCGCAACGCCGCCATCAGCGCGTCGGCCTTGTCCTTGGCGATGGCTTCATAGTCGTGGCGGGCATAGTAATTGCGGCCATAGGTCGCCCAATGATCGGCCATGATCGCAGCGACGCTTTCGCCGCGCACGGCCAGGATGTTGAGCCATAGCAATACCGCCCAGATGCCGTCCTTTTCGCGAACATGGTCAGAGCCAGTGCCCGCGCTTTCCTCGCCGCAGATGGTCGCCATGCCCGCGTCGAGCAGGTTGCCGAAGAATTTCCAGCCGGTGGGCGTCTCATAGAGCGGCACGCCCAGCTTCTCGGCCACCCGGTCGGCCGCGCCGCTGGTCGGCATGGAGCGGGCGATGCCCTTGAGGCCCGCCGCATAGCCGGGCGCGAGATGGGCGTTGGCTGCGAGGACCGCGAGCGAATCCGACGGCGTCACATAGCAATGCCGCCCGATGATGAGATTGCGGTCGCCATCGCCGTCCGACGCTGCGCCGAAATCGGGCGCGTCCGGGGCCATCATGCGGTCGTACAATTGCTTGGCATGGACGAGGTTCGGGTCGGGATGATGATGGCCGAAGTCCGGCAAGGGCGTGCCGTTCATCACCGTGCCCTGCGGCGCGCCGAGCCGCTTTTCGAAAATCTCGACCGCATAGGGACCAGTCACCGCGCTCATCGAATCGAAGGCGAGGGTGAAACCATCGGCGATCTTCGCGCGGATCGCGGCGAAATCGAACAGGCTTTCCATCAGGTCGGCATAGGCCGCGACGGGATCGACCACGTCGACGGTCATGCCGCCCAGCGTGGCCGTGCCGATCGTGTCGAGATCCATGTCGGGGGCGTCGAGGATCTTGTAGCTGTCTATCGACAGGGTGCGCTCGATGATCGCGTCGGTTACCTTTTCAGGCGCCGGGCCGCCATTGCCGATATTATATTTGATGCCGAAATCTTCGTCCGGGCCGCCCGGATTGTGACTGGCGGACAAGACGAGGCCGCCAAAGGCACCCGACGAGCGTATAAGGTGCGAGGCGGCTGGGGTGGACAGGATGCCGCCCTGGCCCACCAGCACGCGGCCAAAGCCATTGGCCGCTGCCATTTTCAGCACGATCTGGATGACTTCGCGATTGAGATAGCGCCCGTCGCCGCCGACGACCAAGGTCTGCCCGGCAAAACCGTCCAGGCTGTCGAACACCGACTGGACGAAATTTTCCGCATAATGGGGCTGCGCGAAGATACGCACTTTCTTGCGCAGGCCCGACGTGCCGGGCTTCTGGTCCGTGAAGGGCTGGGTCGAAACGGTCTGGATCACGCGGGCATCCCTTTAGTGTCGGTTCTTGTCTCTATGGCCCGGCTGGACGGACCTTTTCAATCCAGCATGTTCAACGCTTTTGTGCAAACCAGATGACATGGCGTGGCCCCTTGCCATTGTCGCGCGCGCGCACGGCGACTTCATCGACGGCAAATCCGGCGCTGGCCAGACGGCGGGTGAAGGCATCGTCCGACCCGGCCGACCAGACCGCGAGGATGCCGCCGGGCGTCAACGCGGCCCGCGCCGCCGCCAGCCCGGTCGCGCTGTAGAGCCGGTCGTTGGCGGCGGCGGTCAGGCCGTCCGGGCCATTGTCGACGTCGAGCAGGATGGCGTCATAACAGGCCCGGCCCGCGGCGATGACGGGGACGACATCGCCCATCAGCAGATCGACGCGCGGGTCATCGAGGCAGCCATCGGCCAATTCCGCCATCGGCCCGCGTGCCCAGTCGATGATTTCGGGCACCAGTTCCGCGAGCGTGATGCGCGCATCCTGCCCCAGCACGCCGAGCGCCGCGCGCAGGGTGAAGCCCATGCCATAGCCGCCGATCAGCAGATGGGGGGCCTTGCGCCCCGCCAGCCGCTCGATCGTCATCAGCGCCAGCGCCTTTTCGGAGCCGCTCATCCGGCTGCTCATCAATTCATTGCGGTCGAGCACGATCATGAAATCGCCACCACGCCGGTACAGCATCAGTTCCTGCCCCCCAGGCACGGCGGCGGACCCCAGAAATTCGCGCGGCGTCATGATCGATCCTTTGGTGATGGCGTTGTGGCGCGCATGGCAGCTTGGCGTGCGTCGCGCAAATGCTACGGCGCGTCGCACGGCATGGCATGTGGGCGGCGGCGATGCTATCGGCCCTGTCCTATCGGACACGGACAAGGCAGTTCTTCTTTTCATGCGCTATTTTCTCGACACCGAATTTAACGGCTTTGGCGGCGTGCTGATCAGCGTCGCGCTGGTGCCCGAACATGCGGATGACGAGGAATTCTATGTCTCGCTGCCGCTGCCCGATGATGTCGAACCCTGGGTCGCGCAGCATGTCGTCCCCTATCTGCGCCATGTGCCGCCGGGCATCGATCTGGAATTGAACCGGGTGGAGGCGGCCGACCATGTCGCGGCCTATCTGGAAGGGGATAGCGATCCCGTCATCATCGCCGATTGGCCCGAAGATCTCGCGCATTTCTGTGCGCTGCTGGTGACGGGGCCAGGACAGATGGCGGGGGTCGATTTCGGGCTGCGGCTTGAACTGATAAACGCGGCGGGGTTCAGCGCGGCGGCCAATAGCCGGGTGCCGCACAATGCCCTGCATGATGCGCGGGCGTTGCGCGATTTTTACATGGCGGACTGACGGCCCCGGCGCGCGCGTTCCAATAGCCAGAGCAAGGCGCTGGTGATCAGCCAGGCGAGGGCGAAGGGCCAGGACGGGCCGGGTGCACTGTCGCCAGCCCGGTCGGTCGTAGTTGGCGGGCGCAGCGCGAGCATGGCGGCCCGATCCCGCGCGGCGCGCATCGCGGGCAGGGCTTGGGCGGGATAAATATAGAAGGACTGGCCGGTGCCTGTCCGGTGCCAGCCAGCGCTATCGGGCCAGAAGGCCGCGCAGCCCTGCACCGGCAATATCGTTGCGCGCCGTCCATCGGGGCGCTCGATCGGCGTCGGGGCGGACAGGCCGCACAGGGTCAGGCGTTCGTTTGCCCAGCCGATCAGGCCAGACTGCTGCCCGCCAGAGGCCGGGCGGATGACGGTGCGCAGCAGGGCGTTCCACCAATCATTATGCAGCGCACGATGGCCGGTCAGGGTCAGCGCATAGCTGTCCACGCCCGCAAACAGGGCGATGCGCCCGGTGCCGATCGCGCGCCACTGGGCGAGCGGTGCGTCGCTGGCGTCCTGCAACAGCGTGGGTGCCTGCGCGGCGGGGGCGAGGGGCAGGCGACTGATATCGGGCAGCAGATCGTCGGGCGTGGCGATATCGACCGGCGCGTCCGTGCTGCCGATGCCAAGACGGGTGCTGCTCAGCGCGGGCGCGGCGACTTTGGGCAGGGCGACGGGGGCGAGATCGCCGCCGCCGATGCCGAAGCCCAGCGCGCGCCATTGCGCGCGTGTCGCGCCGTCGATCGGCCCGCTGGGGCGCAGGACCAGCCCCAGTCCTTCGCGCGCTGCGCCGAGCAAGACGCCGCGCTGCGCCGCCCAACTGCGATCATCGACGATGGCGAGGTCGAACCGCCGCAGCGTTGCGCCGTTGATGGCGATGGCGGGATCACCCAGCGCTATGCCGCCGCCCGCGCTCATTTGCGTCGTGACCGTGAAGCCTGCATCGGTGGCCCAGCGGCGCAGATATTTGACCTCCGGCCCCGGTGCGGCGGCCAGGATCAGCAGGCGCGGGGCGGCGCTGTCGGTTACCAGCAGCGGGACGGCGGCTTGCTCGACCATGCGCTGTCCATCCCGCACGCGCAGGGTGAAGGCGGTGGTTCCGGCGGCGCGGGCGGTGCCGGTCAGGGTGAAATAGCCGTTCGCATCGGGCGTGGCGCTATCGGTCACGCGCCCGGCGGGATCGAGCAGGTCGATGGTCGCGCGGGGGAGGGCCGTGAGTTGGCCACCCACGCGGAACGCTTCGCCCGGCGCGATGCTGCGGGGCGGGGCGATGTGGCTGATGCCGGGACGGGGCGAGGGCGGGGTGAAGCGAACCGCGACGGCGCGCGCAGCTTCCAGATCGCGGGGGGGCAAGCCTTCGCCCAGCACGGTGATGGTGCCGACAGCGGGATGACGGCGCAGGGCGGTGGCAAAGTCGGGGGCGCTTTCGTCGCCGCTGATGGCGCCGGCTTCGGGGAGGATGACGAGCGGCGCGCCCGGCGTCGCCGCAGCCAAGCGCGGCGTTCCGGCGGTCGCGATGCGCAGGGTGTCGGCCGTCGTCGGGGTCGGCGGCGGGTAGAGCGTCAGGAACAGGAGGCCTGCGCAGAGCGGCTGGAGCAGGAGCAAGGCCGCCAGCCGCCATGGCGCGGACGGACTGGACCGCTGCCACAGGATCAGGCGCAGCGCGGCCATCAGCACGGCAAGGATCAAAAGGGCGGCGACGATCCGTTCGATGGTCATGGTGCGGCTCCCTCGATCGCGCGAAGATAGCGCGTGCCATTGGCGTCGGGCGCCACGCGGCGGGCCGGGCGAGCGGGCGGGCGTTCCATCGCCGTCCATAGCAATCCGCGCAACTTCGTCCGGCAGGGCGCGCAGTCAGGGTCGCGCCGCACCGCGTCGAGCGCGCCCGACAGCGCGAGTGGGTCGGGCAGGCGGGCGGCTTCGCTGCGCACCCAGCGGTCGAGCGCATCAAGCGCGATTGGTCCCCGGATCGCGCCCGGCCCATCGCCCAACGCGCGCCAGGCGGCGGCGGCCGGGCCATCGCCGCGCTCGATCGGCGCGACCGCCAGCGTGCGGCTGGCCGCGCCTTCGCGCTTGCCGGTCATGCGGCGGCTGGGGTCGATCGGCGGGAGTTCCGGCCCGACGCGCGACAGGAAGATGCGGGTCGCCTGCTGCACCTCCTTGATGAAGCGGAGCGCGCGATAGGCGAAGGGGAGGGCGAGATCGGGATGCCCTTGCCGCAAATGCACTTCGGATTGCCACATTTCATCGACGGCATTTTTGAGGATGGCGCGGGTTTCGGGGTCGAGGCTGGACGCTGCGCTGTCGTCATGGGGATGGCCATAATCGGCCAGCACATCTTCGGCGACGCCAAAGCCCGGTGCGGGTTGGCGCGGGGGACCATGATCATGGCCGTCGCCGTCATGATGGGTTTCCGCGTCGGCGGTGGGGAGTTGCGGCTGGGCCGATTCCTCGCCGCCCAGAAACTGGCTGTAGCGGCCGCGCAAAATCTGCTGATCGGTGCCGATGCTGGCGGAACGGGCGAGATAGCGGTCGGCGCTGAGGCGGGACTTTTGCTTGAGCAGCGCTTCGGCGTCGATGATGATCTGCCGCTGGCTGCGGAAATAGGCGGGCAGGACGGTGTTGACCATGCCCTCCAGCCCGCTGCCTTCGGGTTGCTGCGCCGATGGCCAGCGCAGGATCAGGCTGGGGCTGCGCGCTTCCTGCGGGGTGGGGCTGCGATTGTCGCGCACGACGAGTTGCACGACCATGTCGCTGCCGGGGCCGAAGCCCAGCGCGCCGAAATCGAGGCGCGGGGTGAAGCGCCGGTCGCGCGCCGGGCCGCTGCCAGTGACGGCGATCTCACGTTCGGTGAAGGTTACATTTTCGCCCTCGCCGATGGCCAGCGTGATGCGCAGCCGGGCGCTGGCGGCCACGCCATAATCGTCGGTCGCGGCAAAGGCGGGGGACCAGCTGCGCTGTCCGCGCGTCACCAGGGTCAGGCTGGCCTTCGGGCTGATGGCTTTCACCTGCGGCACGGCGTCGGCGATGGCATCGATACGGTGCAGCGGCGGGGTCGGGCCGCGCCCGGCAGCGGGGTCGACACGGTAGAGGAAGGCGGCGTCCGCCGTGCGGCTGGCGATCCAGTCTTCGCCGTCGCGGCGCAGCGCGAGCGGTTGGCCGCCGAGCATCAGGAGGCGCGGGACGCTGGCTTGCGGATCGAAGCGCAAGGTCCATTCTAGCCGCGATCCGTGCGGTACGCGGGCGTCGAGCGATTGGGAGTCGCGCACCGGCAGGCCGGTATAAGCGGGCGGGAGGATGCGGAGATTTTGTGCGACGAGGCGGGGGATGCCGGGCGTTGCCGCGACGCCTTCGCTGGCGGGGGCGAGGGTGGGCGGACCTTCGCCGGGCCGAGGCCAGAGCAAGGCGAGCGCGACGATGATCAGGGCGGCGATGGCGGTCAGGGCGATGCTCCGCCGATGCCAGTCGGGGGCCAGTTGGTCGGGCTTGTCGGCGTCGATCCGGGTGGTCAGGCGCGCACGCTGGAGCCGCTGGAGCGGGCCGAGGGTGGCAACGTCGGCGAACAGCAGCGCGGCACTGTCTTCCATGTCGGGGCGGCGGGCATCGAGTGTGCGGATCAGCCAGTCCTGGTCGAACCGGGCCGTCAGCCGGAGCGCGACGAGCAGCGATAGGGTCAGGCCCACCGTGAGGGCTGCGATCGCCGCGCCGATCCCCGCCAGCCGCCAGGCCACGGCACCCGCGCCGATCGCCAGCGGTGTGCCGATAGCGATGGCGTTCAGGAACGCGCGTGTGCGGGCCGGGGCCGTCCATGGACGGGTGAGGGCGGTGGCGCTCATGGCGATACGCCCCGGCTGCGGCGGGTGGCGAGCCAGCGTTCGGCGATCAGCAGCAGGGCGATGAGCAGCGCCAGCCAGGGGCGGAGCGGTTCAGGTTGCTGGTCATAGGCGCGTCCGCCGGGGAGCGGCGCATAGTCGGCAGCGGCGACGCGCGCGGGCGGCGAGAGAGCAGGCGCGAGTAGGCGGCGCAATTGCGCGGGGAAATCGCCGTCCAGCAGGGCGGGCATGTCGGCGGGGCGTAGCGGCCGGGTGAAGCGGAGCCATCGGCCTGCGCCCAGCGGTGCGCCCTCGACCAGCGGTATGCCCAGTGCATCGCGCCAGTGGGGCGCGGGGGTGGCTTTCGGTGCGGTGGCGTCGCTGGCGATCAGGGCCGTGCCGCCTTGGGTGACCCAGTCTGTGACGCTGTCGGGCAGGGTGCCGCCTGCGAGCCAGATCAACACATGCTGGCGGTCGGGCAGGGGGCTGTCGAGCGGGGCGCTGTCGATGGGGCGTTCGGTGGGCTGCCAGCTCATCGCGGCGGCGCGCAGATAGCGTAGGGCTGGGCGATGTGCGGCGTCGTAGCGGATGGCGACGGTTGGGGCGGGGGCGGCTGCCGTCTTGGGCGAGGCCATGGTGCCGGGACCGATGCGCCAGTCGACCTTGCGCGACAGGTGCAGGCGGGCGGCATCCGCGCCGTCGATGACCTGCGGCGTGAGGATGGTGAGCGGCGTTCCGGTGGGCAGATCGGCGTCGAGCTGGCGGATCAGGCTGGCGACGGGCAGGGGGCCGGTGGGGGCGGCCTCTTCGATCGACGGAAAGCCGGGGGCGAGCCAATGGACTCGCGCATCCGTGAATTGCGCGCGATCGATCTGCGCGCCGGGGACGACCGCGACATAGGGCGTGTCGTCGCCTGCGCCGGACAGGACCGGCTGCGCCAGCCATAGCGCGACCAGCGCCAGCAGCAGGAGCCGGAGTAGCAGCAGCGGCCATTCGTCAAAGCGCAGGCGCGACCGGGGCCGGGGTTTCGACCGCAACCAGCGCAATGCGGCGAAGTCGGTCGGCAACTGCTCGCTCTTGCGCGCGATGTGGATGGCGAGCGGCACCAGCAAGGCGAGCAGCGCCGCCAGCGCGGCGGGAAAGAGCAGGCTGAACCCCATGGTCAGACCGCCGCGAACAGGCGGCGCAGCGGCAGGTCGACTGGCTCGTCCAGCATATGCGCGACATGGACCACGCCCGCCGCGTCCAGCCGGGCATGGAGCGCGGCGCGCGCTTCGCCGAAGCGGGCCAGAAATTCGGCACGCAGGGCAACGCCATCGGCGAGCAGTTCCTCGCCGGTTTCGGGATCGCGAAAGCGATAGCCGCCGGTGAAGGGGAAATCGCGCTCGGCGAGCGTCAGCATCTCGACCACCAGCGTCTCGCGTCCGGCGGCGGCCAGCTTCTCGACCAGCGCGACCGCGCCTTCATCGAAACAGTCGCTCAGCAAGATGACCAGATCATGCGCGCCGATCCGCTCCCACACGGGAGCAAGCTGCTCTTCGGGCGGGAAGCCCGTGGCGGTGCGCAGCGCCAGCAGATCGAGCAGCAGCCGGTCACGCTGACGCAGGCCCGTGGCGGGGGGGAGCAAAGTGAGGCCTGCATCGCCCAGCGCCATCAGCCCGAACCGGTCGCCCTGCTGCATCGCCAGTTCGCCGATCGATGCGGCCATCGCCTTGGCAGCATCGAAGCGGCTATAGTCGGGGCGGCTCGCATCGGCTTGGCCCATCGAGGCGCTGGCGTCGATGAGGATCCAGATCGCGACCGGGCTTTCGCGCTCGGCTTCCCGCACGAAGAATTTGTCCGAGCGGGCGTAGAGTTTCCAGTCGATCTGGCGCAGTTCGTCGCCCGGCTCATAGGCGCGATATTGGGCGAATTCCAAACCCGCGCCGCGGCTGTGGCTTTGGTGCAGGCCGATGCCATGCTGCCCGACCGCGCGCCGCGTGACGAGGCGCAGGCTTTTCAGCCTGCGACGGACATCGGCGGGGATCAGGTCGGCCATGGTGCGCGATCAGGCGAGCGGCACGGCGCGCAGCAGCGAGGCGATGACATCGTCGGCGCTGCGCCCCTCGGCCTCGGCCGCGAAGGACAGCAGCAAGCGATGGCGCATCACCGGCGCGGCCAGCGCGACAATATCGTCGCGGGTGGCGGCGAGGCGACCCTGCAACAGCGCGCGCGCCTTGGCGGCCAGGATCAGCGACTGGCCCGCGCGCGGGCCAGCGCCCCATTTGACGTAGCGGGCGATGTCGTCGGGCGCGCCTTCGCCGGGACGGCTGGCGCGGATGATCCGCGTCACCCAGTCGAGCAGCTCGTCGCCGAAATGCACGTCGCGCACCAGCTTCTGCAGCGCCAGCACTTCCTCGCCCGCCATCACGGCGGGGACGGTGCCGGGCTTGGACCCGGTGGTTTGCGCCAGGATCGCGCGCTCCTCCGCTTCGCTGGGATAATCGACGCGGATATGCAGTAGGAAGCGGTCGAGCTGGGCTTCGGGCAGGGGGTAGGTGCCTGCCTGCTCCAGCGGGTTCTGCGTCGCCAGCACGAAGAAGGGGGCGGGCAGGCGGTGCGTGACGCCGGCATAGCTGACCGTCTTTTCCTGCATCGCCTCCAGCAGGGCGGCCTGAGTCTTGGGCGGGGTGCGGTTGAGTTCGTCGGCGAGCAGCAAATTGGTGAAGACCGGGCCGGGCTGGAAGCGGAAGCTGCGATGGCCGGTGCCATGGTCTTCTTCCAGCAATTCGGTGCCCAAAATGTCGCTGGGCATCAGGTCGGGGGTGAACTGGACGCGGCGGAAGTCGAGCTTGAGCGCTTCGCCGAGCGAGCGGACGAGCAGGGTCTTGCCGAGACCCGGCACGCCTTCGAGCAGGCAATGGCCACCAGCGAGCAGGCCGATCAGCAATTGTTCGACCACGTCGGCCTGGCCAACGATCGCCTGACCGATCGCCGCGCGCAATTGGGTAAGCGCGGCCAGGCGCGTCTGAATTTCGGCTTCGGTGAGGTCGGTCATTGGGCTTCCTAACTTAAAGGCCGTCATCCCCGCGCAGGCGGGGATCCATCTCCGGCGCTATCTCTTGGCGCGCTGGTGGGAGATGCGTTCCCGCCTGCGCGGGAATGACGAAGGCAAAGGGCAGAACGAGGATCAAACCGACAGCGCATACATCACGATATTGACCGCGAACTTGGTGTTGTCTTCGGCCAGGAAGCGTTTGTTGCGCCAGTCATAGTCCCATTCGCAGCCATAATCCTTGTTGCTGTAAAGAACGCCCAGTCGGCCATTTACCTCTATCCCCTTGAGATAATCATGGACCAGATCGTCGCCCCAGCCATTGAGTTCGAGGCCGGTATTGGGTGGCCCGTCGAAGGTGAAGAAGCTGCGATAAAGGGCGTGGTTCTTGGGCAGCGTCTTCATCGCCTTGGCCCCGAAAATCTTGGCCATCTGCGCTTCGAACGAGCGGGCGAACAGGCCGTCAATGTCGTGGTTGCAATCGTCCACCAGAACGAAGCCACCATTGCGGACATAGCGTTCGAAATTGCGCCGCTCGGCAGGGGAAAATTCGACCAGCTTGTGCCCGGCGAGGTAACAGAAGGGCGCAGTCAGCATCTTGGGGTCCGACAGGGCCAGGACATGCTCCTTCGGATCGACCCGCAAGGTCGTATAGTCGATCAGCGAGGTGATGACGTTGGACGGCATCCGCTGATCGACATCCCAGTCGCCCGAATCATAGCGCAGCCGCGTGAACCAGAAATCATAGCCCCCGGCAGCAGCGAGCGGCCGGGCCAGCAATGCGCTGGCCAGGCCGCCTGCCATTAGCCGGAGGAAATCGCTGCGGGTCATGCGTCGAACATCACCGATCCTCCCCTGGAAGGGGAGGTGTCTGGCGTAGCCAGACGGAGGGGTGTCACGCTATCGATAGGGTGACACCCCTCCGTCAGCACTTCGTGCTGCCACCTCCCCCGCCGGGGGAGGATCGTCCATCTGGTAGCCGTCAGCGCCAATATTACACCGCGTCCGACAGCGAGGTGAAGGTGAAGTCGCGCAGTTTCATGGGCGGGACCATGATGTTCATCGATACTTCGTCGGGCGGCACGCGGACGGGCTTGCCGAGTTCCTCGACATTGTTGAGCATGATCACCGGGCTTTCGTTGAACCGGAAATTCTTGATCGGATATTTGATCTGCCCGTTTTCGATATAGAAAGTGCCGTCGCGGGTCAGGCCGGTCAGCAACACCGTCTGCGGATCGACCATGCGGATATACCAGGTGCGAGTGACCAGCACGCCGCGCTGGGTCGAGCGCACCAGTTCGGCGGTCGACTTGGTGCCGCCCGTCATCAGGATATTGCCCATCTGGCCGACAGGCGCCTTGCCCTGCTTCTGCGCCCAATAGCGACTGTAATCCAGCGCGACGACCTTGCCGTCCTTGACGAGGTCCATGCGCTTGCGCGGGACGCCCTCTTCGTCCCAGGGCAGGCTTGGTGCGACCGGATCCCAGGGGTCGGTGTAGAAATTGACCTGCGGCCCGAACACCTGCTGGCCGATCTTGTTGCCGCCGCCTGCCTTCGACAGGAAGCTGCGGCCTTCATCGGCTTCGCGTGCGCCGAAGAAGTTGAACATGAAGCCGATCAGACCGGCGGCCGCCATCGGTTCCAGAATGACGGTATATTTGCCCGGCTCCAGCGCCCTGGCTTCGGACGAGGCCGATGCCTTGCGCATCGCGATCTGGATATCATCCTCGACCTTGAAGCGGGTGGCGTCCTGCGTATCGGTGCCGACCCAGCCGGACCCGCGCCCGTCTTCGGTGCGGACGGTGCAGGTATAATCCAGCACGGTCGAACGCTGATAGCCGAAATTGCCCTTGCTGTTGGCGAAGGCGACGAAGCTCTGGCCGTCCTCCAGAAAACCGGCGGCGATCAGATTCTGCGCCTTGCACGCCGTGATCGAGGCGGCGGCGACCTTGGCCCGATAGACGGGGGTGATCGCGGCGGTCGCTTCGCTGAAGGTCGGGCTGGTCTTATAGACCTGCTTGTCCACGGCCGGCATGAATTCCGGGTTTTCCGGGGCGAGCTTGGCCAGTTCTTCGGCGCGGCGCACGACTCGTTCGAGCGAGGCGTCGTCGAACTGGTTGATCGTGGCGATGCCGACCCGCTTGCCATAGGCGACCTGGACCTGCAGGTCGGTGTCGTCGGTCAGGCCGGCGGTCGAGACATTGTTGAGCGCAAAGCGTACATTACCCTGAATCTGGCCGGTCAGTTGCGCAGTGCATTCGTCGGCTTTCGACATGGCGACCACTTTGGTCAGAATGTCCTTCGCCTGTGCTTCGGTAAAGATGCCCATTATACTAACTCCCCTGAGCGATCAGCCGAGCGAACGCGCGGTGTTGATGACGTTGACGCCGTCGAAGCGGGTGGTCGATGACCCGTGCGACACGGCGGAAACCTGCGAAGGTTGTCCCTTGCCGTCGAAGAAGGAGCCGAACATGCGATAGTCGCTGGAATCGCAGATCGCCGAGCAGGCGGCCCAGAATTCGGGCGTCCTGATCTGATAGGCGACATCCTCCAGCGGCTGCGTGATCTTGCCGTTCTTGATCTCGTAGAACAAAGTGCCGCCGAACTGGGCGTTGTAGCGCTGTTGATCGATCGAGAAGGAACCGCGGCCGAGGATATAGATGCCATCCTCGACATTGCTGATCATGTCGGCGACGCTCATCTTGTCCTTGCCGGGTTCCAGCGAGATGTTGGCCATGCGCTGGAACTGCACATTGGACCAGCTGTCAGCGTAGGAGCAGCCGTCGCTTTCGCTCTTGCCCTCGATATGCGCCTGATCGCGGGTGGCCTGATAGCCGACCAGCTTGCCGTTGCGGATCAGATCCCACTTTTTGGTCTTCACGCCTTCATCGTCATAGGCCACCGCGCCCAGGCTGCCTGGCTGGGTCTTGTCGGCGACGATGTTGACCTTGTCGCTGCCATATTGGAAATTGGCCTTGAGCTTGTCCATCGTCGCGAAGCTGGTGCCGGCATAATTGGCTTCATAGCCCAGCACGCGATCCAGTTCGAGCGGATGGCCCACCGTTTCATGGATGGTGAGGCCGAGATGATTGGGGTCAAGCACCAGATCATATTTGCCCGGCTTCACCGATTTGGCGGTCAGCTTCTCGCGCGCCTGTTTGGTCGCGGCGATCGCGTCTTCCTTCATGTCGTAGGACATGCCGTAGCTGATGATGCCATTGGGACCGACGGTCTTGTCCGCTGCGCGCCCGTCAAGATATTCAAAGCCCAGGCCCATGGGCGCGGACAGGCCGTCGCGGACGCGGAACTTGCCGGTCTTCTTGTCGACGGCGGTGACTTCCATCGGCGCCCAGATGCGATGGACATCCTGGTCGATATAGCTGCCATCGGTGCTGGCAAAATATTTCTGCTCGTTCACCAGGAACAGGATGGAACTGATGAAGTCCGCGCCCGCATCCATGGCGGCGGCGTTGACGCCCATCAGCAGGTCGACCTTGTCCTTGATCGGCACGGTCATGCTGTTCTTGGCGATCGGCGTGCGCCAGGATACTTCGCCGACGCCCTTGACCGGGGCGAGCTGGACAGGCGCGGTCTGGGTCGGGGCGTTCGCCTTGGCAATGGCGACGGCCTGCTGCGCGGCCTTGGCCACGGCATCGGTGGTCATCGCATTGGTGGCGGCAAAGCCCCAGGCGCCGTCGGCCAGTACGCGGATGCCGACGCCGCTCGATTCGGTGTTGACGACATTTTCGACGTTGCGTTCGCGGGTGATGACGAACTGGCGCAGATAGCGGCCGACGCGCACGTCGCAATAGGATGCGCCCGCGCTCTTGGCGGCGTTCATCGCGGCGTCGGCCAGCGCCTTCTTGACGGCGACGTCGATCGCGCTGTTCAATTCTTCGGCGGCAATGACTTTGCCGAACATCGGTGGGAGGATAATCCCCCCGACACCCATGGCCCCAAAAGCCAGAAAATCACGTCTGTGCAAGGTTCGTCTCCCACCTGCGGAACGCCCGCATGATGCGGGTCGGATAGTGATTGGGAAGCGGCCGGTCGGCCGTCCGATGCGGGGGATCATCGCCGGGTGGACGCGGCGGGTCAAATATCTTTTACATTCGAACAACATGGGGGTCGCCGCTTTCGACATATGACATCTGTCGAAAGCGGCTGGCCAGATGGATGCGAGCGCCGCAGTCGCGCGAGTGCGCGACATGAAAGACGAGCGCGGAAAGGCGTTCCCCCGCAAGGGGTTGATCTGTTCGAAGCTGTTAAGAAATGTGGTCGGGGAAAGAGGATTCGAACCTCCGGCCCCTGCCTCCCGAAGACAGTGCTCTACCAGGCTGAGCTATTCCCCGACCGATGCCGACGCCGCCGTGAAGCGACCCCGTAAGGCAGGCCGCAGCCTATAGAGACGGGTTTTCGGGCTGGCAAGCGGCGAGCGACGCTTTTTTTACGGGGCGGAGCGATGCCCCGATGCGCTAAAGCCTGTCGATCACAGATTCGATTCCGACAGGACCAGCACCTTGCCCGACACGCCCCATTATGAGCAGCAATATCTCGACCTGATGCGGCATATCTGGCGGCATGGCGACGAGCGGATCGACCGTACCGGGGTCGGCACCCGGTCGATCCTGGGGGCGACGATGCGCTTCTCTCTGGCCGACGATGCGGTGCCGCTGCTCACCACCAAGCGGGTCTATTGGAAGGCGGCGGCGCGCGAGATGCTGTGGTTCCTGACCGGCGACACCAATATCCGCGAACTGGTGCGGCAGGGGGTGCATATCTGGACCGACTGGCCGCTCGACGCCTATCGCAAGGCGACGGGCGAGACGATCAACCGGGATGCGTTCGAGGCGCGGATCATCGCGGATGAGGGCTTTGCGCTGGAGTGGGGCGATCTGGGGCCGGTCTATGGCGCGCAATGGGTGAACTGGCCACGCTACGAACCGGCGGGCGAGGGGCTGTATCGTCGGGCGGAGAAGGGGCATAACCAGATTGCCGCGCTGGTCGATGCGATCCGGGCGACGCCGGGATCGCGGCGCTTGCTGTTTACCGGCTGGAATGTCGCCGAAGTGGCGCAGATGGCGCTGCCGCCCTGCCACATGACCTATCAGTTCCAGGTGTCGAACGGGAAGCTCAACGGCTTGCTGTTCCAAAGGAGTTGCGACCTGGGCCTGGGCTTTGCCTTCAACATATTCGGCCTGTCGATGATCACCCGGATGCTGGCGCAGCAATGCGACTTGGAGCCGGGTGAGGTGGTCTGGCAGGGGGGCGATGTGCATCTTTATCTCAACCATGCCGCGCTGGTGGAGGAACAGATGAGTCGCATTCCGTCGGGTGCGCCGAAACTGCGGATCAAAAGCCGACCTTCATCCATTTTCGATTATGCCATCGAGGATTTCGAGGTGGTCGATTATGCGCCGCAATCCCACATTTCCGCGCCCGTCGCCGTGTGAAGCGGACAGCGAGGCGGACATAGGTTTTAGAAAAATTGGGTAAGGGAGGCTTGCCTTTCTTGGCGTTGTAATTTAATATCCAAGTCAAGCAATATTATTGCAACGCAGCATAGGAGGCAGGATGACCGATCCTCTCGATATTGGAGCCACGCTAGGCGAACAGGGGCGCAACCTGCCCCCGTTGCGCCTGCATGTGCCAGAGCCGCCAGCCCGGCCGGGCGAGAGCGCCGACTTCACCCATTTCGATATCCCCGCCGCCGACGCCGCGCCCCGCCCGGACGAAGCGGCGCAGCCCGCGACCATGCGCGACATGGCCTATGGCCTGGTGCGTGTGTTGGACGAAGAGGGTGCGGCGGTGGGGGCGTGGAACCCCAAGCTGCCGCCCGAAACGCTGCTGCGGATGCTGCGCGCGATGGCGCTGACCCGCGCCTTCGACGCGCGCATGTTCCGTGCCCAGCGGCAGGGGAAGACCAGCTTCTATATGAAGTCGACCGGCGAGGAGGCGGTGTCGATCGGCGCGGCCTTGGCACTGTCGCGAGATGACATGTGTTTTCCAAGCTATCGCCAGCAGGGCATATTGATCGCGCGCGACTGGCCCATCATCGACATGATGAACCAGATTTATTCCAACAAGGGCGATCGGCTGAAGGGCCGCCAGCTGCCGATCATGTATTCGGCGCGGGATGCGGGCTTCTTCTCCATCTCCGGCAATTTGACCACGCAATATCCGCAGGCGGTTGGCTGGGCGATGGCGAGCGCGGCGCGGGGCGACACGCGGATCGCGGCGACCTGGTGCGGCGAGGGATCGACGGCGGAGGGCGATTTCCATTCGGCCTGCACCTTCGCCAGCGTCTATCGCGCGCCCGTGATCCTGAATGTCGTTAATAATCAGTGGGCTATCAGCAGTTTTTCAGGTTTTGCGGGCGCGGAGTCGACGACCTTCGCGGCGCGCGCGATCGGCTATGGCATTGCCGGCCTGCGGGTCGATGGCAATGATGTGCTGGCGGTCTATGCCGCCACCCGCTGGGCCGCCGACCGGGCGCGCGCCAATGCCGGGCCGACGCTGATCGAACATTTCACCTATCGCGTTGAAGGGCATAGCACGTCGGATGATCCGACCGCTTATCGTTCCGCCGAGGAAAGCAGCCTGTGGCCGCTGGGCGACCCGATCGCGCGGTTGAAGCAGCATTGCATTGGCTTGGGCATCTGGGACGAAGAGCGGCACGCCGCGATGGACAAGGAACTGGCCGAATATGTCCGCGACGCCGCGCGCGAGGCGGAGAAGAACGGCATCCTTGGCCACGGTCTGCATCATCACCCGATGGAATCGATGTTCGAAGATGTGTTCGAAGAAATGCCCCGGCATTTGAAGGACCAGCAGCAACAGATGCTGGATGAGTGGAAGGCGGCGGGGTTGTGATGGGGCACCATCTTCGCCTCTCCCCGGCGGGGAGAGGATATCGTAGCTTGGCGGCTTGCCGCCTAGCGAAGGTTGGAGAGGGGGCTCTGCTTTCGCCTTTCATCGCCGCCGTTCACCCTCTCCCAGCTTCGACTAGGCGGCAGAGCCGCCAAGTCTGCGCAACCCTCTCCCTCAAGGGAGAGGGAAGGAACGCCCATGACTGATATGCAACAGATGACCATGATCCAGGCGATCAACAGCGCCATGGACGTGATGATGGAGCGCGACTCGACCGTTGTGGTGATGGGCGAGGATGTCGGCTTTTTCGGCGGCGTGTTTCGCGCGACCGCGGGCTTGCAGGATAAATATGGCAAGAACCGCGTGTTCGACACGCCGATCACCGAATGCGGGATCATTGGCGTGGCGGTGGGCATGGGGGCCTATGGCCTGCGGCCGGTGCCGGAGATCCAGTTTGCCGACTATATCTATCCCGCGCTCGACCAGTTGGTGTCGGAAGCGGCACGGTTGCGCTATCGGTCGGCGGGCGAGTTCACCGCGCCGATGACGGTGCGGTCGCCCTTTGGTGGCGGCATTTTCGGCGGTCAGACGCATAGCCAAAGCCCCGAAGGCATCTTCACCCATTGTTCGGGGATCAAGACGGTGATCCCGTCCACCCCCTATGACGCCAAGGGGCTGTTGATCGCGGCGATCGAGGATAATGATCCAACGCTCTTCTTCGAGCCGAAGCGCATCTATAATGGTCCGTTCGACGGCCATTATGATACGCCGGCCAAAAGCTGGGCCGGGCACCCCGATGCACAGGTGCCGACCGGCTATTATCGCGTTCCGCTCGGCACCGCGCGCATCGTGCGGCCGGGCGAGGCGCTGACCATCCTCTGCTATGGCACGATGGTCCATGTCGTCGAAGATACGGTCAGGGCGATGGGTATCGACGCGGACATTGTCGACCTGCGCAGCCTGATCCCGCTCGACATCGACACGATCGAGGCGTCGGTGGAGAAGACGGGCCGCTGCCTGATCGTCCATGAAGCGACGCGGACCAGCGGCTTTGGCGCGGAATTGCTGGCCCAGGTGCAGGAGCGCTGCTTCTATCATCTCGAAGCGCCGATCGAGCGCGTCACCGGCTTCGACACGCCCTATCCGCACAGTCTGGAATGGGCCTATTTCCCTGGCCCGGTGCGTATCCGCGAAGCCATTACCAAGATCATGAAGGACTAAGCCTTCACCCAGCTTCCGTTCGTTTCGAGCGAAGTCGAGAAACGGAAGCGCAGTTTCAAGTCAAGTGTCTCGACTTTGCTCGACACGAACGGAGCTTTTTATGGCCCTTTTTACATTCAAGCTGCCGGATATCGGCGAAGGCATTTCGGAAGCCGAGATCGTCGGCTGGCATGTCGCGGTCGGTGATCGGGTCGAGGAAGACCAGCCGATCGCCGACATGATGACCGACAAGGCGACGGTCGAGATGGAAAGCCCTGTCGCGGGCATCGTCGTCCGCCTGGCGGGCGAGCCGGGCGACCAGATTCCCATCGGCGCGATGTTGGTGGAGATTGAGGTCGAGGGCGACGAGGTAGCTGCGCCGCCGCCGCCTTCGGTCGAGGCGATCGAGGCGGAGGTTCCGGGTGAAGCGGTCATCGACCCGACACCCTCTCAATCCGTTCGCCCTGAGCCTGTCGAAGGGCCGACCTTTTCTTCCGCGCCAATCGCCAAGGAAGAAGGGCAGGGCTTCGACAAGCTCAGCCCGAACGGACCTGTAAGTTCCGTGGAGTCGCACGCCTCGCCCATCCTCGCAACCCCCGCCGTGCGTGCCCGCGCGAAGGATTTGGGCATCGACCTGGCGCAGGTGAAGGCCAGTGGCGAGCATGTTCGTCATGCCGATCTCGATGCTTTCCTGCTCTATGGCGAAGGGCAAGGCTATCGCCCGGCGGGGCGGTCCGCCACGCGGCCGGACGAGCAGATCAAGGTGATCGGCATGCGTCGCCGCATTGCCGAGAATATGGCGGCGTCCAAGCGCCATATTCCGCACTTCACCTATGTCGAGGAAATCGACGTGACCGCGCTGGAAGCGTTGCGCGCGCAGTTGAACGACGGGCGGGGGGATCGGCCCAAGCTGACCATGTTGCCGCTGCTGATCGTCGCTTTGTGCAAGGCGTTGCCTGATTTTCCGATGCTCAATGCCCGTTATGATGATGAAGCGGGCGTGGTCACACGCCATGGATCGGTGCATCTTGGCCTCGCGACGCAGACCGATGCGGGGTTGATGGTGCCCGTGATCCGCGATGCGCAGAACCGCAATGTCTGGCAGCTCGCCAGCGAAATCCGCCGCCTTGCCGACGCCGCGCGCACCGGCAAGGCGAAGTCGGAGGAATTGTCCGGCTCCACGCTGACGCTGACATCGTTGGGGCCGTTGGGCGGCATCGCCACGACGCCGGTCATCAATCGGCCCGAAGTCGCGATCATCGGTCCCAATCGGGTGATCGAACGGCCCATGTTTAGGGGCAAGGAGATCGTCGCGGCGAAGCTGATGAACCTGTCGATCAGTTGCGACCATCGCGTGGTCGACGGCTTCGACGCAGCGAGTTTCGTCCAGGCCGTGCGCAAGCTGTTGGAAGCGCCCGCTTTCCTGTTCGTGGATTGATAAAGGGGCAGGGTGCCTATTTCGTCAGGACGACGATGGCACCCTGTTTCACATCCGGGCTGAACAGCATCCGCACCGCGCGCTGCATCATCTTCCAGCGCCGCTTGCTGAGCCAGCGGCCCGAATAGTCGCGTTCCTGATAGAAGGTGCTGTGGAGCAGCGCCGGGATCGGCAGCACGCGATGGCTGGTAAAGCCCGCCTCGCGGCCACGCGCGATGATGAGGTGGGGCGGCATGTCGCGTTCGGCGACGCCGAACTTCGCCATCGCCTCGATCGATTCGGGCGACTGGCTATGGCCTTCGCCCGGTTCATGGGTGATCAGCATCCCGCCCGGCTTCAACGCGCGATAGGCGCTGCGGATCGCCAGCGCTTCGTCATCGGCATGATGGAGCGCGTCGAAGAAGAGCGCAGCGTCGAACTGGCCGTCCAGGTCCAGCGCTTCGAAGTCGCTGCATAGGAAAGTCGTGCGGTCGCCAACGCCATTGATCCGGGCATTCTCCTGCGCCAGCGCGATCATGTCCGGCGCGATGTCCTGCCCGGTCACGCTATAGCCCGCGCGGGCGAGGAACTGGCTGGTCCAGCCGCCGCCGCAGCCCAGGTCCAGCACGGCGGCCGGGGCCGGGGGCAGCAGGCTGATGATGAAGCCGATCGACGCCAGTTGGATGCCGCATTGCGGATCGGAAAAGGGCTTGTTCAGCGAATGATCGGCACCGCCTTCCCCCAGATTGGCGAGATAGGCGCGCTCGGCGTCTTTGGACATCAATGGGGTCTCCGGTCGAGCCGACGGCCCTAGACCGTGGCGTCGCCCTGCTCAAGCGCGCTTGTCGCTACCCTTGTTCCATTCACCGTATCGTCGCGCGATAGCTCAGCCGTCCGGCCTGGCCCGGCGGGACACCGTCAGGCAGTGTCCAGCGGACATGGGTGATGTCGGCCGGGACTGCTCGGCGCACGCCGCCGAGCGGCGTCGGCAGCCAGAGTTGCGCCATGCGGCCCCATCGCACGCCGCCATCGACGGAGACTTGCAGGGCGGGGTCGGACGGGTCGAGTTCCACGCCCTTGGGCAGTGGCCGGACCAGCGCATAGTCGCGCAGCGGTTCGCCGCCCTGGTTGCGCCAGTGGACCATGACGATCAGTTGGTCGCCCGGTGCGACGCGGTTCGCGCTGGCCAGCACGCGCCGGGTGCGGCCGTTGACGTCGGTGCTGACGCGCTCGACGAACATCTGCGTATCGACGCGCACGGCGGGCTGCGCCTGCGCGACCTGCGCGCCGATGATGATCGCCAGCGCGCCCAGCGCTGATCCAGTGGCTGTCTTCATGCCGAACCCCGTTGTCGCATCCCCGATGGCGGACATAGACCCCGCCGCCCAATATTTGGTTAAGAGGCTGAATTTGCGGCATCGGCACGCGCATCGTTTTGCAAATTGACGGCCCGCGACGGGCAGCGCACATCTTGGCGAAACTATTGGCGAATCGGACAAAAGTGACAGTCGGTGAACAACAGGAAATCAACCGCAGGCGCGACCGGCTGCTGGCGTCGATCGCGCTGACGGCGGGCATTGGCCTCATCATCGCGCTGCCCTTCGCCTTGC
Source organism: Sphingobium sp. RAC03 (assembly GCF_001713415.1). Classification (GTDB taxonomy): domain Bacteria; phylum Pseudomonadota; class Alphaproteobacteria; order Sphingomonadales; family Sphingomonadaceae; genus Sphingobium. The sequence goes on along the minus strand of NZ_CP016456.1, from coordinate 191,301 downwards.
GGGCGGGGGCGGAGTTTTTCCTGCCGCTGACCGCCGCGCTGGTGATCGCGATCGCGCTGGTGCCGTTGCTGGAGTGGATGGAGCGACGCCGGTTGCCATCGGGGCTGGCGGCGTTGCTGGCGCTGATCGGCTTCCTGCTGGTCGCCAATACGGCGCTGGTGCTGATCATCGTGCCGGCGACCGACTGGTTCCGCATATTGCCCGAACGATTGCCGCAAATTCAGGCCAATCTCGCGCCGCTGATCGATTTCTACGCCAATTTGCAGCGGTTCGTGGATGAAACCGTGCGGATGCTGGCGACGGGGCCGGTGGCGGCGGCGCAGACGGCGGCGATCGACACGCCGCGCTCGTTGTTGCAGTTCGCCGCCGCCTCGGCGCCGTCCGCCATCGTGCAGATGGTGTTCGCGCTGCTCATCATCTATTTCTTCCTCGCCGGATGGACCCGCCTGCGCCGTCGCACGATCAACAGTCGCGACAGTTTCGACGGCGCGCTGGCGGTCGCGCGGGTGATCCAGAATGTGGTCGATGCGACGTCGGCCTATGTCATCACCATCGCGACGATTAACCTGGGGCTGGGGTTGGCGGTCGCCGTATCGCTGTGGCTGATCGGGATGCCGTCGCCCTGGATGTGGGGCGGCATCGTCGCGTTGCTGAACTTCATTCCCTATTTCGGGCCGATGCTGGCCGCCGTGCTGCTGGGGCTGGGCGGCCTGATGGTGTTCGACGATATTTGGGTGGCGTTGCTGCCTGCGGCCTTGCAGGTCGGTTTCCACATGGTCGAGGCCAATGTGGTGACGCCGACCGTGCTGGGGCGGCGGTTGACGATGAATCCGCTGCTGATCCTGGTGTCGCTGGCCTTTTGGGGATGGGTGTGGGGCACACCCGGCGCGTTACTGGGCGTGCCGCTGCTGATCATCATCCAGACCGTGGTGCAGGCGGCGGGAACGCCCGATATCGCCGGTTTCCTATTCGAGCAGGGGACGTTGACGGTTGCGCCGCGCAAAGAAAATGACGAGAATGGCAAAACAGCCGAAACGGACGGTTGACAGTTTTGGCGCGCGCCCATAGACGGCGCTTCCACACCGAACGCGGGTGTAGCTCAGTTGGTTAGAGTGCCGGCCTGTCACGCCGGAGGTCGCGGGTTCGAGCCCCGTCACTCGCGCCACTTTCCTTGACCGGAAGGTGGAAAGGTTCCCGGATCAGCATCGTCTGGCGGACTTGGTGTGGAAATAGATGTCACCCTGCGCGGGTGTAGCTCAGTTGGTTAGAGTGCCGGCCTGTCACGCCGGAGGTCGCGGGTTCGAGCCCCGTCACTCGCGCCACTTCCTTGCCGATGCAGGAAGTGACGCAAACCGCGCAGAGGATCGGGGCGATCAATAGGCCCGATGTTCACTCCCCCCTTAAGCGATTAGGCGTCAGCCGCGACGCCAGCGTCCGGTTTCCATCCAGGCCAGCAGCCGCCGGAGCGGCAACACCCAGATCCAGATGATGCCGAGCGCCAGATAGATGGGCACCTGCACCCACATTGGTAGCAGGCCGATCTGACCCGACAGGCTGCCCACCATCACCGCCCACAGCGTGATCAGGCCGACGATCGCCAGCATCCCCACGGGCTTGCGCCAGCTGGGCTGATGATAATGGCGCGGGTCGATGCTCATGCGTCCGGTCCTTCGATCAGTTCGGCTTCGGTCAGGATGATGTCGAGCGGCAAGTCCCATGGGTCGGCGGGCACATCGTCCAGTTCCTGCGCCGACCAGGCAAGGCCGATGCGCAGCGCGTCGGGAAAGCGGGCGAAGGCGCGATCATAATAGCCGCCGCCCTGGCCCAACCGGTTTAGAGCGCGGTCGAACCCCACCAGCGGCGCGATGATCGCGTCGGGCGTCACGGGACCATCGCCCGGTTCGGGATGGCTGGTGCGGAAGGGACCGGGCACGAGTGGAGCGTCCGGCGTCCAGGGCAGGAAATCCATCGACCCCAGCCGGTCCAGCACGCGCGGCAGCGCCACCCGCTTGCCCATGGCGATCAGCGGGGCCGCAAGGCGCTGCGCCGGCGCTTCGTCGTCCAGCCCCATATAGAGCGCCACGCTGCGCGCATCGGCGAGACGCCGGGCGAGCGGGGAAGGCAGCACTTTGAACGCCAGCCGATGCGCCAACGGATCGAGCGTAGCGACGAAGGCACGCCGCTGATCGCGCGCGAGGACGCGCAGGTCGGCTTTGTCGGCGCTGTCGCTATTCACTCAAATGTCTGCCTGGTCATTGCGGTTTTCCCGTGCGTCAAACGATCCTCCCCCTGTGGGGGAGGTGGATGGCCGTAGGCCAGCCGGAGGGGTGTCACCCCCTCGATAGGGTGACACCCCTCCGTCAGGGCTTCGCCCTGCCACCTCCCCTTCCAGGGGAGGATGGGCGTGTATCGAATAGGTCAGGGGCATCATCACCAAATCATTAAGCGCATTTGGCAGGGGTGACGGGACCACCTTGGCCGTGTGCTGGAAGATCCTCTGACGCCTCAACGTCAGGTGGGGACCATGTAGATCGGGCCGGAACCCGCCCAGGGACAGCCCCCTAGGATGTGCTTATCGCCTCAGGGATGTTCGCTAAAGCTCGTACCAGGCAGTACCCGTCATCCCCAATCTAGGCGTGCGGAACGGGCGCGGCAAGTCTCTCGCGCAGCTTTTCTATCCGCGCCGTCAGCGCCTCGACCGCCTGCGCCGCATCGTCATCCTGCGTTTCCAGCGCCAGTCTCTCCTGCCGCCCCGCAACCTCGCGGCGCAGCTCGGTCACCTCGTCGGCCAAGAAGAGCGCGGCGAAGAGCAGGTTGCGCACTTCGGTCATGCCCGGCATGCCCTGCTGCGCGGCGCGGGCCTTGCCATCGATCATCGCCGCAAGCTGCGCCAGATGCGCTTCCTCGCCATCGCGGCAGCGTATGTCATATTGCCGTCCGGCAATCTGCAGCGTGGTTTCAGCCATGGGCCTTGGCTTTCAGGTCATCGATCAACTGATCGAGCGAGCGCAAGGCTTCGCGGGCGGCTGGCAGGTCGATCTGGGGTGCGTCTGGCGGCGCAGGGGGCGGGATGGCCGCGACGAAATGGGTCACATCCTGTTCCAGCCGACCGATCGCCCGCTCCAGCGTGCCGATCGCCAGCATCATGCGCTCGCTTGCCATGGCTCAAGCATAGCCCGATTCACGCGCCTACAAAAGCAGTCTTTGGGCCTAAGCGACGGGCATTGCGCCCCGCTATGGTTGACGCATGGGGCTTGACGCGACAAAGGAAGCGCGATCTCGACTCGTTCGCCCGCCCGCAAACGATCCGCCCTATTCGTTCAGGAAAGACGCCCGCCCATAATGACCGTCACTGATAAGTCGCTCGCCAACGCCATTCGCGCGCTTTCCATGGACGCGGTGCAGGCCGCCAATAGCGGTCATCCGGGGATGCCGATGGGGATGGCCGATGTCGCGACGGTGTTGTTCAGCGATTATCTGAAATTCGATCCGACCCAGCCCAAATGGGCCGACCGCGACAGGTTCGTCCTGTCGGCCGGCCATGGCTCGATGCTGATCTACAGCCTGCTGCACCTGACCGGCTATGCGCGGCCGACGATCGAGGACATCGCTAATTTCCGCCAGTTGCACAGCCCCTGCGCCGGCCATCCTGAGAATTTCGAGCTGGCGGGCGTGGAAGCGACCACTGGCCCGCTTGGCTCCGGCCTCGCCACCGCCGTCGGCATGGCGATTGCCGAGCGGCACCTGAACGCGCAGTTCGGCGACGATCTGGTCGATCACCGGACCTGGGTGATTGCGGGCGACGGCTGCCTGATGGAAGGCATCAACCATGAGGCGATCGGCCTGGCCGGGCACCTGAACCTCGGTCGCCTGATCGTGCTGTGGGACGATAACAAGATCACCATCGACGGCGCGGTCGACCTGTCGAGCAGCGAAGATGTGCGCGCGCGCTATGTCGCCACCGGCTGGCATGTCGTGTCGTGCGACGGCCATGACGTTGCAGACGTGCGCCGCGCGCTGGCCGAAGCGATCGCCGATCCGCGTCCCTCGCTCGTCGCCTGTGCGACCAAGATCGGCTATGGTTCGCCCAACAAGGCGGGCACATCGGGCGTGCATGGCTCCGCGCTGGGTACGGACGAAGTCGCGGCCGCGCGCGAGTTTCTGGGCTGGACCGCCGAACCCTTCGTCATCCCCGAAGATATTGCCGCGGCCTGGAAGGCGATCGGCGCCAAGGGCGGCGAGGCGCGCACCGCATGGGAAGCCCGCCTCGCAAGTGACGAGAAGGGCGGCGAATTTGCCCGTCGCATGGGCGGCGACCTGCCCGCCGATTTCTCGCTCGAAGCCTATATCGACGGCCTGATCGCCGCGCCGCAGAAGGTCGCGACGCGCAAGGCGAGCGAATTGGCGCTGGGCGCGATCAACGACTTGCTGCCCGAAACGCTGGGCGGTTCGGCGGATCTCACCGGCTCCAACAATACCAAGACCAAGTCGACCGGCCCGTTGACCAAGGATGCTTATGCGGGTCGCTATGTCTATTATGGCATTCGCGAATTCGGCATGGCCTGCGCGATGAACGGCATGGCGTTGCATGGCGGCGTGATCCCCTATGGCGGCACTTTCCTGGTCTTTTCCGACTATATGCGCGGTGGCATCCGCCTCGCCGCGTTGCAGCAGCAGCGCGTCATTCATGTGCTGACCCATGACAGCATCGGCCTTGGCGAAGATGGTCCGACCCATCAGCCGATCGAGCATGTCATGTCGCTGCGCATGATCCCCAACCTGGACGTCTATCGCCCGGCCGACATCGTCGAGACGGCGGAATGCTGGGAACTGGCGCTCAAGGACGCGACCGGCCCATCGGTGCTGGCGCTGACCCGCCAGAACCTGCCGCAGTTGCGCACCGAAAAGAGCGAGAATCTGTGCGCCAAGGGTGCCTATCGCCTGCGCGCCGCGACCGGCGATCGCCGGGTGGTCATCATGGCCACCGGGTCGGAAGTCGAGATCGCCGTCGACACCGCCAAGCTGCTGGAAGAGCAGGGCATCGGCGCCGACGTCGTGTCGATGCCGAGCTGGGCGCATTTCGAGGCGCAGCCGCAATCCTACAAGGATGAGGTGCTGCCCTATGATGTGCTGCGCGTGTCGATCGAGGCGGGGACGACCTTCGGTTGGGAACGGCATACCGGTATTGGTGGGCTGCGCTTTGGCATCGACAGCTTCGGGGCGTCCGCGCCGGCCGAAGCGCTGTACGACCATTTCGGCCTGACCGCCGTGAAGATCGCGCCGCAGATCGTGGTCGCGCTCGACAACTAATCGACAATCAACACCTTAAGGGAGGCTAGTGCAGTGGCAACGAAGGTAGCAATTAACGGTTTCGGACGTATCGGCCGCCTGGTGGCGCGCGCCATCCTCTCGCGCACCGACCATGACCTGGAACTGGTCAGCATCAACGATCTGGGCGACGCCAAGGCCAACGCGCTGCTGTTCAAGCGTGACTCGGTCCATGGCAATTGGAAGGGTGACGTCAGCGTCGACGGCGATTTCCTGGTCATTGACGGCAAGCGCATCGCCGTCACCGCCGAACGCGACCCCGCCAATCTGCCCCACGCGGCGCAGGGCGTTGAAATCGCGCTCGAATGCACTGGCATTTTCGCCGACAAGGGCAAGGCCAGCGCCCACCTGACCGCCGGAGCCAAGCGCGTCATCATCTCCGCGCCCGCGACCGGCGTGGACAAGACGATCGTGTTCGGCGTCAACCATGATGCGCTGACCGCCGACGACATCGTCATCTCGAACGCCAGCTGCACCACCAACTGCCTGGCCCCGCTCGCCAAGGTGCTGCACGATGCGATCGGCATCGAGCGCGGCTTCATGACGACGATCCACAGCTATACCAATGACCAGAACACGCTGGACCAGATCCACAAGGATATGCGCCGCGCCCGCGCCGCCGCCCTGTCGATGATCCCGACCACCACGGGCGCTGCCCGCGCTGTGGGTGAGGTTATGCCGGAGCTGAAGGGCAAGCTGGATGGCTCGTCGGTCCGCGTGCCGACCCCGAATGTGTCGGTGGTTGATTTGAAGTTCGACGCCAAGCGCGCCACGAGCGTCGAGGAAGTCAACGCGCTGCTCAAGGCCGCTTCGGAAGCAGGGCCGCTCAAGGGCGTGCTGGGCTATTCGGACGAACCCTTGGTCTCGATCGACTATAATGGCGACCCGCGCAGTTCGACCGTCGACAGCCTGGAAACCGCCGTCATCGACGGCACGCTGGTCCGTGTGCTCAGCTGGTACGACAATGAATGGGGCTTCTCCAACCGCATGATCGACACCAGCGGCGTGGTGGCGAAGTTCCTGTAAGATACTGAGGGGGCAGGGTGACTTGCCCCCTTTTCGTCATCCCGGCGAACGCCGGGATCCCGCTTTTCTTCTCTTCGGCGATACAGGAAGAGTGATCCCAGCTTTCGCTGGGATGACGGATGCATCAGGAAGCCAACATGACCAAGCCGTTCAAGACTCTCGACGATATGGGCGACATCAGCGGCAAGGCCGTGTTGGTGCGCGAAGACCTCAACGTGCCGATGCACGAAGGGTCGGTCAGCGACGACACCCGCCTGCGCTCGGCCATGCCGACCGTGCTGGAACTGGCCGATCGCGGCGCGAAGGTGCTGATCCTCGCCCATTTCGGCCGTCCCAAGGGCCAGAAAAACCCCGAATTTTCGCTGTCGAAGATCACCCGCCCCTTGAGCCAGGTGCTGGGCCGCGAAGTCCAGTTCATTCCCGATTGCGCCGGTCAGGCGGCGATCGATGGCATTGCGGTGATGCGCCCCGGCGACATTGCGATCCTGGAGAACACCCGTTTCCATGCGGGCGAAGAAAGCAACGACCCGGTGCTGGCCAAGGCGATGGCGGCGATCGCCGACATGTATGTCAACGACGCCTTCTCCGCCGCGCACCGTGCCCATGTTTCGACCGAGGGCATCGCCCACAAGCTGCCCGCCTTTGCCGGACGCGCGATGGAGCGTGAGCTGGATGCGTTGCAGGTCGCGCTGGGCACCCCGGTCAAGCCGGTCGCGGCAGTCGTGGGCGGGGCGAAGGTCTCGACGAAGCTCGACGTGCTCAACCATCTCGTCACCAAGGTCGATCATCTGATCATCGGCGGCGGCATGGCCAACACCTTCCTCCACGCGCGCGGGGTCGATGTCGGCAAGTCGCTGTGCGAGAAAGATCTGGCCGACACCGCCGAAGCGATTTTCGACAAGGCGGAGGCGGCCGGTTGCACCATCCATCTGCCCTATGATGTGGTGGTGGCCAAGGAATTCGCCGCCAACCCGCCATCGGTGCGGACGTGCAACGTGCATGAAGTTGCGGCGGACGAGATGATCCTCGACGTCGGCCCGGCCGCTGTCGAGGCGCTGGCCGATGTGCTGAAAAATTGCCGGACATTGGTATGGAACGGCCCGCTCGGCGCGTTCGAGATTGCGCCGTTCGACACCGCCACGGTCGCGCTGGCGCGCACGGCGGCGGCACTGACCAAGGAAGGCCAGTTGACCTCGGTCGCGGGCGGGGGCGATACCGTCGCCGCGCTCAACCATGCAGGCGCAGCGGCCGACTTCACCTTCGTATCGACCGCAGGCGGCGCGTTCCTAGAATGGATGGAAGGCAAGGACTTGCCCGGCGTCAAGGCGCTGATGGCCTGACGACAGGCTGATAGCCAGCGCCCGCCCATGGAGAGGGGCGGGGCGCTGGCGCAGGATTGACCAGGTGCCGCCGAGGGGGCGGGGCCTCTATCATGAAGAAGGTATGTGCAGATGCTGGATCAGACCATGAAGCAGAAGATCGCCGACGGGGAGGGCTTCATCGCCGCGCTCGACCAGAGCGGTGGATCGACGCCCAAGGCGCTCAAGGGCTATGGCATCGAAGAGGGTGCCTGGGCCAATGACGAGGAAATGTTCGGCCTGATCCACGCGATGCGCAGCCGCATCATCACCTCGCCCGTATTCACCGGCGACAAGGTGCTGGGCGCGATCCTGTTCGAGCGCACCATGGACGGGACCGTCGATGGCAAGCCGACCCCGCAGGCGTTGATCGACAAGGGCGTCGTGCCCTTCATCAAGATCGACAAGGGGCTGGAAGACGAAGCCAATGGCGTCCAGTTGATGAAGCCGAACCCCGATCTCGATGTGCTGCTGCACCGCGCCAAGGCGCTGGGCGTATTCGGCACCAAGGAGCGTTCGGTCGTCAACCTCGCCAACCGCGAAGGCATCGCCGCCGTCGTCAAGCAGCAGTTCGAAACCGGGCAGCAGGTGTTGGCCGCCGGGCTGATGCCGATCATCGAGCCCGAAGTGAACATCAAGTCGCCCGAACGCGCCGAAGCCGACGCGATCCTGCTCGACGAACTGGTCAAGGCGCTCGACGCGCTGCCGGAAGACCAGCAGGTGATGCTGAAATTGTCGCTGCCGACCAAGGCTGGCCTGTTCGATCCGCTGGTCGATCATCCCCGCGTGCTGCGCGTCGTCGCGCTGTCGGGTGGCTTTGCCCGTCCCGAAGCCTGCGTCGAACTGGCCAAGAATCGTAGCATCATCGCCAGCTTCAGCCGCGCGCTGCTCAACGACCTGCGCCACCAGATGAGCGATGATGAGTTCAACGCGGCGCTCGGCGAAGCGATCGACGAAATCCACGGCGCATCGGTCGCCAAGACGCCGGTTACGGCCTGAACCGGATCGGCCGGGCGGGCTTTGCGCCTGCCCGGCACCCCTTCCCCGGATCGGCGGGATCGGTTAGGGCATCGGCCATGACCGATTTTACCGATGAAGAACTGGCGCTCGATCCGCATTTTGCCGATCAGTTCCAGACGGGCTTTCGCCCCGCTTGCCAACTTTACCTGATCTCGCCGCCCGCGATCGATGCGGACTTTGCGCCGCGCCTGGCGCAAGCGTTGGAAGGCGGCAAGGTTGCAGCGTTTCAGTTGCGGCTCAAGGGGCTGGATGATCACGCCATCGCCGCGCTCGCGCCGCCGCTGCAGGCGATCTGCGCCGAGCATGAAGTTGCCTTCATCGTCAACGACAGCATTGGCCTCGCCAAGCGGTTAGGCGCGGATGGCGTGCATCTGGGGCAGGAGGATGGCGACCCGCGCGATGCACGCAAGCAGCTTGGTCCGAATGTCCAGATCGGTGTGACCTGTCATGACAGCCGTCACCTGGCGATGGAAGCGGGCGAGGCGGGGGCCGACTATGTCGCCTTTGGCGCGTTTTTTCCGACCACGACTAAGGAAACGCAGCATCGTGCCGAACCCTCGATCCTGGGCTGGTGGACGACTTTGTTCGAACTGCCCTGCGTCGCGATCGGCGGCGTGACGGCGGAGAATGCCGGGCCGCTGGTGATGGCGGGCGCGGATTTCCTGGCGGTCAGCAGCGCGGTATGGGATCATCCCGAAGGCCCGAAGGCGGGCGTCGCCGCGTTCGCCGAGGTGCTGGCGAGCAAGCCCCCGCCGCCGCGTTGAGCCGCGTCGGTCCAAATCCACGCCCAACGCAGCTTTCCGCGTCATCATGCGTTTCTCGCCCATAGTCCGGGAGAGAATTGCCTTGAACCACCACCGCCTGTTGCCTCGCCATATGCTTTTGCTCTCCGCGCTGTTGTGCAGTGCGTGCAATGTGTCCGTCACCGATGACAATGACAGCGCGCCAGCGGCCGACGCCGCCGCACCGGTCAATGGCACTGTCGCTGCACCGGCTGCTGCTAACGAAGCCTATGATTTTCAGGTCGTAAGGGAGCAGAATGCTTGGCAGGCCGACCGCATTTTCCAGGCGCAGGTTCAACTCGACCGCTGGGGGTTCTCGCCCGGCGTACTGGATGGCAAGGATGGCATGTCGTTCAAGGCTGCGGTGCGCGGTTTTCAAGAGGCGAACAAACTACCCGTAACCGGCAACTATGACCAGAAAACCGCGATCGCGCTGCTGGAAGGCGAAGCGCGGCCGACCACCTGGCTGGTGCGCATCCCGGCCGACTTTGCGCGTGGTCCCTTTTTCGACATGCCCAAAGGGATGACTGAAAAGGCGGGGCTTCCGGCGCTGACCTACCGTAATTTGCTCGAAAAGCTCGCCGAGCGTTTCCACACTACGCCGGAATTTCTCGTCTCGATCAACCCGCCGGGCGCCAAGGTCGGTGCGGGCACCACCATTCGCGTGCCCGCGATCGAGAATCAGGCGGTGGCGCAGATCGAGGGTGACGAGCGCGGCTGGGGCGCGACGCTCGCCAGCCTTGGCGTCGCAAAGGATCAGCCGCAGGCCGATCATCTGGTCGTCGACAAGTCCGAGGGGCTGCTCAAAGTCTATGACGCCGACAATCGCCTGATCGCGCAGTTCCCCGCCACCATGGGGTCAGAGCATGATCCGCTGCCGCTGGGCGAATGGACGATCAAGGGCGTCGCCCGCAATCCCGACTATCATTACAACCCCGCACTCTTTTGGGATGCCGGGGCGACGGACGAGAAGGCGGTGTTGAAGCCTGGCCCAAACGGCCCGGTCGGTGTCGTGTGGATCGACCTGTCGAAGGATCATTACGGCATCCACGGCACGCCGGAACCCCAGACGATCGGCCGGACCGAAAGCCATGGCTGCGTCCGTTTGACCAACTGGGATGCCGCGCGACTGGCGCAGATGGTCAAGCCGGGGACCAAGGCGAAGTTCCAGGCGTAGGGCTATGCCGACGACCTTTCCTTGGCGTCGGTGGCTATGGGGCGCGGGGGCGGTCGCGCTGTGCGTCGCCTTCGCGCATTTTTGCGTGCAGATCGTCCCAGCCTATGCACCGCTCCCGAATGCCAAAGCCCCTGCCACTCAGTCGATATCGGGCGCGCTGCTGATCCCGGTCGAAGGCGTGCCCGCGTCGGCGTTGACCGACACTTTCACCCAGGCCCGCGCTTTGGGCGAAAGATCGCATGATGCCATCGACATCATGGCGGCGCGAGGCAGGGCGGTGCTGGCTGTTGCCGATGGCCGGATCGACAAAATCCATTGGAGCGATGAGGGCGGGCGCACCGTCTATCAGCGCGCGCCCGATGGACGCACACTCTATTATTACGCGCATCTCGATCGCTATGCGCCGGGCCTGCGCGAGGGGCAGATGGTGCAGCGTGGCCAGCGGATCGCGACCGTGGGCAGCACCGGCAATGCCGATCCCGGTGCGCCGCACCTGCATTTCGCCATCCACCGAGCCAGCCCGAACACGCCTTGGCACGGCGGCAACCCCATCAATCCCTATCCATTGCTGACCGCGCTTTGACCTTTCCTGCGCCCCCTTGCCCTTCGCGCCGTCCCGCTGTAAACGGCCGCCCAGCCTCCCGCGAGGCCGGCTCTTTCACTCTTGAACATATAGGCAGGCTCTTCCCATGAAGATCAGCGGCGTGGACATTCGTCCCGGCAATAATATCGAATATGAGGGCGGCCTGTGGCGCGCTGTCAAGATTCAGCACACCCAGCCCGGCAAGGGCGGTGCCTATATGCAGGTGGAGTTGAAGAACCTCATCGACGGCCGCAAGAACAATGTCCGTTTCCGCTCCGCCGAAAGCGTCGAGCGTATCCGGCTCGATACCAAGGATTTCCAATATCTCTATGCCGAAGGCGACATGCTCGTCTTCATGGACAATGAGACCTATGAGCAGATCAACCTGCCCAAGGAACTGCTCGGCGACGCCGCCGACTTCCTGCAGGACGGCATGGAAGTGACGCTGGAAATGTATGAGGAGCGCCCGATTTCGGTGCAGCTGCCCGACACCATCGAAGCGACGGTCGTGGAAGCCGACGCCGTGGTCAAGGGGCAGACCGCCTCGGCCAGCTACAAGCCCGCGATCCTTGACAATGGCGTCCGCGTCATGGTCCCCCCGCATATCGTCAGCGGCACCCGCATCGTCGTCGATGTGTACGCCCGCGAATATGTGAAGCGCGCGGACTAAGCCGACCAGATACGCCCCTCCCTTTCAAGGGAGGGGTTGGGGTGGGTCGAGACCGGAGGGAGCGTCTGACCTGACCCCTGATGTTGCAGGCGATTGCCGTGCAATCGCACCCACCCCCGGCCCCTCCCTGAACAGGGAGGGGGGAGAATTAAAATGGCATCCCATTCAGGCCTTCTCACCGTCATGGAACGCGCCGCGCGCAAGGCGGGCGGCAAGCTGCGTCGCGACTTCGGCGAGGTCGAGCATCTTCAGGTGTCCCGCAAGGGACCGGCCGACTTCGTGTCGAAGGCCGACGAGCAAGCGGAAAAGACGCTGGTCGAGGAATTGCAGCGCGCCCGGCCCGACTGGGGCTTCCTGCTCGAAGAAGGCGGCGTGATCGAGGGCGACCCGACCAAGCCGCGCTGGATCATCGATCCGCTCGATGGCACCACCAATTTCCTGCACGGCATCCCGCATTTCGCCATCTCGATCGCGGTCGAGGAACCGCTTTATGGCGGCAAGCGCGAGATCACGACCGGCCTCATCTATCAGCCCTTCACCGACGAAAGCTATTGGGCGGAGAAGAATCGCGGCGCCTGGCGTCATGATCAGCGGCTGCGCGTTTCCGCGCGCCGTGACCTTGCTGATTGCGTCATCTCGACCGGCATTCCCTTCATGGGCCATGGCGACATGGGGCAGTGGGTGCGTATTTTCGGCGCGGTCGCACCGTCGATCGCGGGTATCCGCCGTTTCGGGGCCGCCTCGCTCGATCTCGCTCATGTGGCGTCGGGCCGCTATGATGGTTTCTGGGAAAGCGGTCTGCAACCCTGGGACGTCGCGGCCGGCATGCTGCTGGTGCGCGAAGCGGGCGGTTTCGTCAGCGATTTTCGCGGTGGCGAGCAGATGATCGAGCGCCGCGAGGTGATTGCGGGCAATGACGCCATCCACAGCAAATTGCACAAGTTGGTGGCAAACGCCCTGCGCTAAGGTGCAGCTAGGCCAAGCGCTTCAAGCACTTGGCCTTTTTGCGATTCATTCTCACAGCCTTGGCCCCTTGCTTCGCATATGCAGCAGGCCTAAAGCGCCCCGACAACCTTTTCGCCCAGGGGATACCATTGGTCGATCTTGCCCAATATCTGCCGATCCTGCTCTTTTTGGGGATCGCTTTGCTGCTGTCCGGCACGTTCGTTTTCCTGCCGATGCTGGTCGGTCGCCTGACCGGCGCGCATAAGCCGGACCCGGCCAAGCTCAGCGAGTATGAATGCGGCTTTCCCGCTTTCGAAGAGCCGCGCAGCCAATATGACGTGCGCTTTTATCTGGTGGCGATCCTCTTCATCATCTTCGATCTTGAAGCGGCATTCCTGTTTCCCTGGGCGGTTAGCCTCGACCAGATCGGCTGGGCCGGCTGGGCGACGATGATGATTTTCATAGCGGAACTGGTGCTCGGTCTCGTCTATGCGTGGAAGAAGGGAGCGCTCGATTGGGAGTAGAACTCTATAACCCGGCGCCCGGCACCTTGCCGCCCGTCGGGACTCAGCCCGATCAGGATTTCTTCAACTCGCTCAACAGCGAAGTGAATGACAAGGGCTTCCTCGTCACCTCGACGGAGGATCTGTTCACCTGGGCACGCACCGGTTCGCTGTGGTGGATGACCTTCGGTCTCGCCTGCTGCGCGGTCGAGATGATCCACGTCAACATGCCGCGCTACGACATGGAGCGTTTCGGCGCCGCCCCGCGCGCCTCGCCGCGGCAGAGCGACGTGATGATCGTCGCGGGTACGCTGTGCAACAAGATGGCTCCCGCGTTGCGCAAAGTTTACGATCAGATGTCTGAACCGAAATATGTCATTTCCATGGGCAGCTGCGCCAATGGTGGGGGCTATTATCATTACAGCTATTCTGTAGTGCGCGGGTGCGACCGGATCGTGCCGGTCGACATCTATGTACCGGGTTGCCCGCCGACTGCCGAAGCGTTGCTCTATGGCGTGATGCAGTTGCAGCGTAAGATCCGCCGGATCGGGACGATTGAACGGTAATGACAGGCATGACGTCTCTTTTTCACCGTTCGTTTCGAGCGAAGTCGAGAAACCTGTTCCTGGCACAGTGCGAGCGTATCTCGACTGCGCTCGATACGAACGGAGGTCTGTAATGGGCCATTCCGCACCCCGGATCGCGACCATCGATGGGATCGCGCAGGAAATCGAGGCCCTGCTGGGTTCGATGCTGATCGAAACCGTCGATCATGTCGATGAACTGACCTTTACCGTACTGCGCGACGCGCTGCCGCAGGCGTTGACGCTATTGCGGGATCAGGCGCACTATCAGCAGCTGATGGAGATTGCGGGCGTCGATTATCCCGACCGTCCCGAACGGTTCGAGGTCGTCTATCACTTGCTGTCCGTGACTCGGAACCATCGCGTCCGCGTGAAGGTGTCCACCGACGAGGATATGCCGGTGCCGACCGTCACGCACCTCTGGCCGGTTGCCGGCTGGCTGGAGCGCGAAGTGTTCGACATGTATGGTGTCGTGTTCGACGGCAATACCGACTTGCGCCGCATCCTTACCGATTATGGGTTCAAGGGCCATCCGCAGCGCAAGGACTTTCCGCTGACCGGCTATGTGGAGCTGCGCTATTCCGAGGAAGACAAGCGCGTCGTCTATGAGCCGGTGAAGCTGGCGCAGGATTTCCGCAGCTTCGACTTCATGTCGCCGTGGGAAGGCGCGGAATATATATTGCCCGGCGACGAAAAGGCGCCACAGGCCCCCGGCGCGCCGACGCCCGCACCGGCTGCCCCTCCGCCGCCTGCTGCGCCCAAGGGAGATCCCGCGGCATCGACGCCCAAGACGACCGAGAAGAAGGCCGACACCGGGGCTGGCGAAGCGGCGAACAAGGCCTCGCAAGTCAAGTCGGAAGATGCGTCGACCAAGGCGGCTTCGGCCACCGATGAAGGCGAAGGCGTCGCCAAGCCGGAGGACAAGGCGTAATGGCTGATTATCTCGACGAACTGGAGCATCGCACCGATGCGTCGGACCCGACTTACGGCGATACCGAGATCCAGAACTACACGATCAACTTCGGCCCGCAGCATCCCGCGGCGCATGGCGTATTGCGCCTCGTCATGGAACTGGAAGGCGAGATCGTCGAACGCTGCGACCCCCATGTGGGCCTGCTGCATCGCGGCACCGAAAAGCTGATCGAATATAAGACCTATTTGCAGGCTTTGCCCTATTTCGACCGGCTCGATTATTGCTCGCCGCTCGGCATGGAGCATAGCTATGTGCTGGCGATCGAGAAGCTCCTGAACCTGGAAGTGCCGCTGCGCGCGCAATATCTGCGCGTGTTCTTCGCGGAACTGACCCGCATCTGCAATCATATGCTCAATCTGGGGTCGCACGTCATGGACGTCGGCGCGATGACGCCGAACCTGTGGATGTTCGAAATCCGCGAGGATTGCCTCAACTTCTTCGAGCGCGCTTCGGGCGCGCGGATGCACAGTGCCTATTTCCGCCCCGGCGGCGTGCATCAGGATGTGCCGCTCAAGCTGCTCACCGACATCGCCGACTGGCTCGACACCCGCCTGCCGCGCCTGTTCGAGGATGCGATCAGCCTGGTCGCCGACAACCGCATCTTCAAGCAGCGCAATGTCGACATCGCCGTGGTCAGCAAGGAAGACGCGCTGAAATGGGGCTTTTCCGGCCCGATGATCCGCGGTTCCGGCATCCCCTGGGACATCCGCAAGTCGCAGCCTTATGACGTCTATGATCGCGTGGATTTCGACGTGCCCGTTGGCACCAATTTCGACTGCTATGATCGCTTCATGGTCCGCGTCGAAGAGGTCCGCCAGTCCGCGCGCATCATGAAGCAATGCCTCAACGACATGCCCGAAGGCCCGATCGCCAGCTTCGACCGCAAGGTTTCGCCGCCCAAGCGTGGCGAGATGAAGCGGTCGATGGAAGCGCTGATCCATCACTTCAAGCTGTATACCGAGGGCTTCCACGTTCCGGCGGGCGAAGTCTATGTCGCGACCGAAAGCCCTAAGGGCGAATTCGGTGTCTATCTGGTCGCGGACGGCTCCAACAAGCCCTATCGCTGCAAGATTCGCCCGACCGCGTTCAGCCATTTGCAGGCGATGGACTTCATGATGAAGGGCCATATGCTCGCCGACACCACCGCCGTCCTCGGCGCCATGGACATCGTTTTCGGGGAGTGTGACCGATGAGGAAGCGTGAGCGACTTCCGATTTGGATACACGCTCTAGTGCTCGGCTTTGTAGCAGTTGCGCTAGTCAGCTTGGGTAGGGTTGTTGACCTCCAAAGTGGTTTTATCGCTGGCGCAGCTTCGTTCATAAGTTTCCTTTGGTTCTATCGCGGCGCGGACGCCGTGAAAATGCGGATACGGAATTAATGGCTGACGCACCCCATATCCCCGACGAAACCGAAACCCGCGCGCGCTGGGGCAATTTCGCGTGGACGGCGGAAAATGCCGAGCAGGTGAAGACGATCATCGCCCGCTACCCCGCCGATCGCCAGCAATCAGCGGTCATGCCGCTGCTCGATCTCGCCCAGCGGCAGGTCGGCGCGGAGACGCAGACGCAAGGCTGGCTGCCCGTGCCGGTGATGGAGTTTATCGGCGACCAGCTCGATATGCCCTATATGCGCGTCTACGAAGTCGCGACCTTCTATACCATGTACAACTTGGCGCCCGTCGGCCGCTATCATGTGCAGGTGTGCGGCACGACGCCCTGCATGTTGCGCGGTTCCGACGATGTGTTCGCGGCGTGCAAGAATAAGGGTCTGGTGAAGGGCGCGACCACGCCCGACGGGCTGTTCACGCTGACCGAAGTCGAGTGCCTGGGCGCCTGCGCCAATGCGCCGATGGTCCAGATCAACGACGATAATTTCGAAGATCTGACCTATGACAGCATGAGCGCGGTGTTGGAAACGCTCGCCGCTGGCGGCCAGCCCAAGATCGGCCCGCAGATCGAGCGCCAAACGAGTTGCCCGGAGGGTGGCCCGACGGCGCTCAAGGACATGGTCGCTGAAAATCATGATTATCGGGGGGAGTGGGCGTGATCCGTTTGGCTTTCCCCCAATGTCCGTTCGCTTCGAGCGAAGTCGAGAAGCGGCTAGCGCTGCGCGGGCGTGTCTCGACTTCGCTCGACACGAACGGATGTGGTGTATCGGGGGCCGCCGCATGAGCGCCCTCGTTGCCATCATCCTGGGCCTCATCGTTTTCGTGATCGCGCTCAAGATCATCGGCGCGGTGTTGGGGCTGGTCATCGGGCTGGGCCTCGCCGTTGTCGCATATTTCGTGGCTGAAAAACTGATCGGAAAGGGCCGCTGATGGCCGACGACACCGCAATTGCTGCGCCGCCTCCTCAGCCGCCGTTCGTCGGCCCGTTGGAGGACAGGGACCGCATCTTCACCAACGTCCATGGTTTTCAGGATTGGGCCATCGATGCGGCGATGAAACGCGGCGATTGGGACAATACCAAGGATCTGCTGAGCCTGGGCCAGGACGCGATCATCGACATCATCAAGGCGTCGAACCTGCGCGGCCGTGGCGGCGCTGGCTTCCCGACCGGCATGAAGTGGAGCTTCATGCCCAAGGAAAGCAAGGATGGTCGTCCAAGCTTCCTGGTCATCAACGCCGACGAATCCGAGCCGGGTAGCTGCAAGGACCGAGAAATCGTCCGCCACGATCCGCACAAGCTGATCGAAGGCGCGTTGATCGCCGGGTTCGCGATGCGCGCGCGCGCCGCCTATATCTACATCCGTGGCGAGTTCATCTACGAAGCCAAGGTGTTGTTCGCGGCGGTCGAGCAGGCCTATGCCAAGGGCTTCATCGGCAAGAATGCCTGCGGTTCCGGCTATGATTTCGACGTCTTCGTCCATCGCGGCGCGGGCGCTTATATCTGCGGCGAGGAAACCGCGCAGATCGAAAGCCTGGAAGGCAAGAAGGGCCAACCCCGTTTGAAGCCGCCTTTCCCGGCGGGTGCGGGCCTCTATGGCTGCCCCACCACAGTCAACAATGTCGAAAGCATCGCGGTTACGCCGACGATCCTGCGGCGTGGCGCGGCCTGGTTCAACCGCTTCGGGCGCGAGGGCAATCGCGGCACCAAGCTGTTCCAGATCAGCGGCCATGTGAACAAGCCCTGCGTGGTCGAGGAATCGATGTCGATCCCGTTCCGCGAACTGATCGACCGTCATTGCGGCGGCATCCGGGGCGGGTGGGACAATCTGCTGGCGGTCATTCCCGGCGGCTCCTCGGTCCCCCTGGTCCCCGCGCGCGAAATCATGGACGCGCCGATGGACTTCGACGGGTTGAAGGCGCTCGGCTCCGGCCTCGGCACCGCCGCCGTCATCGTCATGGACAAGTCCACCGACATCGTCCGCGCCATTTCGCGGCTGTCCTATTTCTACAAGCATGAAAGCTGCGGCCAATGCACCCCCTGCCGCGAAGGCACGGGCTGGATGTGGCGCGTGATGGAACGGCTGCGCACAGGCGAAGCGGAACTGTCCGAAATCGACATGCTGCATCAGGTCACCAAGCAGGTCGAAGGCCACACCATCTGCGCGCTCGGCGACGCGGCGGCCTGGCCGATCCAGGGCCTGATCAAGCATTTCCGGCCGGAAATCGAGCGCCGGATCAATGAGCGCGGCATGCCTGTGATGGAGGCGGCGGAGTGAGCGATGACCGCACAGACCTGATGCTGGAAATCCTGAAATCCATTCAGGGTGACATTTCCGCGATCAAGCGTGAACAGGCGTCGCAGGGCATTCGCCTCCATGCGATGGAGGATCACCAACGCGGTATCATGACGTCAATTTACGGTATGCAATCCGATATTGCGGATCTGAAAATTCGGGTCGATCTGATCGAGAAGCGCCTTGGCCTTCAGGATACGGAACACTGATATGCCTAAAGTCAAAGTAGACGGCGTAGAACTGGAAGTCCCGGCGGGCGCGACTGTCCTCCAGGCGTGCGAGCTGGCGGGGAAGGAAATTCCGCGTTTTTGCTATCATGAGCGGCTGTCCATCGCGGGCAATTGCCGCATGTGCCTGGTCGAAGTGAAGCCCGGCCCGCCCAAGCCGCAGGCGTCGTGCGCGCTGCCCGCTGCTGAAGGGCAGGACATCCGCACCGACAGCGAAATGGTCAAGAAGGCGCGCGAAGGGGTGATGGAGTTTCTCCTCATCAACCATCCGCTCGATTGCCCGATCTGCGATCAGGGCGGCGAATGCGATTTGCAGGACCAGTCGGTCGCCTATGGCCGCGGCGCGTCGCGATATGACGAAAATAAGCGCGCGGTGACCGAGAAGAATATGGGGCCGATCGTCAAGACGGTCATGACCCGCTGCATCCAGTGCACCCGTTGCGTGCGCTTTGCCGAGGAAGTCGCGGGTGTGCCGGAAATCGGCGCCATCTATCGCGGCGAAAATATGCAGATCACCACCTATCTGGAACATGCCGCGAAGAGCGAGCTGTCCGGCAATGTGGTCGATCTCTGCCCGGTCGGTGCGCTGACCAGCAAGCCCTATGCGTTCGAAGCGCGGCCGTGGGAATTGAAGAAGACCCACGCCATCGACGTGATGGATGCGGTCGGCACCAACATCCGCCTCGACAGCCGGGGTCGTCAGGTGCTGCGCGCGGTGCCACGCATCAATGACGACGTGAACGAGGAATGGGCGTCGGACAAGACCCGGCACAATGTCGATGGTCTGGTCCGCAAGCGGCTCGACAAGCCCTATGTCCGCAAGGACGGCAAGCTGGTGCCCGCGACCTGGAACGAAGCGTTCGCGGCGATCGCGGCGGTGCCGCATGGCGGCAGCGTGGCGGCGATCGCGGGCGATTTGCTCGATTGCGAAACCATGTTCGCGGGTAAGGCACTGGTCGAAAAGCTCGGCGGCACGATGCTCGAAGGGCGTCAGACGGGCCTCGCCTATGACGTGTCAAGCCTGTCGTCGGTGGTGTTCAACACGCCGCTCGCTGATCTGGAAGATGCGGATGCCATCCTGCTGGTCGGCACCAACCTGCGCTGGGAAGCGCCGCTGGTGAACACGCGCATCCGCAAGGCGATCAAGAAGGGCGCGAAGGTCTTTGCCGTCGGGCCAGAAGTCGATCTGACCTACAAGGTCGAATGGCTCGGCAATGACGCGTCGCTGCTTGCCAAGCTGCCGGAAGCGGTGGTCGAGGCATTCGGCAAGGCTGCGCGGCCCGCGATGATCGTCGGCGGTGGCGTGCTGGCCAAGGACGGCGCGCATGGCGACACGCTGGCGTTGGTCGAGACGCTGGGCCTCATCAAGGACGGCTGGAACGGCTATAATGTCCTGCATTTCGCGGCGGCGCGCATGGGCGGGCTGATGCTCGGCTTCGCAACCGCTGGCGGGATCAAGGCGATCGCGGCGGCCAAGCCGAAGCTGCTCTTCGCGCTGGGCGCCGACGAAGTCGATTATGCTGCCTTCCCCGACAGCTTCAAAGTCTATGTCGGCCATCATGGCGACAAGGGCGCACATGCCGCCGACGTGATCCTGCCGGGGGCGAGCTATGCCGAAAAGGCAGGCACCTATGTCAATCTGGAAGGTCGCGTCCAGCGCGGCGAAAAGGCCGTGTTTGCGCCGGGCGACGCCCGCGAGGACTGGTCGATCCTGCGCGCTTTGTCCGACGTGATGGGCGTCAAGCTGCCGTTCGACAGCTTCGATGCGCTGCGGGCGGAAATGGCCAAGGCCGTGCCGGCGCTCGGCGTCGAGGGTCTCGCCCATTATGGCTGGTCCATGCCATCGCTGCCGACCGGCGCGACCGGCGAATTCGGGTCGCCGATCAAGGATTTCTACCTCACCAACGCCATCTGCCGCGCCAGCCCGACGATGCAGCAATGCTCGGCCGAACTGGTCCACGGCGTCGAATTTGCGGAGGCGGCGGAATGAGGATCGCAAATACCACTCCGTTCGCCCTGAGCCTGTCGAAGGGCTCCACCGAGCGTGGCGAGGTGCCTTCACTTCGTTCAGGCGAGGGCTTCGACAAGCTCAGCCCGAACGGTTTTGAGGTTCAGGAATAATGACCGCTTTCTTCCAAAATCTGGGCATGCCGTTCGAGGGCGCCTGGCTGCTGTCGACCATCATCGGCATTCTCGTCATCGCCTTGCCGTTGATGCTGGCGGTCGCGATGATCATCTATGCCGATCGCAAGATCTGGGCGGCGATGGCGCTGCGCCGTGGTCCCAACGTTGTCGGCCCGTTCGGCCTGCTGCAATCCTTCGCGGACGGCCTCAAGGTCTTTCTGCAGGAAACCATCATCCCGTCGGCGTCGAACAAGGCGCTGTTCCTGATCGCGCCGATCATCACCTTCACCGTCGCGCTGATGGCCTGGGCCGTCGTGCCGTTCGATGTCGGCGTCGTGCTGGCGGACATCAATGTCGGCTTGCTCTACATCTTGGCGATCAGTTCGCTCGGCGTATACGGGATCATCCTGGCGGGTTGGGCCTCCAACTCCAAATATCCCTTCTATTCCGCGATCCGCGCCAGCGCGCAGATGATCAGCTATGAAGTTTCGATCGGCTTCATCATCATCACCGTGGTCTTGTGGGCGGGCAGCTTCAATCTGAGCGCCATCGTCGAGAGCCAGAAGGGCTATTATGGCTTCATCAACGGCAACGGCTTCAACCCGCTGCTCTTCCCGATGGCGGTTATGTTCCTGATTTCGGCGCTGGCCGAAACCGCGCGCGCGCCCTTCGATCTGACCGAAGCGGAAAGCGAGCTAGTCGCGGGCTATCAGACCGAATATTCGTCCATGTCGTTCGCGCTCTACTGGCTTGGCGAATATGCCAACGTCATCCTGATGTGCGCGCTCAACGCCATTCTCTTCTGGGGTGGCTATCTGCCCCCGTTCGATTGGGCGCCGCTTTATTATGTGCCCGGCATTATCTGGCTATTCGCCAAGATCCTATTCTTCTTCTTCGTCTTCTCCTGGGTGAAGGCGACGGTGCCCCGCTACCGGTATGACCAGCTGATGCGGCTGGGCTGGAAAATCTTCCTGCCTACCTCGCTCTTCTTCGTCTTCCTGGTGTCGGGCTTCCTCATGCTGACGCGCTATGGAGGCGCCCAATGAGCCTCGGATATTACGTCAAGAGCTTCACCCTCTGGGAGTTTGTGAAGGCACACGCCCTGACCTTGAAATATTTTTTCAAGCCCAAGGCGACCATCAACTACCCCTATGAGAAGAACCCGATTTCGCCGCGGTTCCGGGGCGAACATGCGTTGCGTCGCTACCCCAATGGGGAAGAGCGATGCATCGCGTGCAAGCTGTGCGAAGCTGTGTGCCCGGCGCAGGCGATCACCATCGAAGCGCAGCCGCGCGATGATGGCAGCCGCCGCACCACCCGCTACGACATCGACATGACCAAGTGCATCTATTGCGGTTTCTGCCAGGAAGCCTGCCCGGTGGACGCGGTCGTCGAAGGCCCGAATTTCGAATTCGCGACCGAAACCCGCGAGGAGCTGATCTACGACAAGGGCAAGCTTCTTGAAAATGGTGACAAGTGGGAACGGGCGATCGCCGCGAACCTTGCCGCCGACGCACCCTATCGTTAAGCCGCGCGGCCTAAGGGGATATTGATCCAGTGATTCACGTGCTTGCCTTTTACCTGTTCGCCATTTTGGTGGTGTGCAGCGGCGCGCTCACCATCCTGTCGCGCAATCCGGTCCATTCGGTGCTGTGGCTGATCCTGGCGTTTTTCAACGCGGCGGGTCTGATGATCCTGATCGGTGCCGAGTTCATCGCGATGCTGCTCGTCATTGTGTATGTCGGCGCGGTCGCGGTACTGTTCCTGTTCGTGGTCATGATGCTCGACATCGACTTTGCCGAATTGCGCGCCGGGTTCGTCAGCTATCTGCCCTTCGGCCTGCTGATTGCCCTGGTGCTGCTGGCGGAGATCGTGCTGGGTATTGGCTTGTGGAGCGCGGGTCCGATCGAGCTGGCGCAGCGCGCCGCGCCGACCGACCCTGACATGTCGAACATCAAGGCGGTGGGGACGTTGCTCTACACGCGCTATATCTTCCTGTTCGAAGCGGCGGGTCTCGTCCTGCTGGTCGCCATGATCGGCGCGATCGTCCTGACTCATCGTGCCCGTGGCGGCGTGAAGGGCCAGAATATCGCCAAGCAGAACCGCCGCCGTCCGCAGGACGCGGTCCGCAATATCAATCAGCCCACAGGGCAGGGGGTGGAGCTGTGATCGGCCTTCAACATTATCTGGTGGTCAGCGCCATCCTGTTCGTGATGGGGGTGCTGGGCATCTTCATCAACCGCAAGAACATCATCATCATCCTGATGGCGATCGAGCTGATCCTGTTGAGCGTGAACATCAACCTCGTCGCCTTCAGCGTCTTCCTGGGCGACATGCTGGGGCAGGTGTTCAGCATGTTCGTGCTGACCGTCGCGGCGGGTGAGGCGGCCATCGGCCTTGCCATCCTCGTCATTTACTTCCGTGGTCGCGGCACCATCGCCGTCGACGATGTCAACCGGATGAAGGGCTGAGCCTTACAACATGATCCAGCTTATCGTCCTTCTTCCGCTGCTCGCAGCCATCATCGCCGGTCTTGGCAACAAGGCGCTCGGCAAGCTGCCGGCCAAGATCATCACCACCGGCGCGCTGTTCATCTCGTGCGCGCTGAGCTGGCCCATCTTCCTGTCGTTCGTCGCAGGCGACGGGCAGGCTTATGTCGCGCCGCTCTTCACCTGGATCCAGTCGGGCAGCTTCGACGCCCAATGGGCGCTGCGGGTCGACACGATGACGGCGGTCATGCTGGTGGTCATCACTAGCGTCTCCAGCCTCGTCCACCTCTATAGCTGGGGCTATATGGATGAAGAGCCGGATCAGCCGCGCTTCTTTGCCTATCTCTCACTCTTCACCTTCGCGATGCTGATGCTCGTGACCGCGAACAATCTGCTCCAGATGTTCTTCGGGTGGGAAGGCGTGGGCCTCGCTTCCTATCTCCTCATCGGTTTCTGGTTCCGCAAGCCCAGCGCCAATGCCGCAGCGATCAAGGCGTTCGTCGTCAACCGCGTCGGCGATCTTGGCTTCATGATGGGTATCTTCGGCACCTATCTGGTGTTCAACACCATCTCGATCCCCGAAATCCTCGAAATGGCCCCGTCGATGGCGGGCTCGACCATCGGCTTCCTTGGTGCGCGCTTCGACACGATGACCGTGCTGTGCCTGCTGCTGTTCATCGGCGCGATGGGCAAGTCGGCGCAGCTTGGCCTGCACACCTGGTTGCCGGACGCGATGGAGGGGCCGACGCCTGTGTCGGCGCTGATCCACGCCGCGACCATGGTGACCGCGGGCGTGTTCATGGTGTGCCGCCTGTCGCCGATGTTCGAAACCTCGGAAACGGCGCTGACCGTCGTCACCTATGTCGGCGCGGCGACCTGCCTGTTCGCCGCCACCGTCGGCACCGTGCAGACCGACATCAAGCGCGTCATCGCCTATTCGACCTGTTCGCAGCTCGGCTATATGTTCTTCGCGGCAGGCGTTGGTGCCTATGGCGCGGCGATGTTCCACCTCTTCACCCACGCCTTCTTCAAGGCGCTGCTGTTCCTTGGCGCAGGTTCGGTCATCCATGCGATGCACCATGAGCAGGATATGCGCTATTATGGTGGCTTGCGCAAAAGCATCCCCATCACCTTCTGGACGATGACGCTTGGCACGCTCGCCATCACCGGCGTTGGCTTGCCGATCATCGGCATCGGTTTTGCGGGCTTCTATTCGAAGGACGGCATCCTCGAAGCGGCCTATGCCGCTGGCGGGGCGGGGACCGGCGCGTTCTTGGTCGGCGTGTTTGCGGCCTTGCTCACCAGCTTCTATAGCTGGCGCCTGGTATTCCTGACCTTTTTCGGAAAGCCGCGCTGGGCCGCGTCCGAACATATCCAGCATGCGTTGCATGACTCCCATGGGCATGACTCGCACGGGCATGACGCTCATCATGACGATCACGTGCATGATGATCACCATCATGCGCCCGCAACCGGGACCGGCGGCTATCATCCGCATGAAAGCCCCTGGGTCATGCTGGTGCCGTTGATCGTGCTGAGTATCGGCGCGGTGTTCGCGGGCCTCGTCTTCCACGACCAGTTCATCGGATCAGAAGGCGGCATCGCTTTCTGGCAGGGGTCGCTGGCGTTCGACAGCCATCTGATGCACGCCGCGCATGAAGTGCCGACCTGGGTCAAATTCTCGCCCTTCACGGTGATGCTGACCGGCCTTGCCATCGCGTGGCTCGCCTATGTCAAGAACACCGACTGGCCGCAGCGCTTCGTGGCTCAGTTCGGCGTCCTCTACACCTTCCTGCTCAACAAATGGTATTTCGACGAGCTGTACAACCTGCTCTTCGTCAAGCCTGCCTTCGCCATCGGCCGCTTCTTCTGGAAGTTCGGTGACGTCGGTTTCATCGACCGCTTCGGACCCAATGGTCTGGCTGCGCTGGTCGTGCAGGGCAATAAAGTGACCCGTCGGCTCCAGTCCGGCTATCTTTACACCTACGCGCTGGTGATGCTGATTGGCCTCGCCGCTGCCGCAACCTGGGCGATGACACGATAATGGACGGCTTCCCCATCCTTTCCTTGATGATGGCAGTGCCGATGGCGGGGGCCATCGCCTGTCTGTTCGTGGGCGCGAACAACGCGCGCTGGATCGCGCTGATCGCGACCCTCATTGATTTCGTGCTGGGCATGGCCCTGTGGGCGAATTTCGACCAGTCGGGCAGCGGCGCGCAGTGGCAGTTTCAGGAATATGCGCCGATCTTCGGCAAATTCGCCTGGGCGCTCGGCATCGATGGCATCGCCCTGATGCTGATCGCGCTCACCGTATTCCTGATGCCGATCTGCATCGGCGCGAGCTGGCGCGCGATCGAAAAGCGCGTCGGTGAATATATGGCGGCCTTCCTGTTCATGGAGGTGCTGATGATCGGGGTCTTCGCGGCGCAGGATCTCTACCTCTTCTACATCATGTTCGAAGCCGGCCTCATCCCGATGTATCTCATCATCGGCATCTGGGGCGGTGCGGATCGCATCTACGCCAGCTATAAATTCTTCCTCTACACGTTGCTCGGCTCGGTCCTGATGCTGATCGCGATGATGTGGATGGTGCATGAAGCAGGGACGACCGAAATCCCGGCGCTGATGGCCTATAATTTCGACCCCGCTGTCCAGACCTGGCTGTTCCTTGCCTTCTTCGCCAGCTTCGCGGTCAAGATGCCGATGTGGCCGGTCCACACTTGGCTGCCCGACGCGCACGTTCAGGCACCGACCGCAGGGTCCGTCATCCTGGCGGGCGTGCTGCTGAAGATGGGTGGCTATGGCTTCATCCGCTTCTCGCTGCCGATGTTCCCCGAAGCTTCGGCGCAGCTCGCGCCTTTGGTCTGGGGCCTGTCGATGGTGGCGGTGGTTTACACCAGCCTCGTCGCACTCGTGCAGTCCGACATGAAGAAGCTGATCGCTTACTCCTCGGTCGCGCATATGGCGATCGTGACCGTCGGCCTGTTCGCCTTCAACCAGGCGGGCATTGAAGGCGCGATGATGGTGATGCTGGGCCATGGTCTGGTCGCGGGCGCGCTGTTCCTGTGCGTCGGCGTCATCTATGACCGTCTGCATACGCGCGAGATTGCGCGCTATGGCGGCCTGTCGATCAACATGCCGCGCTACGCCCTGCTGTTCCTCTTCTTCACCATGGCGTCGGTCGGCCTGCCCGGCACGTCCAACTTCGTCGGCGAATTTCTGGCGCTGATGGGTATTTATCAGGCATCGACCTGGGTTGCGCTGGTCTGCACCACGGGCATCATCCTTGGCGCGGCCTACATGCTCTACCTCTACCGTCGCATCTGCTATGGTGAGCAGATCAATGCCGACGCGGCCGCCATGCCCGACCTGTCAGCGCGCGAACTGTGGCTGCTGGCTCCCATCGCCGCCGTCGTCTTGTGGATGGGCATCTATCCCGAAAGCTTCCTCGCGCCGATGCGTCCTGACATCGTTGCGCTCGAAGCCCGCCTCGCGCCCGCCGCACCGGCAGGCGATGCTCAGATCAAGCTGGGCGCGCCCAAGCCTGCTGGCGAAGCCCATCATGGAGACGCCTCTGCGCCCTCACATTCAGCGTCGGGGGAGGCGCACTGATGATTGACTCCACTTCCCTCCTGGCGGTCATGCCGGAACTCGTGCTGACCGTTGGTGGCCTGATCCTTTTGATGATCGCCGGTTTTGGCGGAGACGGCACTGCGCGCCTGGTCAACAGCCTGTCGGTGGTGACGCTGATCGGTGCGGGCTTTGCGCTGCTTTGCTCGCTGGCTCATGGCCCCGATGCGTTTGACGGGCTGTATCGCGCGGACGCCTTCTCGGTTTACGCCAAGGCGTTGATCTATGGTGCGGCCGCCTCAGCGATCCTGCTGGCACCGCGCTTCTTCTCGACCGATGGCATGTTGCGTCCCGAATATCCGATCTTGATCGTCTTTGCCGCCGTCGGCATGGGCATGATGGTGTCGGCGGGCGACATGTTGACGCTCTATGTCGGCCTCGAAATGAACAGTCTGGCCTCTTATGTCCTCGCCAGCTTCATGCGGCAGGATGGGCGCTCGTCCGAAGCAGGCCTCAAATATTTCGTGCTGGGTTCGCTTGCGAGCGGCATCCTGCTCTATGGCATCTCGCTGCTCTATGGTTTCACCGGCAGCACCACGTTCGACGGCATCGCCGTCGCGCTGGGTGGCGGCGTCAGCAAGGGAGCGTTGTTCGGCCTTGTTTTCGTACTGGCGGGCCTCGCCTTCAAGATCAGCGCCGTGCCGTTCCACATGTGGACGCCCGACGTCTATGAAGGGGCGCCGACCCCGGTCACGACCTTCTTCGCCAGTGCGCCCAAGGTTGCGGCTATCGCCCTGACCGTGCGCGTCGCGATCGAGGCGCTCGGCCCGGCCGGTCTGGATTGGCAACAGATCGTGATCTTCGTGGCGCTGGCCTCGATCATCTTCGGTGCGGTCGCCGCCATCGGTCAGAGCAATATCAAGCGTCTGATGGCCTATTCGTCGATCAACAATGTCGGCTTCGCGCTGATCGGCCTCGCTTGCGGCACCCCCGCCGGTGTGGCCGCGACGATGGGCTATATGGCGATCTACGTCATCATGACGATCGGTGCCTTCGCCTGCATCCTCCAGATGCGCGATGCCGACGGCAAGCCGGTCGAGACGATCGCCAGCCTCGCGGGCCTGTCGCAATCGCGCAAGGGTCTGGCCGCGGCCTTCGCCATCTTCATGTTCTCGATGGCCGGTATTCCGCCGCTCTTCGGCTTCTGGGCGAAGTTCCTGGTGTTCGACGCTGCGGTCGCAGCGGGCCTGACGGCGCTGGCCGCCGTCGGCATCGCGGCTTCGGTGATCGGCGCTTTCTATTATCTCAAGATCATCAAGACGATCTATTTCGATGAGCCCACCGCCGCCTATGAGGCAAAGGGTGGCGCGGTCGAGAATATCATCCTGACCGCCTGCGCTGCCGTCATCGTGCTGGGCTATCTGCTCAACCCCATGCTGGACCAGGCGAGCGCTGCCGCGGCGGCGTCCTTGTTCTGACCGATATACGCCTCGTCGAGGATACCGTATCGACCAATGCCGACATGCTGGCATTGGTCGATACTGGCATCAGCGAAGGAAGCTGGCTGCGTGCCCGACGTCAGAGCGGGGGCAGGGGGCGGATGGGCCGCACATGGGATAGCCCAGTCGGCAATCTCTATTGTTCCACACTGGTCCGGTTGCAGCCGGGTGACCCGCTACCCCATACGTTGGCACTGGTCGCGGCTAACGCCGTTCATGCCCTTGTTGCGCCGCTATGTGCCGGACAAGCGCGGATCAAATGGCCCAATGACATATTGGTCGACGGCGCGAAGATCGCGGGCATCCTGCTCGAACGCACCGGTGACGCCATCATCGTCGGCATCGGTATCAACGTCACCGACCATCCGGTCAATCTCGACCGTCCCGTCACCAGCCTGAGCGCTCAGGGCGTGGTCGATTCCGATGCCGGGGCGCTGCTCGACCGACTGGCCCAGATTTTCGCTCATTGGCTCGCCATCTGGCGCGCGCAGGGCTTAGACCCGGTGCGTACCCATTGGCTGCTCAACGCCCACCCCACCGGTACGCCGATGCGTGTGCAACAACCCGACGGCATTACGGTGGAAGGCGCTTTCGATACGCTCGATCGCCAGGGCATGCTCATCCTGCGCTTGGCGAACGGGCAGAGCCGTGCCATTCACGCCGGTGACATCTTTCTCATCTGACCCAAGGACCGGCCATGCTCCTCGCGATCGACGCGGGCAATACCAATGTGGTTTTCGCGCTGCTCGACGGGCGGGACATCCGCGCGCGCTGGCGCATCGCGACCGACGCGCGCCGCACCGCCGACGAATATGCCGTCTGGCTCAACCAGTTACTGATGCTCGAAGGCTATAAGATTGCCGACGTCAACACCGTCATCATCGCGACGGTGGTGCCGCGCGCGCTCCATAACCTGCAGGTTCTGGCCGAAAAATATTTCCGCACTACCGCCCTGATCGCGGGGCAAGCGCCGCTTGACTGGGGCATCGAACTCGACGTCGCGGAGCCGGGATCGGTCGGGGCCGACCGGGTTGTAAACGCCATTGCCGCGCACCATCTTTATAGCGGCGACTTGATCGTCATCGATTTCGGCACCGCCACCACGTTTGACGTGATCGACTATAGCGGCGCCTATAAAGGCGGCATCATCGCGCCGGGTATCAATCTCTCGCTCGATGCGCTAGTAGCAGCCGCCGCGAAGCTACCACGGATCGCGATCGCCCCACCGGAAAATCGTTCGGTGATCGGGCGGACGACCGAGGCGCAGATGCATATTGGCGTATTTTGGGGCTATGTAGCCATGATGGAGGGGCTGGTCGCCCGCATGAGGGCCGAAATCGGCCGCCCGACCAGGGTTATTTCGACGGGGGGCCTCGCGGTCCTCTTCAACGACAACAGCGATATTTTCGATGCGATCGCGCCGGATCTGACGATTCAGGGCCTCGCGCTGATGCACGAACGGAGTTTACAAGCATAATGACACCCAAGGATGAGCTGCTCTTCCTGGCCCTCGGTGGGTCGGGCGAGATCGGCATGAACGTCAATCTTTACGGCTGCCAGGGCAAATGGGTCATGGTCGACCTCGGCATGACCTTCGGCGACCCCACCTATCCCGGCATCGAACTGATCCTGCCCGACCTGACCTTCATCGAGGAACGGCGCAAGGATCTGCTCGGCATCGTGCTGACGCACGGGCATGAGGATCATATCGGCGCGATCCCCTATCTCGCCGCCGACTTGGGCGTACCGCTTTATGCGACGCCCTTCACCGCGGGCCTCATCCGCCTGAAGCTGGAGGAAGAAGGCCTCACCAAGGAGGTCAAACTCCATGTGATCCAGAATGAAGGCAGCTTCAATCTGGGGCCATTCGGCTTCCGCTATGTGCCGCTCGCCCACTCGATTCCAGAGGGCAATGCCCTGCTGATCGACACGCCGCACGGCAAGATTTTCCACACCGGCGACTGGAAGCTCGATGAGCGGCCGTTGCTCGGCGAACCGGCGACCCCCAAGGAACTCACCGCGATCGGTGACGAGGGCATCCTCGCCATGGTCTGCGACAGCACCAATGTCTTCAATGACAAGGCCAGCGGTTCCGAAGGCGATGTGCGCGAAGGGTTGATGGAAACGATCGCTGGAGCGAAGGGCCGCGTCCTCGTCACCACCTTCGCCTCCAACGCCGCCCGCGTCCAGACTCTGGGCGAAGTTGCGACCGCGACGGGCCGCAAGGTTTGCGTCGCCGGGCGCTCGCTCGATCGTATCATCGGCATGGCCAAGGCCAGCGGCTATCTCAAGGATTTCCCGCCGACCGTCGATTGGGACGATGCGATGGCGCTGCCCCGCAACGAGGTGATGATCATCGCGACCGGCGGGCAGGGCGAAGCCCGCGCCGCGCTCGCTCGCGTGGCGTTCGACAGCCACCCGATCAAGCTGGCGGAGGGCGACCTGGTGGTCTTCTCCTCCAAGCAGATCCCCGGCAATGAAATCGCCATCGGCCGCATCCAGAATGCACTCGCCATGTCGGGCGTGCTGATGGTCACCGACCGTCAGGCCGAAGTCCATGTGTCGGGCCATCCCGGTCGCCCCGAACTCGAAGCCATGTATCGCTGGATACGGCCCGAAATCCTGCTCCCCGTTCATGGCGAACGCCGCCATATGGCGGAGCAGGCCCGGTTGGCGCTGGCCAGCGGCATCCGCCACGCGCCGGTCCAGTCCAATGGCGACCTGCTGCGCCTCGCCCCCGGTGCGCCGGAGATTATCGGCAAGCAGGATACCGGACGCTTGG
Organism: Sphingobium sp. RAC03; assembly: GCF_001713415.1. GTDB lineage: Bacteria > Pseudomonadota > Alphaproteobacteria > Sphingomonadales > Sphingomonadaceae > Sphingobium. Next base: position 159,980 of record NZ_CP016456.1, on the reverse strand, counting down.
TGCTGGATGGCGACGTCATCCTGCCGGCCGATGGCGCGACCATCAACGAACGGCGCAAACTCGGCCTGCATGGCCAGATCAGCGTCGCCTTGGCAATCGACCGCAAGGGCAAGATGATCGGCAAACCGACATTGCGCACCCAGGGCGTGCCGGTCGAGGAAGACAAGGCGGCGTTCCTTGCCGAAGCATCGAATGATGCGGCGGCGGTGATCCCCAAGGGGTCGCTGGAGGATGACGCCGTGCGCGAGCGGGTTCGCCTCGCCGTGCGCCGGACGGCGACACGCTGGACCGGCAAGAAGCCGATAGTGGACGTACTGCTCATTCGCGCCTAATCAGGCGCGCATGAATCTCTACGCCATCTTCGCCATCTATTTTCTGATGTGGGTCGTCTGCGCCTTCGTCATGCTTCCCTTCGGCATCCGCACGCCCGATGAAACGGGCGAGGTGATGCTGAAGGGGCAGGCAGACAGCGCCCCCAGCAACTTCCGCCCCGGCCGCGTCGCCCTACGCGCGACGATCCTGGCGTCGATCCTGTTCGGCCTTTATTATGCCAATTATGTGCAGGGTTGGGTGACAGCGGACATGCTGCCCAAATATAGCGGCACGCGCTGAGCCGAAGCCATTCCCCGGCGCAGACCGGGGAACGCCATCTCGCCCTATTGCCGCAACCGCTCGATCGCCTGCGCCAGCGCGACATAGAGCTTGCCCATGTCGGATGACAGCACCGCAACGCCCAGCGCATTGCCGTCGCGCGCCGACAGGATGATCCGCAGCATCGATTCGAAATCGTGGATGTAGCGGTTCACATGATCGCGGAACTCGGCATCATCGTCATAATGGAGCGCGATTTCTCGCGACTCGCCAGCATCCAGCAACTTGACCGCGCGCCGCGTGAATACGCCCCGGTCACCCTTTAGATAGGCCGACCAGGCCGTGTCGGTCACATCGTTGGACAATATCTTGGTGACGTCGATCGCCGTGCTGTTGAGCGATTCGATCAGCGAGGCGGAGCGGCGCGCGAAATGGTCGCGGTCGCGATCCTCCGATGCCTGTTCGGCCTGCGCGATGCGCTGCTCGACATTGGCGCTGGTGTCGGCGATGGTCAGCAATTGGCGCGTCAGCCGCTCCGATGCCTGATGCGCGGCCTTGATCGCTTCCTCGGCCACCTTGGCCACCTGTTCGATCTGCGCCGCGACCTTGTCGCCCAATGCCCGTTGCATCGCCGCTTCGCTGGCATCGCCCAATTGCTGGGCCGCGTCGGGAATGGCGCGGGCCAATGCCTGCCGCGCCCGCTCGGCAGCCTGATCGGCGGTATCCTTGACCCGCAACAGCGCGGTGACGAGCAGCGGCCCGGCGCCTTCGGTGATCCGCGTCGCATCCTGATGCGCCCCGTCCAGCGCGACCCGCAGCCGATCGACCAATTGCCGATTGGCTTCCAACCCGCTCTGCGTGCTTTCCAGCCACTCGGTCAGGCGGCTGCCCTGTCCGCGCAACAGCGATTCGGCTTCTTCAGCCCGTCCGACCAGCGCCTGCGAAATCGCCTCCAGCCGCTCCATTTCCGGCGTCGCACTGGCCAGCAAAACGCGGCTCTGCTCGATCCGCGCATCGAACCGCTCCAGCGCGCCGGGATAGGTTTCATCCAGTTCGCGCACGCTTGAATCCAGCGCGACCAGCAAAGTTTCGGCGCTGCCGATCAACTTGTCCGCGGTCAGGCCGCCAGCGGCCAGCGCGCCGTCGATCCGCTGCGTCTCGGCGGTCAGGCGCGTCAGGGCATCGGTCATCCGCGCGCTGCGCGCCAGGGTGGTTTCCTCCAGCGTCGCGAACCGGCTTTCGGTCCCGGCGATGCTGTCGTTCAACCCGGCATGCAGGCTGGTCATCAGCGCCTTCTGCCCCTCCACCATATCGTTGATCTGGTGCAGGCGGCTTTCGACATCGCCGATCGAGTCGGTCAGGCCGACGACCGTATCGCTGCCGATCGCATCCAGGCTTTCGCGCGACCGGGCGATCAGCGCGTCGAGCGCCGCCGCCTGGGCCGACAGGCGCGAATCGGTGAAGCTCAGCGCTTCTTCCGCCCGGTCGAGCGCGCCACCCATCCGCTGACGCAATTCCTGCTCGATCACGTCCATGTCGCGCGCCAATACGCCCATTACATGTTCGCTGGCGCTGCCGATCCCGGCCTGGGCCGCAGCAACCAGCGCCGTCAGCGTCTCGGCGCGGCGCGACAGGCCATCGTCGCTCGCGGCCATCGTTTCACGCACCTGTGCCATCGCCTCATCCAGCCGTTCGCGCAAATCCGCCTGGGCACGATCGAGATCCGCCACCAGCGCCACGCGCACGCTCTCGCTGGTCGTCGTGACGCCCGCCTGGGCGGCTTCGACCAGCGCGGTCAGCGCCGCCGACTGGGCATCCACATCTAGGCGCGTGCGGTCCATCGCCTGCCGCGCGGTTTGCGCGGTCGCGTCAATCCGCCCGGCGGCGATCTCAGCCATGCCGGTAACTTCCTCGCTCGCTGAGCGGGTCGCTTCCTGCAACTGGGTTAACTGGCTCGACAGGCTTTTGGTCGCCGACAGGGTGCGCGCCCGCGCGTCGTCGGACAATTCGCCCAAAGCATGCAGCCGCGCTTCGAGCGTATCGATCCGGTCGCCCAGGGCATGACCATTGTCCATGATTTGCGCCGCCATCCGGCCCGTGCGGTCCTCCAGTTCGGGGATCGCGCCAATCAGCGCGTCCATCTGCGCCATCAGGGCGGCACCGGCGCGCTCGGCGGCTTCCGCGCGTTCCGCGCTGGCATGCGCCCGGCTCGCGATCAGTTCGGCCGATGCTTCCATGTTGCTGCTGGCGGCTGCGCCATAGCTGTCGAGCAATTCGGCTTGGTCCTGCATCGTCTGGCGCGCGGCTTCCAACTGCGTCGCGATCCGGCCCAGCCGCAATTCCAGCAAATCCGCTTCGGTCCGCAAGGCGCGCGCCGTGTCGAGATAACGGCGCGACTCGGAACGGCTGTTGCGCACCAGCAGCAGATAAGTGAGCGCCAGCAAGGTCAGCGGCACCAGCAGAGTCGCGATGGCATTGGCAAAGGCCGACGGCCCGGCGCGCAAATCGCCCGACGCGATCATCGCCCAACCGGCAAAGCCGATCCATGCGACAGCCATGATCGTCAGCGCGATGCGGACCCGCTTGACCCAGGCCTCGCCTGAACCGGTTGCCGGATCATCCTCTTCGATGTCCATAACGGCTTGTTTCAAAAGCAGGATGTCGTCCGCTTGCGCGGCCGCCTCCGATGGTTCGTCGCGCCAGAACTCGACGATTGTGCTGCCCCCTGTCATGCACGCATCCTAGCATCTTTTCCGCGCGCGGGAATGCCCCGTTACCAAAACTTAACCCGTGTTCGATAGCGTTGGTCGCCATGTCCTATGATCCAGGTGCCCTTGACGCTGCTTTGGCAGCCGCCGTTGGCGACGACCGTGCGTTGATCGCTGACCTGCGGGTCGCCTTCATGGAAAGCGCGGCGCGTCAGGTCGATCTGCTCGGCCGCGCCCGGTGCGACGCCAATTGGGCGCTGGCGGCTTGGCGATTGAAGGGGTTGGCGGCCAGTTTCGGGCTTACATCGTTGATGGCGCTGGCGGACGAAGCGGCGCAGGCGGCGCCTGGCGATCCGCGCGCGCTGCGCCGGTTGCGTCATGCCCTGGCGGGCCTTGAACAGGACATTCCGCACAGCTGATACGGCTTTGCTTGCGTCAAACCCTTTGCCTTGCGAAAAGGTCGTCCCAACAGCCAACGGGTCGACAAGCATAAAAGAATGAGTTTTTCCGCGATTCTCAGCGCCAGCCGCACGACGGTCGATACGCCCGCAGGCCTGCGCGCCAGCCTGCATTTCGCGGGCCAGACGCTGATCGAATATCAGGCGCGGCAGGCGGCGCGCGCCGGTGCCGACCGAATCATGATCCTGGTCAGCGTCATCACTCCCGCCGTGTCGCAGGCGGTCGATCGCTTGAGCGCAGACGGCATCGCCGTGGCACTTGTGCGCGACATGGTATCCATGGTGCGCGATGTGCCGCGCGATGCCGACGTGCTGCTGGTCGCTGACGGCGCGATCGTGGCGCAGGCCCATGTCGATGCGCTGGGCGCGAGCGAGGGCAACACGCTGCTCGTCGCCGACGACACCCGCGCCAGCGCCCCGTTCGAACGGATCGATGCAGGCCAGCGCTGGGCGGGCGTAGCGCGGATCAGCCCCGCTTTGATGTTCGACACGCTCGACATGATCGGCGACTGGGACTTGTCGCTGACGCTGGTGCGGGCCGCGGTGCAAAAGGGCGCCCGTCGCATCACCGCGCCGCAGGACGACCTGCTCGAAGGCCGCGTTGCCATCGTCGACAGCCAGCAACAGGCCGATCTGGTGGCGCAGGCAGTCACCGCCGCCGGTGTCTCGCGCAGCCCCACGCGCGGCGGCATCGAACATTATGTCCTCGCGCCGCTCGCCCGCATGGCCAGCGCCCCGCTGATGCGGATGCAGGTGCCTGCCTTTCAGGTGCGGGTCAGCGCCATCGCGCTCGCCGCCGTCGCGCTCGTGCCGATCGAACTGCTCTGGCCATTGACCGGCTTCTGTCTGCTGCTGGTCGCCTTGCTGCTCGCCGAACTCGCCGACCGGCTCGATGCCATGGCACTGCGGCCGCCGCCTGCGGGCGCACTCGCCTTCGCCACGCCCATCCTGGCGCTGGTCGGCATCGTCCTGGCGGGCCGCAGTCCGCTCGCGGTCGATCTCGCGCTGCTGCTGGCGATCATCCTGATCGCCGACCGGCAGGGGCGCAGCGGCGAGGCGCGGCCGTGGATGATCTTCACCCCCGCCAGCGCGCTGCTGCTGATGGTCGCGACTGGCCTGTTCGGCGTGCTGGCGCAGGGATTGCGCATTGCCATGCTGCTCGCCATCGCCTCGATCGGCGCGATCATTTTACGGCGTCGTGCATAAAGATTTCCTGCGGACGGTTTAGTGCATTTTAAGGACGTGCGATTATGCTGCACCGCATGAGCGTCTTTTCGTCCCTTGCCGGTTCGACAATGACGGATAGCTGGCCGATGACGCGAGTCATGGCGGGCATGTCCGCCGTGCCGGTTGGTCATGCCATCGACCTGGCCTTTTTCTTTCCAACGGACGAACGCCCGCGCCATGATGCGCTGATCGCGGAGACGCGGCGGCATCTGGGCGGCTGCCTGACCGCGATCGAAATGGCGCTGCGCGTCTCGCTCGATCATGCCCCGGCCATCGCCACCGCACTCGCGCCCTGGCCCGATCCCGTCTGCTGGCGCATGCTCTGCGATCAGCCCGCCATGCTCAGCCCGGCCTTGCTCGCCCATATGCAGATGCGCGCGGGCGTTACGCTGATGCTGCGCCAGTTCGGCCAGCCCGGTGCCGACCACATTACCGAGGAAGAGGGCGAACCGCTGCTGCGCGCCGACGATCCCCTGATCGGCAATGCCGTCTCGGCGCTCACTTTGGCCGAGGGCCGCTGGATTGCACGCGGCGGCGAGGATCAGCCGATGCGGCCCGACCTACCCGCCGAACATCATGCCGAACTCGTCTGGACCGCCGCCGCCTGCCTCGCATCGATCGCGCGGCGCGGGGCCGGGGAGGCGGGCGATGCGCTGCTCGTTGCGTTCGAGCGATCCGGCTGGGCCTTGCTCGCCGACCATGACGAAAGCGTCAGCCCGATCGCCGAAGCCGAACGGCTGGTGCGCGGCATGGGCGCGGCGGCCGATGCGCCCGACCTGCTCGGCGCAGCGCTCGACCAGCGGCGCTTCCTGCTCTTCGCCGCGCTCGCCGCCCGGCGGCTGCGGATGCGTGCGATGCAGGTTATCGACATATTGGTGATGGGTCCGGTGGCGCAGATCGCGACTTTGTGCCGGGCGCTGGGCGGGGCCGATGCCGATTATCGCCATCTGCTGCTGTCGCTGCGCCCGATTCGCCCCGCTCTGTCCGACCTTGCCATTGTCGAGGCTTCGGCCCATTATCGCGACCTGCCTGAAATGGCGGCCGATGCGGCGGTCAGCGCCCTGCGCACGCCCGCGCCTTTTCGCGCCAAGCTCGACCATCTGCTGCAAGTCACCGCCCGTTGAACATGCCGCTCCATCCGGCCATCGTGCGCGCATCCGTCGCCAGTGACGGACGGTTGCTGAGCGCCGACGCGCCGCTGCTCGCGCTGCAGGAAGAGGCGGGGGGCAGCCTCGGCACCCTGCTCGTCGTCCCCCAGCTTGCCGCCATCGCCCGACTGACCCAGCGCCTGGGCGTCCCCGTCTCGCGCCCCGTCGCTGCCGCCGCCGAACGCGGCGATATCGACATGTGGGTGCGCGCCAAGCCCGATGGCGCGGGCGTGTCGCTGTCGATCATCGACTGGCAGGAACGGCCGATCCCGCTCGCGCCGGTCGAACCGATCGACCGCGAAGCCGACATCGCCACCCTGGCCGAAGGTTGGACCTGGCAGGTCGACACCCAGTTGCGCTTTCAGATGGCGATGGACAATGGCGGGCCGCAGGGCACGCTGCCGCGTGATCCGCCACTGCCGGGCAGCCGCTTTTCCGCCTATTTCGACCTACGCCCCGATGCCGATGGCGACATGGCGATGCTGCGCGGCTTTGCCCAGCGACGCGCCTTTCGCGATCAGGACGCCGCGCTGGTCGGCGATCCCGCCCGCCTGTTCCGCCTGTCCGCCATTCCTTTGTTCGACCTTGCGGGCCAGCTCCTGGGCTATCGCGGGACGGCACTACCGCTGGAACGCGCCGTCGCAGCGCCGCTGGTAGAGGAAGCGCCCGTCACGCTCTATCCCGGCGAATTCGGCAAGCGGCTTGACCGGTCGCTGCGCCAGCCATTGGGGCGGATCATCGCCAATGCCGATACCATCAGCGCGCAACGCGATGGGCCGCTTCGCCCCGACTATGCGGGCTATGCCAAGGACATTGCCTCGGCCGGGCGGCACTTGATGGCGCTGGTCGATGATCTCGCCGATCTTCAGGCGATCGACCGGCCCGATTTCGCGGTCATCGCCGAAGAGGTCGACCTGGCCGATCTCGGACGGCGCGCGGCCGGATTGCTGACCGTCAAGGCGCTTGATCGCCGCATCACCATCCTGCCGCCGCAGGAGGATCAGAGCCTGCTCGCCACCGGCGAATTTCGCCGCGTGCTGCAAATCCTCGTCAACCTCATCGGCAACGCCGTGCGCTATGCGCCCGAAGACACGCAGGTCCGCATCGTCACCGAATCCGCGCCCGGCGAAGCGCGGATCATGGTCATCGATCAGGGGCAGGGCGTGGCGCTCGCCGACCGCGAACGCATATTCGAGAAGTTCGAACGGCTTGGCCGCGACGATGCGGGCGGGTCGGGCCTCGGCCTCTATATCTCGCGCCGCCTCGCGCGGGCTATGCATGGCGACATCCGCATCGGCGGCGCACCGGGCGAAGGCGCCCGCTTCATCCTGTCGCTCCCCCGCGCCGACTGACCGCTCAAGGCAGCGAGACGAAACTGTCCATCACCCGCTTGCGCCCCGCCGTCTCGAAATCGATCTCCAACTTGTTGCCCTCGATCTCCGCGACGATGCCATAGCCGAACTTCTGATGAAAGACGCGCAGCCCCACCGCCATGTCGCTGCGCCCCTTATTGCCTATCGACACCGCCGATGCGCGCGCCTCGACGATCCGCACCGGCTCGCGGCTGAACTGCCCCGATGATTGCGCCCGCTGCCAGCCTGGCCCGCGCCCGGTGCCGCGTTCGACATGAGCGAAGGGGTCTTCGCGTTCCGACCAATTGGCCCGCCACAGGGACGCGCCACCGGTCATGCTGCTCTCTTCCTCGACATGCTCCGGCGGCAATTCGCCCACGAAACGCGACGGGATCGAACTCGTCCACTGACCATAGATGCGCCGATTGGCGGCATGGAGTATGGTGCAACGCTTGCGCGCCCGCGTGATCGCGACATAGGCCAGCCGCCGTTCTTCCTCCAGGCTGTTGAGCCCGCCTTCGTCCAATGCCCGCTGTGAAGGGAAAATGCCTTCCTCCCACCCGACCAGGAAGGTCGAATCAAACTCCAGCCCCTTGGCGGCATGGATGGTCATGATGGTGATCTTGGCGGATTCGGCCTGCGCCTCATTATCCATAACCAGCGAGACATGCTCCAGGAACGCGCCCAGCGTCTCATATTCCTCCATCGCGCGCGCAAGCTCAGACAGATTCTCCAGCCGCCCCGCGCTTTCGGTGCTGCGTTCGGCCTGCAACATCGCGGTATAGCCGCTCTCGTCTAATATCTGCCGCGCGAGTTCCGCATGCGGCAATTGCGCCGCCCGGTCGCGCCAGCGCGCCAGATCGCCGACGAAACTGCCGAGCGACCGCCGCGCTTGGGGCGTCAACTCGTCCGTATCCAATATCCGCGCGGCGGCATGGAGCAGGGGTATGCCCTCGGCCCGCGCCAGCCGGTGCAATTTCTCCACCGCCTTGTCGCCCAGCCCGCGCTTGGGCACATTGACGATCCGCTCGAACGCCAGATCGTCGGCAGGCTGGTTCACCAGCCGCAAATAGGCCAGCGCATCGCGGATTTCGGCGCGCTCATAGAAGCGGAAGCCGCCGACGATGCGATAGGGCAGGCCGATCTGGATGAAGCGATCCTCGAACTCGCGGGTCTGGTGCTGCGCGCGCACCAATATGGCGACCTCGTCCAGCGAACCGCCATCGCGCTGGATCGTCTCGATTTCGTCGCCGACCCGCCGCGCTTCCTCCGGCCCGTCCCAAATGCCAACGACGCGCACCTTCTCGCCCACGTCGATGTCGGTCCACAATGTCTTGCCCAGCCGCGTGCCATTTTCGGCAATCACCCCGGATGCCGCCCCCAAAATATGCGGGGTCGATCGATAATTCTGCTCCAGTTTGATGATCGTCGCGCCCGGAAAATCCTTTTCGAACCGCAGGATATTGGCGACTTCTGCGCCGCGCCATGAATAGATGGACTGGTCGTCATCGCCGACGCAGCAGATATTCTTGCGCGTCTGGGCGAGCAGTCGCAGCCACAGATATTGGCTGCTATTGGTGTCCTGATATTCGTCCACTAGGATATAGCGAAACCGCTCCTGATAGCTTTGCAGCACATCGCGATGCTTCTTCAAAATCGTCAGAACATGGAGCAGCAAGTCACCGAAATCACACGCATTAACCGCGCGCAACCGGGCCTGATAGGCGGCATAGAGCTTCTGCCCCTGGCCATTGGCATAGCCTTCGCTCTCGCCCGCGCCGACATCTTCCGGGGTCCAGCCCTTATTCTTCCACTGGTCGATCAAGCCGCCCAATTGCCGCGCGGGCCAGCGCTTCTCGTCAATCCCTTCGGCTTGAATCAACTGCTTCATCAGCCGCAATTGATCGTCGGTGTCGAGGATGGTGAAATTGGATTGTAGCCCCACCAGTTCGGCATGGCGGCGCAGCATCTTGGCCGCGATGGAATGGAAGGTGCCGAGCCATGGCATCCCCTCCACCGCCGGGCCGATCATCTTGCCGACCCGCTCGCGCATTTCGCGCGCGGCCTTGTTGGTGAAGGTGACCGACAGGATTTGCGAGGGATAGGCGCGGCCCGTGGCCACCAGATGCGCCAACCGCGCGGTCAGTGCCGCGGTCTTCCCCGTGCCCGCGCCCGCCAGCACCAGCACCGGCCCTTCGGTCGTCAACACGGCTTCGCGCTGGGGCGGGTTCAACCCCCGCAAATAGGGCGGATCATGGGGTGAGGGCAATGGAAGAGTCATGGAGGACAACTAGGGACAGGGGGCGGCAGGGGCAAGGCATGACCCTTGCGGCGAAGCGCCTTTTATGAGAACAAAAGGCGAATCATGCAAGGGAGGACGCGCGATGTTGACAGGGGGATGCCATTGCGGCGCGATCCGGTACGAAGCCCAAGGCGAACCCGCCCATAGCGCGCTGTGCCATTGCAAGGATTGCCGCACCAGTGCGGGGGCGCCCATGGTCGGCTGGGCGCTATTCCCGCAGGATGCGGTGACGATCAGCGGCACGCCGGTCGAATATCGCTCGTCGGAACATGCGATCCGCCATTTCTGCGGAACGTGCGGGTCGGGGCTGTTCTATACCAACGCGACCATCTTCCCCGGCCAGATCGATATTCAAACCGGCACGCTGGACGATATCAGCGCCCTGCCGCCGCAAGCCCATATCCAGATGGCCGAAGCCGCCGACTGGATGGCCAACGCCCATCTGCTGCCCAAATTCGATCGCTTCCCCGGCGAATAGCGCCGACCTTCCTCTCGCGGCATTCCCGCCTCCTTTCGTCGCCAGCGGCGGAACGGAGGCGACGGGGTGCCGGTTCTCTGCCTCGCCCACGCAGCAGAACGGGGCAGAGACAAGAATAGGAAGGATCACCCCATGAAATCCATCATGCTTGCCGGAGCCGCCCTGATGGGCATCGCCTCGATCGGCAGCACCGCCATCGCGCAGCAAATTCCCGCCAACCAAGCCCCCGGTGACGCCATGACGCCGCCGACCGACCCGTCCATGGCCCCGCCGCCGCCACCCGCCAATGATCCCAATGCCGACATACCAACCGGATCGGTGCCAAGCGATCCCGGCATGGTCCCGGCACCGCCCGGCGCGCCCAGCGATCCCGCTGCGCCGATGGGATCATCGTCCAATCCGGTGACGGTGGGCGGCAACATGACGCCACCGCCCGCCGAGGCCAAGGACTATCCGGTCTGCTCGAAGACAGTGACCGACAGTTGCATTAATCCGAGTGAAGCGGGGAAGATGCGCAAGCGCTGACCCTGTCGGCGGGAGCGGGCAGGGCGGCGATCAGCGCCGCCAGCCCGCTTCGGTCGTGCGCCGCGTCGGCCAGCGTGGCCTCATCCAGCACGGTCAGGAACGCGGCGGTCGCCTGCGACAGCAAAGCGGACAGGCCACAGGCACCGCGAATGACGCAGGCGGGACAGTCCGCCATCCGCATATCCGGTTCGCAATGGCGGACGACCGCGCCGATGCTGATCGCCTCCGCAGGTCTGGCGAGCAGAAACCCACCCCCGCGACCCCGCTGAGTCGCGATGAATCCCCCCTTCGCCAGATGGTGGACCACTTTCATCAGATGGTTGCGCGACAGAAGATGCGCGTCCGCCACCTCGCCGATCGTGGCGCGGCCCGTCGGCGACACCGCCAGATGGATCAAGACGCGCAGCGCGTAATCGGTGTGGCGGGTTAATTGCATGCCTGATGGCGTTAGCGGCGATGCGCACGCACAAAAACATATATATTATTTACATCTTAAAAGATGCGGATTAGATACACCTTATTCCCTCCTGAAAAAGGCGTTTCCTATGTCCGCTTCGCTGTCCGATTCGACGATCGCCATCGTGAAATCCACCGGTCCCGCGCTCCGCCAGCACGGCGTCGCGATCACTACGGCCATGTATGCGCGACTGTTTCAGGATGCCGAGGTGAAGAAGATGTTCGACCAGGCCGCACAGGTTAGCGGCGAACAGCCCAAGCGGCTGGCCGCCGCGATCCTTGGCTATGCGGAAAATATCGACAAGCTGGGCGCGCTGGACGGGGCCGTCAGCCGCATGGTCGCGCGCCATGTCCAGACCGGTGTTAAACCCGAACATTATCCCAAGGTCGCCGCCGCGCTGCTCCCCGCCATTCGCGAGGTGCTGGGCGAACAGGTCGCAACCGACGCCGTTTTGGACGCCTGGGCGGAGGCCTATCAGTTCCTGGCCGACATATTGATCGCCAAGGAAAAGGACGCCTATCAGGCTGCGGCCTGAACCTCCGCGCGGAGCAGGGTGATCCGGGCCTTGCCCACATCGCGCACCGTGTCGATGGTAAAGCCCTTCACCGCCACATCCTCGCGCTTGTCGGTTTCGATGCTGATCCAGCTGGCCGGACTGGTCCAGCCCAGCCGTGACAGCTTGTCGAGCGCGACTTGCCCTGCGCCGGTGCCATAGGGCGGGTCCATGAAGATGAGGTCGAGCGGCTTGGCGGCCTGCCCCAACGTCAGCACGCTGGCCGCGCGAATGTCGGGACGGATGCCCAGCCGCTCGGCATTGGCGCGGATCGCGTCGAGCGCAGGCTTGTCCTGTTCCACGAACAGGCAGGAGGCCGCACCGCGCGACAGTGCCTCGAAACCCAAGGCGCCGGAGCCTGCGAAGAAGTCCGCGACGGCCAGCCCTTCAAATGATCCGATCCGGCTGGTCAGCATCGAAAACAGCGCCTCGCGCGTCCGGTCGCCGGTGGGACGGGTGGCATCGCCCTTGGGCGCGGTCAGCGGACGGCCGCGCCATTGGCCCGAAATGATCCTCATTTCGCGTCCTTCAAAGTCTTGCGGAATATCGCCAGATCCTGTTCGCTGACTTCGGCTACCATGCCGATCGGCAAGTCAGCGAGGACGAACGGACCATAGCTGGTGCGGATCAGGCGGTTGACCTGCAACCCCAGATGTTCGAGCACGCGCCGCACTTCGCGGTTCTTGCCTTCGGTCAGGGTCATTTCGATCCACTGGTTGCGCCCGGTGCGCCGCTCCAGATTCGCCTCGATCGGCCCATAGCGAACGCCATCGACTTCCAGCCCGTCGAACAAATCTTCCAACTGCGCCTGGCTGATCTCGCCAAAGGCGCGCGCCCGATAGGTGCGCGGCACGCCAGTCGAGGGCAGTTCCATCTGCCGCTTGAACCCGCCATCGGTGGTGAGCAGCAACAGCCCTTCGGTATTCATGTCGAGCCGCCCGATCGGGATGACGCGGGGCAGATCGGCAGGCAGCCGGTCGTAGATGGTCGGCCGTCCGACCGGATCGCGCTCGGCCGTCAGGCAGCCGCTCGGCTTGTGAAACAGGAACAATCGGGTCGGGGCAGGGGCCGCGACCGCCACGCCATCCACCGCCACGCCCGCAAGCGATGCGAGCAAAGTGGCGGGCGTCTCGACCGTCGCGCCGTCCAGCGTGACGCGGCCTTCCTCGATCATCCGTTCGACTTCCCGGCGCGAGGCGATGCCAGCGCGGGCCAGCAGTTTGGCGATACGCTGCGGCTCACCTTTGCCATCGCTGGCGGCAGCATGGGCAGGGTGCGGATTGGCGGTGGTCTTGGGGCCAGTGCCCGACCGGCGTGGTGGCTTGTTCGCCCAGGGCTTGGCGGCAGCGCCAAAGGCTGCGCCGCGCGGCTTATCGCCGTCATTGCGCCGGGGCGGCCGCGCGGGTGCATCGGCCTTGGCAGTCACAGGCCGGGTGCGGTCGCGTCCAGTGCGGTCCCCACTGGGAGCGGCATCGGGCCGTGGGCCACGACCTGGCTGGACACGCTCGCCCGGCTTGGCAAAGCGCGGCTTGCCGCCCGTCGCTTCGTCGCGACCCGGCGCAAAGCCCGGCCGCTTGCCGGGGCCACCGGGGCGTTTAGGGCCGCCGGGGCCGGACCGGCGTGGCGGTCCTGATTTTTTCGGCGGTTCCACGGATAAGTTCCTTTGCGTAGGCTCTGGCTCTCCCCATATGGGCAATAAGCCAGCAACAGGCTGAAATGTGCCGTCCCGGCGCTTGAGCGAGGGGGTAAAAACCCACCGCTTCGGCAACCCGGCGCGGGGGCGCGGCGTTTGTTCGGTTGCATGGCGGAAACAGGGCGGACTTGGCAAATGTTTTTCGGGCTTTTGAATAGCGGGAGCGTGCGCCTCCCGCGCCGCAAGGCGATTCGCACCGTGTTGGTGGTGGAGGATGAGCCGCTGGTCGCGTTCGACAATGAACATGCGCTGGAACAGGCCGGATACAGCATCGCCGCGACGGTCGACGATTATGACCATGCCGTCGCGGTGATCGACGGCGGGGAATTGGATCTCGTCATTGCCGACGTCGCGCTTCATGGCTCCAAGAGCGGCATCGATGTCGCCCGCCACGCCCATGCCAAGGGATTGCCGGTGCTGTTCGTCACCGGCCATTGTCCGATCGACGCCCGCGAACTGGCGGTCGGATGCCTTGCCAAACCCTATGCCCCCCGCGACCTGGTCGCCGCGATCCGGGTGATCGACGCCCGGCTGCGCGGCGCACGTCCGCCACGCTTGCCGGTAGGCCTCAGCCTGTTCGAGCCGAACTGACCCCACGCAGCGCTTGCCAGCCCGGCGCGAGGCCATATGGTGGCGCGCAACAGGACGAGACCGGGGGAATGAAGTGACTGACGCCATTGCGGGCCGCAAAAGCTGGCTCGACGCCGTGAAACCCTATGTGGAAAAAGCGCCGCTGGCGGCCTTTTTCCTTGGGGTGTCGTCGGGCTTCCCCTTTGCCATGATCGGCGCGACGTTGACGACCCGGCTGGCGCAGGACGGCATCGACAAGAAGGCAGTCACCGCCTTCACGCTCGCGTTCCTCGTCTATAATCTCAAATGGCTTTGGGCCTGGCTGGTCGATGGCGTCCGCTTGCCACTGCTCGGCCGATTGGGCCAGCGCGTCTCTTGGCTGGTCTTTGCCGGACTGCTGGTCATGGCGGCGGTCGTCAATCTGGCGCTGGTCGATCCCTCCGCCAGTCTGATCCAAACCGCTTATGCCGCGATTCTGGTCGGGGTGGCAGGGGCCACGTTCGATATCGTGATCGATGCCTATCGCATCGAAACGTTGAAGCCCGAACAATTGGGCGTCGGGTCGGGCATGTCGCAATATGGCTGGCGGATCGGATCGGTCGCGGCGGGTGCCTTGGCACTGGTGCTGGCGGCGCGGATCGGCTGGCAGGGGGCCTATATGGCCTGCGCCATATTCGCGTTGCCCGCCATGCTGACCGGCCTGCTACTGGGCGAGCCGGAACGGCATCGCGATCCGCTGGCGCGCCGGGGCGCGAGCGAGTTGTGGCAATCCATTTCAGGACCGCTGCTCGAATTTTTCCGCCGACGCGGGGCGATGCTCGTGCTGCTGTTCATTCTGCTCCACAAGATCGGCGACACGCTCGCCAATCTGACATTCCGCCTGCTGTTCGACGACATGGGCTACAGCAATGACGAAATCGCCATCTATGACATCGGCATTGGTTTCTGGGCCTATCTGATCGGCATCTTCATCGGCGGCATCCTCTATGCCCGGATCGGCATGAAGCGGTCGGTGCTGCTCAGTCTGATCCTGATGGGCGTGTCCAACCTCAGCTTCGCGGCACTGGCGGCGCTGGGCAAAAGCAATTGGGGCATGGCGGGCGCGATCGGGTTCGAGAATTTCGCGAGCGGGATCGGGGGCGTCACCGTGGTCGCCTATTTCTCGGCCTTGTGCGACCTGCGCTTCACCGCTGCGCAATATGCGCTCATCTCGGCGGCGGCGAGCATCGTCGGGCGGTTTTTGACGGGCACGACAGCGGGCGGTCTGATCGAACAGTTCGGCTATGTCGATTTCTACCTGTTCACCACCCTGGCGGCGATGCCGGGGATCGCGCTGTTCTGGCTGATGATGCGCGCCGGGCTGATCGACGCCAGCGTCGGCACGGCCGCGACGGATCGCACAGCTCAGCCGCCCGAATAGAGTTCGAGCGGCCGTCCCAGATCGGCATGCGCCTGCGCGACCGCCTGCATGCAGGTGAGCGCGCCCAATGCATGGTCATTGCCGAGCAGGTCGCTTAATTGCTCATAAGCGGCGTTGGGGTCACGCAGCGCTTCGCCTGTCGCCTGCATCAACATCCCCTCATCCGCGGTCATGCGCGCGCAGCAGCAGGGCGCGACCAATATCTTGCGGCTGGAGGCGCGGGCGAGTTCCAGCATCATGGCCCGCATCAGCACTAACGGGCGGCGATAGCTGCGCCCGAACGCGCCCAGCATGGCGTTGGCGGCATGGGCGTCATTGACGCCTGCGCTGGCCATGCGGCGCATGACGAACAGGAATAGCCGGTTGCCATAGCCCGTCGGCATGGGCCGGGGCAGATCGATGGGGGAGGTCTCTCCATGAGCCATGATGATACGCCTTCTGCGGTGATTGCTTTCCGCAGACTACGCTATTGCGAGTTAGTCGCAAGTATAATTAGTCAGGCAGTTGCGCATTTAGTCGCAAAATTTCGCCCGCCAGATAGAGCGAGCCGCCGATCAGCAGCTTAGGCGCAGGATCGCCCAGCGCGGCTATGGCCGCGATAGCGCATTGCGCATCGGCATGCGCCGTGCAGCCAATGCCCCAGTGTGCCGCGATCGCGGCGAAACGTTCCGCCGGATGATGATCATGACCGGGGACGGGCAGCGCGTGGATATGGGCGATCCGTCCGGCAAAGGGCGCGAGGAAGGCATCGACATCCTTGTTGGCCAGCATGCCGATAACGAGCTGCAGCTTGTGGCCTTCCAGCCGGTCCGGCGTGAAGAAGGCGCTGATCGCCTCGCCTGCGCCCGCATTATGCCCGCCATCGAGCCAGGCCGTGGCACCGGCGGGCAATAGCCCCAGCAGCGGGCCATGGTCGAGCCGCTGGAGTCGCGCGGGCCAATGCGCCCAGAGCGGCGCGGCCTTGAGCGCTGCGTCGGAGAGTGGGACAGCGTTTTGATGGCGCAGCATGGCAAAGGCCAGCGCCGCGTTCTGGACCTGATGCGCGCCAGCCAGGCGGGGCAGCGGCGCATCGATCCGACCCTGATAATCGCGATAATGGAGCCGGTCGCGATAGACCGCCGCGTCCCAGCCATCGCCTTGGGCGATCCAGGTCGTGCGCGCCTTGGCGACGGCGTCGATCATCACCGGGAAGAGCGACTCGGCGTAGCGCTGCGTCACCAGCGGCGCGCCGGGCTTGGCGATCCCCGCCTTTTCCGCCGCGATCTGGGCCAGCGTGTCGCCCAAAAAGGCCTGATGATCGATACCAAGCTGGGCAATGCCGCAGACGACCGGATCGGTAATGATGTTGGTTGCGTCGAGACGTCCGCCAAGGCCCACTTCGATGATGCAGGCGTCGGCGGGATGTTCGGCGAAGGCCAGGAACGCGGCTGCCGTGGTGACTTCGAAGAAGCTGGCCCCGATTCCTTCGGCAATATCCAATACGCGCGCCAGATAACGGGCGAGCGCTTCGTCGCTGATCAACTGCCCCGACACGCGGATGCGTTCGTTGAAGCGCACCAGATGCGGCGAGGTGAAGACATGGACGGCCTTGCCATCCGCTTCCATCGCCGCGCGCAGGAAGGCGCAGGTCGACCCCTTGCCATTGGTGCCCGCCACATGGAAAACCGGGGGCAGGGCGCGATGGGGATTGCCGAGCCGCGTCATCAATTGGGTGATGCGCTCCAGCCCCAATATGTCGGCGCCCGGCGATAGCGACCAGAGCCGGTCAAGCTGCGCCTGAACCTGCGGGTCGTCCGAAACGGCATGATCGGCCATAGGCGCGTCCCCCCGGCGCGTTGGTTCAGGCAGCGATGCGCGGCGTAAGATAGCCGATCACGCGCGCCAGCGTATCGCGCAGTTCATGACGATGGACCACCATGTCGATCATGCCATGGTCGAGCAGATATTCGGCGCGCTGGAACCCTTCGGGCAGCTTCTCGCGGATCGTGCTTTCAATGACGCGCTGGCCAGCAAAGCCGATCAGGGCATTGGGTTCGGCGATCTGCACGTCGCCCAGCATCGCATAGCTCGCCGTCACGCCACCGGTGGTCGGATCGGTCAGCACGACGATATAGGGCAGGCCCGCCGCGTGCAGCTTCTGGATCGCCACGGTGGAGCGGGGCATCTGCATCAGCGACAAAATGCCTTCCTGCATGCGTGCGCCGCCGGCGGCGGTGAAGATGACATAGGGGCAATGATGGGCGATGGCGTCATTGACGCCCTGGATGAAGGCCGCGCCCACGCCCATGCCCATGGAGCCGCCCATGAAGGCGAAATTCTGTACGCCCAGAACCAGCGGCACATCGTCGATCGCGCCGCGCGCGTTGATCAGCGCATCCTGATCGCCGGTCGCGGCGCGTGCCGCGCGGATACGATCGGGATAACGTTTGGTGTCGCGGAATTTGAGCGGGTCTTCCTGCACCTGTGGAGTCGGCAGCAGGATGAAACCAGCATCGAGGATCTGCTCGAACCGTGCCGCTGGACCGATGCGGCCATGATGGTCGCAGCGCGGGCAGACGGAGAGATTGTCCTCCCACTCCTTGATGAACAGCATCTCCGAACAGGATGGGCATTTATGCCATAATGTCTCGGCACTCTGTTCCTTCCGGGCGATGAAGGGGATGGCCTTGCGGACGCGGTTGATCCAGCTCATGCAGCAGTCTCTTGGATTTTGGGGGTGAGCGCGCCGGACAGGGCAGCGACAAATTGCTGAACGAAGGGTGCAGCGGCATCGCCATGGCTGCCGACGATATCGACGATGGCCGAGCCGACGACGACGCCGTCAGCAATCCGGCCGATGGCGGCGGCCTGTTCGGGCGTGCGGACGCCGAAGCCGACCGCAACCGGCAGGTCGGTGGCGGCCTTCAGGCGATTGACGGCCATGTCGATATTGGCCTGGGCCGCCTGTTGCTTGCCGGTGATCCCGGCCACAGAGACATAATAGAGGAAGCCGCTCGCGCCTTGAAGCACCGCAGGCAGGCGCGCGGTGTCGGTCGTCGGCGTGGCGAGGCGTATGAGGTGGACGCCCGCGCCGCGCAGCGCCGGGCCGATCTCGGCATCTTCCTCTGGCGGCGCATCGACGCAGATGACGCCATCGACGCCAGCGGCCTTGCACTGGTCAGCGAACCAGTCGGACCCGCGCACCAGCATCGGATTGGCATAGCCCATCAGCACCAGCGGCGTGTCGGGGTGACGCGCGCGAAACTCGGCGGCGAGCGCGAAGATATGCTTCGTCTTGGTGCCCGACCCCAGGCTGCGCAGATTGGCCAGTTCGATCGCCGGGCCATCGGCCATCGGATCGGTAAAGGGCATGCCCAGTTCGATGATGTCCGCGCCCCCCGCGACCAGCGCGTCGAGGATGGCAGGCGTCGTTGCGACATCGGGATCACCGGCTGTGACGAAAGTGATCAGCGCGGCACGGCCTTGGGCCTTGCAGGTGGCGAAGCGGGTAGAGAGGCGGTCAGTCATGCTCACATTTCCACTCCCAGCGCTTCGGCGACGGTGAAGATGTCCTTGTCGCCCCGGCCGGACAGGTTGATGACGATGATCTTGTCCGCATCCATGGTCGGCGCGACCTGCTCGGCGGCGGCGATGGCATGGGCAGATTCGAGCGCGGGGATGATGCCTTCCAGCGCGGAGAGCTTCTGGAAGCTCGCAAGCGCTTCATCGTCCGTGATGGGCATATATTTCACGCGGCCGATCTCATGCAACCAGCTATGCTCCGGGCCGATGCCGGGATAATCCAACCCCGCCGAAATGCTGTGCGCTTCGGTAATCTGGCCGTCTTCGTCCTGCAGTAGATAGGTACGATTGCCGTGGAGGATGCCCGACGCGCCCCCGGCCAACGACGCCGCGTGCTTGCCCGTGAGGCCTTCGCCCGCCGCTTCCACGCCGATCATGGCAACGTCGGGGTCGTCCAGGAAGGGGTGGAACATGCCGATGGCGTTGGAGCCGCCGCCGACCGGGGCGACCAGCATGTCAGGCAAGCGACCTTCGGCTTCCATGATCTGGGCGCGAGTTTCCTTGCCGATGATCGACTGAAAATCGCGTACCATTTCAGGATAGGGGTGCGGACCCGCCGCCGTGCCGATGATGTAGAATGTGTCATGCACATTCGACACCCAATGGCGCAGCGCGTCGTTCATCGAATCCTTGAGCGTCGCCGACCCGGAGGTGACCGGAATGACCTCGGCCCCCAGCAGCTTCATGCGGAAGACGTTGGGGCGCTGGCGCTCCACATCCTTGGCGCCCATGAAGATCTTGCATTCCATGCCGAACAGCGCGGCGACGGTCGCGGTGGCGACGCCATGCTGGCCAGCACCGGTTTCCGCGATGACCTTCTTCTTGCCCATGCGGCGGGCGAGCAGCGCCTGGCCGATGCAATTGTTGATCTTGTGCGCGCCGGTGTGGTTCAACTCCTCGCGCTTCAGATAGATTTTCGCGCCCTTGCCCGTCGGCGCATTGGCGCGCAGCGCTTCGGTCAGGCGGTTGGCATAATAAAGCGGATTGGGGCGGCCGACATAATGTTTGAGGAGATGGTCATACTCCTCCTCGAACGCCGGGTCGTCCTTGGCCGCTCGATACACTTTTTCGAGGTCCAGGATCAGCGGCATCAGCGTTTCGGCGACATAGCGGCCACCAAAGGCGCCGAAATGGCCATTGGCGTCGGGCTGCGATCGCAGGCTGTTGGGCAAGGTAATCGTGTCGGTCATGATTTCAATCTTTCAGGCATGAAGGGCGGTTCGCTTCGATCAGGGGAGAAGCGATCAGCGCCATCGTATCCCGATGCGCTCGACAGGAGCGATGAGCGTCAACATGCGGATACCGCTTTGCAGAAGGCCATGATCTTGTCCACACTCTTGATGCCGGGCGCGCTTTCCACGCCGGAAGATACGTCGATCAGCGGGGCGTCGGTGATGCGGACGGCTTCGGCCGCATTGTCGGCCGACAATCCGCCCGACAGGCCCCAGGGCACCGGGATCGAAAGGCCACGCAGCAGCGTCCAGTCGAAGCGCAGCCCCATGCCACCGGGCAAGGCCGCGCCGTCGGGCGTCTTGGCATCGAACAGCAGCAGATCGACGGCGCCGACATAGGCGGTCGCGGCATCGATGTCGGCACGGGTCTTGACCGAGATCGCCTTCCAGACGGGCAGGCCGAAGCGCTGGCGGATGGCGGCGGCGCGTTGCGGGCTTTCCTTGCCATGGAGTTGCAGCGCGGTGAGCGCGCCGCCGCTGGTCAGTTCGACCAGCAGATCGTCAGTGGGATCGACTATGACGCCGACCTTTTCCATGTCCGCAGGCGCGATGGCGGCCAGCGCGGCGATCTGGGCCGCGTCGACATGGCGCGGACTTTTGGCGAAGTGGACGAAGCCGATATGGCTCGCTCCCGCGCGCACGGCCGCGCCAACGGTGTCGGGCGTGGAAAGGCCGCAGATTTTGATCGCGAGTCGGGACATGCAGGGGCTTTAGCGGGCAAGTGCGCCCAAGTCACATGACCGGTGGGGCAGTGGGCGCATGGCCCGGCTGCGTCAGGTCCATATCGTGCAGCGCCAGCCATTCGTCGGCGTGGGCAATACAGGCCTGTCCCAGAAAGGCGTCGGCCGCCGCAACAATCTCTTCGTCGCTCATCGTCTGCGGGTCCAGCGGCGGGTGCCAGTGCAGCTGGAAATGGGGTCCGTTCGTCCGCTCAAGATAAAAGGGCAGGAAGCGGGCATTGACCTTGCGCCCCAACCGCAGCGCCACGGACAGATTACCTGACGGTGGAAGGGTACGACCCAATTTGGGAAACCAAACCTGAAAATCGCGCCGTTCATCGAGCAGGATATAGAGGCTGGCGCGCGGATGGCTGGTCAGATGCTTCAATATGCGCCGCGCCGCGCCATCGCCGGTGATGGTTTCGCCCATATAGCTTTGCCGCGCCTTTTGCAGTTGCGCCGCCGTCCGTTCGTCGCGCGGCGGCGCATAGACGCCGAGGCCCGGTCGGTCGGTCAGCGCCTTGCCATGCGCGCCCAGCAAATCCCAATTGCCCAGATGCAGCGACAAAGCGAGCAACGGGCGCGGCCCGTCCAGCACGGCTTGATAGCCTGCGCGATCGACGACTTCGACATGAGCATCATTCACGAGTCGATCGACATTGGCGAGTTCGGCCAGCGTTCGCCCGATGTTGCGCCAGCGGCGGGTGAGCATCGCTTCCCGCGCGGCCTCGTCCAGATCAGGGCGGAGCAGCGCAAGATTGGCGCGGGCACGGGCATCGCGCAGCTTCATGCGCGGGCGCGCGACATGGACGGACAGCCATCCGCCAAGCCAGGAGGCCGAGCGAGCGGGCAGCACGCGCATCAGGGAAAAAAGAAAGGGGTTGGAGAGCATAAGCCTGCCGTCATACAGCAGGCGGCGAGACGGTAAAGAGGTGCGCGGCGGTCATGATCTGGGTCTGGATTGTCCTTCAGGGACTGACGCTGCTGGGGGTCGTCAATTATTGGCGGCATCTGCCGGTCGAGCGCCGCGAGGAAAGGCCCGATGGGGTAGTCGTGATCCTGAGCGTGCGGGACGATTGGGATGGCGGTGCGGCGTTGATGGCGCGGCTGGCGGCGCAAAGCGCGCCGTTTCGTTTGCTGATCGCGACATCGGGGGCTTGCCCTGCTGCGGAGGCGCTGGTCAGCGAGGGTGTGCAGGTCGTGCATGCCGGTGTGGCAACGGACGAGGGGCAGAAGGTCCATAAACTCCGCGCTGCCCTGCGAGCTTTGCGACCCGATGACCGATGGCTGGTCTTTATCGACGCCGATATCGAACCGCCCCCGCGGCTGGTCGGTCGGCTGCTCTTTCCGCTGGTGCGCGACAAGGCGGACATCGTGACGGGCTATCGACTGTTGCTACCGGGGCGAGGATTGATGGCCGCCATGGTCGGAGCGGTCGAGATGCAATTGGCGACGCTGCCGCGTGCCGCGAGTGCGACCATGCCCTGGGGTGGGGCAATGGCGCTGTCCCGCACGGTGGCGGAGCGACTGGACCTGGATGCGGTGCTGGCCGGGCGACTGTCCGACGATATGGCGATTGGCCTCGCCGGCTGGCGCGCGAAACTGCGACTGCGGCCGGTGCGCGATCTGCTGGTCGCGAGTCCGCTTGACGGACGTGGGGGCGACCTGCTCGGTTTTGGGGTGCGGCAATATCGGCATATCGCGACCAACAATATGGGCATGTGGGCGCTGGCGACTGTGGTAATTGCGGTGCAGTCCGGCGCATGGGTGTGGGCGCTGGGCTGGGGCGGCTCAGGAGCGATCGCGATCGGCTATGCCGCGGCCTGGGGCAGGGCAGTGGTACGGCGGCGGATCATCGGTGCGGTGCTGGAGCCGGACCAGGCGAAACGCGCCGCGCGCTCGCTCTGGTGGGATGCTATCGCGCCCTTTGCTGTCAGCTGGGCGCATCTGATCGTTCAAGTAGCGGCAGTGATGTCCAACCATATCCGCTGGGGCGGATGGGACTATTGGATGCAGCGCGGGAAGGTAGCGCGGATGGCGCGGGTCGCGCGCTAAAAGCCTGCGGGAAAGGAATGCTTCCCATCGTCGCCGATGCGCAGCACGACCTTGCCCGCTACCGCACTGATCGGCAGGTCGGCATAGAGATGCGGGAAGAGCGCACCGCCGCGCGACTCCTCCCAG
The DNA here is from genome assembly GCF_001713415.1 of Sphingobium sp. RAC03. GTDB lineage: Bacteria > Pseudomonadota > Alphaproteobacteria > Sphingomonadales > Sphingomonadaceae > Sphingobium. The sequence continues at coordinate 136,805 of NZ_CP016456.1, read as the reverse complement.
CGGATCGCCTCGCCAAAGGGGGCGAGGTCGACCATCACCATGACCAGGCGGTCCTGTCCGGCGAAATGCTTGGCGACCGTTTCGGCGGCCTGATCGCGGGTCGACAGATGGATATAGCCATCGGCCAGGTCGACCGGCGCGCCTTTGAAGACGCCATCGGCCTTGAACTGATCATATTGCTCGGCGGTCAATATCTTATACGCGAAGAGGTCGCTCACGCCTCTTCTGCCTCCGGCGCCTCGTCGGCTTCCTCGATCTTGGCGGCGCTGACGACATGCTCGTCCTTGGCGACGTCGAACAGGCGCACGCCCGCCGAATTGCGGCCGATGACGCGCAGGCTGTCCAGCCCCATGCGGATGAGCTTGGCCTGATCGGTGACCAGCATCAACTGGTCGCCCTGGGTCGCCGCGAAGCTGGCAACCACGGGTCCGTTGCGGCCGATATTGTCGATATTGGTGATACCCTGACCGCCGCGCCCGGTACGGCGATAGTCATAGGCGGACGACAATTTGCCATAGCCATTGGCGCAGACAGTCAGGATGAACTGCTCCCGCTCACGCATCAGGGCGAACATCGCCTGATCGGCCATCTCGCCTTCCTTCTCCGGCTTCCAGGGGGCGAAGCGCAGATATTCCTCACGCTGCTCCTGATCGGCGCCGGAGCGGTGGAGGATGGAGAGGGAGATGACTTCGTCATCGCCCTTGAGCGTCATGCCGCGCACACCGGTCGACGTGCGGCTCTGGAATTCGCGGACATCGGTCGAGGCGAAGCGGATCGCCTTGCCCTGACGGGTGGCGAGCAGGACGTCATCCTCTTCGGAAAGAAGCGCGACGCCGATCAGCCGATCGTCGCTGCCTTCATCAAAGCGCATGGCGAGTTTGCCGTTGCTCGGCACGTTGGCGAAGGCGTCCATGCTGTTGCGGCGCACGGTGCCGTTCGCCGTTGCGAACATGACGTGCAGATACTTCCAGCTTTCCTCATCCTCCGGCAAAGGCAGGACGGTCTGGATGGTTTCCCCGGCGGCCAGCGGCAGCAGGTTGACCATCGGCCGCCCGCGCGTAGCCGGACCACCTTCGGGCAGGCGCCAGACCTTCATGCGATAGACCTTGCCCGCGGTCGAGAAGAAGAGGACCGGCGTGTGGGTCGAGGTCACGAACAATTCGGTGATCGCATCCTCATCCTTGGTCGCCATGCCCGACCGGCCCTTGCCGCCGCGTGCCTGCGCCCGGAAACTCTCAAGCGGGGTGCGCTTGATATAGCCCTGCACGGTGACGGTGACGACCATCTCCTCGCGTTCGATCAGGTCTTCGTCATCGATGCCGTCTGCGGCGGCGGTTATCTCGGACAGGCGCGGGGTCGCGAATTCGCGTTCTATCGCTTCCAGTTCTTCGCGCATCACGGCGTAGAGCTTCACCCGGTCGCCCAGGATGGCGAGATACTCGGCGATGGCTTCGGCGAGGCCGGCCAGTTCCTTGCCGATTTCGTCGCGACCCAGCGCGGTCAAACGATGGAGGCGCAGGTCGAGGATGGCACGAACCTGCACTTCGGACAGTTTGTAGACTTCACCCGAAATCTCGGTGTCGATGGCTTCGACCAGGCGGATATAATGGGCGATCTCGCTGATCGGCCATTCACGGGCCAGCAGCTTTTCACGAGCTTCGGCAGGGCTGGACGAACCGCGGATGATCTTGACCATCTCATCGAGATTGGTGACCGCAACGACCAGGCCGAGCAAGATGTGCGCCCGTTCGCGCGCCTTGTTCAGCTCGAACTTGGTGCGGCGGGTGATGACCTCTTCGCGGAATTTGATGAAGGCATCGATGATCTCGCGCAGGCCCAGCAATTCGGGGCGACCGCCGCGAATGGCGAGCATGTTGGCGGGGAAGCTCGATTGGGCAGGCGTGTTGCGCCACAATTGGTTCAACACGACTTCGGGCGTAGCGTCGCGCTTGAGGTCCATCACGATCCGCACGCCTTCGCGGCTGGATTCGTCGCGGATGTCGCTAATGCCTTCGATCCGCTTTTCCTTGGCGGCTTCGGCGATCTTCTCGACGAGGCCGTTCTTGCCGACCTGATAGGGGATCGCGGTCAGGACGATCGACTGGCGATCACCGCGCCCTTCCTCGATCACATAGCGCGAGCGCATCATGATCGAGCCGCGGCCGGTATGATAGGCCGACTTCGCGCCCGACTGGCCCAGGATCAGCGGAGCGGTGGGAAAATCGGGACCGGGAACAATGGCGATCAGTTCATCGGTGGTGATGCCGGGATTGTCGATATAGGCAAGGCAGGCGCGCAGCACTTCGCCGAGATTATGGGGCGGGATGTTGGTCGCCATGCCGACGGCAATGCCGCCCGCGCCATTGACGAGCAGATTGGGGAAGCGCGCTGGCAGAACCTGCGGTTCATGTTCCGATGCGTCATAGTTGGGCGTGAAATCGACGGTATCCTTGTCGAGATCCTCCAGCAGCGCGCCGGCCACCTTGGCCAACCGCGCTTCGGTGTAGCGCATGGCGGCTGGCGGATCGGGGTCCATCGAGCCGAAATTGCCCTGACCGTCGATCAGCGGCACGCGCATCGACCAGTCCTGCGTCATCCGCGCCAAGGCGTCGTAAATCGAACTATCGCCATGCGGGTGATATTTACCCATCACCTCGCCGACGAGGCGGGCGGACTTGCGATAGGGGCGGTTGTAGAGAAAGCCCGATTCCTGGGCGGAAAAGAGAATGCGGCGATGGACCGGCTTCAACCCGTCGCGCACGTCCGGCAGGGCACGAGAAACGATGACGGACATCGCATAGTCGAGATAGCTGGTCTTCATCTCCTCGACGATGGAGACGGGGCTGATGTCCGAAGGGTCGGCGAGGACAGTCTCGTCGGTCAATGCGATTCTCTTTTTTCGATGATGTTGGCTGTGTCCCGCGATCTCTAGCCGAGCGAAACAAATCTGTCACCCCTCGCGCGCAGACACGCGCTCGCGCGGGGGATCAACAAGCCGGGCTGCTATCGCATTGACCTTGCTGGAACGAAGCTGCGGGCATGACAGTTGCAAAATCAGCCGATATAGGCTTGTTCAATGCCCATTCACGCGCTGACCCCTAATCGGCGTTCAACCCCAAAACGCGCCTCTAGCCATCGGCCAGGCGTGCATAGGAGATGAGGATTATGCGTTTTGTTACCCCGTTCGCGCTCGTATTGGCTCTGGCCGTAACCGGCGGCGCCGTTTCGGCGCCTGCTTTCGCCGCCAAGAAGGACAAGAAGGAAGAAAAGGCAACTGGTCCCAAGCTGAACGTCACGCCCGACGTCATCAAGTCGCTGCAGACCGCGCAGAAGGCCGCCGAGGCGCAGGATTTTGCCGGTGCCAAGGCTGCGCTGGCGGAAGCCGACAGCAAGGCCGTGTCGAACGATGACAAATATCAGATCGGTGCCATCAAGCTGAACACGTCGATCGCGTCCAAGGATGCGGCGATGCAGAGCGAAGCGCTGACCCAGATGCTGGACAGTGGTTTGACGCCACCGGAACAGGCCGGGCAGTTCAACTCGATCGCCGCGAACCAGGCACTTGATGCCAAGAATTACGACCTCGCCATCCAGCGCGCTCAGGCGGCGCTGGCCGCTGGCGCGAAGTCGGAAAGCGTCAACCCGACCCTGGCGCAGGCTTATTTCGGTAAGGCAGGCACGACCAACGCCTCGGCAGAACCGGCCCGTGGCTTCAATGTCCAGGGCCTGGCTGCGCTCAAGGCGGCCGCTGAAGCCATGAAGGCATCGGGCCAGCAGGTGCCAGCGCAATGGTATCAGATCGGCGTCGGCCGGGCCGAAGCCGCCAAGCTGCCGGACGTTACCGAATGGGCGAAGATGGCCTATCAGGCTGAACCCAGCGGGACCAATTTGCGGACGCTGGTACGCCTGTTCCAGCGCGCCAACCCGAACATCACCAACCGCGAAAATCTGGACGTATTGCGTCTCTTGGCAGCGTCGGACGGTTTGGTCGTCGCCGGTGACTATCTGGAATTTGCCGAAATGGCATCGAAGACGGGCATCTATGGCGAGGTGAAGTCCTCGATCGACCTGGGCCGTTCCAAGAATGTGCTGAACGCCACGCAGGGCGCTGATCTCTATCAGACCGCGACCGGCCGCATCGCGGGTGACAAGAGCACGCTGGGCGCGGCGGAAGCCGATGCTCGCAAGGCTGCCAATGGCAAGATCGCGGCGGCCACAGCCGACGCGTATCTTGGCTATGGCGACTATGCCAAGGCGGCATCGATGTTCGAACTCGCCAAGGAAAAGGGCGGCGTCGATGCCGACGAAGTCAACACCCGCATGGGCATCGCCAAGATGAAGGCGGGCGACAATGCCGCAGCCAAGGCCGCTTTCGAAGCCGTGCAGGGTGGCGCGCGCAAGCAGATCGCCGGTCTGTGGCTGGCCTATCTGGGCAGCAAGGGCGCCTGACCGACGGGCGCGCCATCTCTTGGGGTGGCGCGCCGATCCGGCTTGATGCATAGACGGGATTGAGGCCGGGGATCATCCCGGCAGTGCATGTGGGGAGGCCTGTAAGGCCATGCGGCGATTGACTATTTTGACCTCCGGCCTGTCGGTGGCCCTGACGGCTACCCTATTGGTCGCAGCACCTGCCATGGCGAAGAAGAAGCTGGTTGTGGCAGGACCGCCCATCACCATGTCCGACACGTTTCGCGCCGCGCTGCAGTCGGCTGATGCCGCCGTCAAGGCGCGCGATGTGAGCACCGCCAGCGCGCGCATTGGTGCGCTGGTCCCGACCAATGATTTCGAATCCTATGCGACGGCCAGTTTGCGATATCAGCTGGCAGTGATGCGGGCGGATGTGCAGGCGCAGCGCATCGCGTTGACCGATCTGTTCAAGACCAGCGCTTTGCCTGCAACGGCTGCCCCGCGTTTGCGCTTTGTCGCCGCCTATCTGTCCTATCAGGTCGGCAATTATGACGATGCCACCGCACAACTCGATTATGCCAAGACGCTCGGCTATGCCGGGGTCGATGCCACCATGTTGCGCGCCGACATAGCGCTGCGCCGTAACAAGCCCAAGGATGCGCGTCGTTTCGTGCAGGAGGCTATCGCCCAGCAGCGCGCGTCGGGGCAGCCCGTTCCGATCGCCTGGACGGATCGCGCCTTGTCGATGGCCTATCAGGCGCGCGATTGGGCCGAAGTGGGCCAACTCTATCGCGATCGTCTGGGGCAGGCGGGCGACAAGGAAGAATGGCGCTCGGCGCTGACCAATTATCTGGCGGCCGGTGACGTCGAGCCGCAATTGCAACTGGACCTCTATCGTCTGCAAGCTGCAAATGGCGCGATGGCGAGCGAGCGGGATTATCAGTCCTATGCGCAATTGGCCGAAAAGGCGGGCTATTATGCCGAAGCCAAGGCGATTATCGAAGCGGGGCGCAAGGGCGGCAAGCTGACGCCGACACAGGCAACCACCAGCAAGTTGCTGACCAGCGTCACACCCAAGGCGACCAAGGAAATTGCTGGCCTGCCCGTGCTGGCCAAGAAAGCCGCCAACGCATCGAGCGGCAAGGATGCGGCCTCGCTGGCCGACAGCTATTTCGCGCTGGGCCAGTATCCCCAGGCGGTGGAACATTATCGTATCGCGCTCACCAAGGGCGGTGTCGATGCCGGGCGCATCAATGCGCGGCTGGGCGTTGCGCTTGCCCGTTCGGGCGATCTGCCGGGCGCGCAGGCCGCGCTTGGACAGGCGACCGGGGATTGGGCGAGTGTCGCCGGCTTCTGGTCGGTATGGGTGGAACAGCAGAGCCGCAAAGCGGCTTGATCGCGCGCTGCCGGGTCAGACCGGCAGCGGCACCCCCGGCAGATTTTTCGACGTGCGGATCGTCAGCGAGGTCTTGACGCTCACGACATTGGGCGCGGGCGTCAGTTTCGATGTCAGAAATTGCTGGAAGCTCTGCAAATCCTTGGCAACGACCTTCAGGATGAAGTCGATCTCGCCATTCAGCATATGGCATTCGCGCACTTCGGGCAGCAAGGCGATATGGTCCTGAAACGCCATCAGGTCGGCCTCGGCCTGGCTCTTGAGGCTGACCATGGCGAACACGGTGATGGTGTAGCCCAGCATGCCGGGATCGACCACCGCATGATAGGAGGTGATGGCCCCGGCCTCCTCCAGCGCGCGGACGCGGCGCAGGCAGGGCGGAGCGGTCAAACCGACTTTGCGCGCCAGCTCCACATTGGTCATCCTGCCATCCTCCTGCAGCTCTCCAAGGATCTGCAAGTCGATGTCGTCGATATTCGGCCCGGCCATTATTGTGCTTATTTCCTGTCTTGTTCGAAGCACCCATCATAATAATGTTTCAGAGCAATGCAATTGTCCCACTATGCGACGATCCTTTTTGATCGCGCTGCGTCCCGTCCTTTCCCTTGCGGGGAGGAACGCCTAACGATAGGTCCAATGGACCGCGCGACGCGGATGATGAGGATTTTCGGTGCGTTTTAACGATCTCATGCAAACAGTGCTGGCGGCGGATGACCGTGCGGGACTGGGTGCGGTGACATCCTGGCGCCAATGTGTCGACCTGATGGCGCAGCATGATCGTGCCGACCGTGTGCCCATGGCGGCATCGGACCGGGACATGTTGCTCGACCGGCTGGAAGGGTTACGCCCTGCCATATCCGAAACGCAGCGGATCGCGACGGTCGTGGAACTTGGGCGACGGCTCCGGTCTGCCAGCCTGGTCGTATTCTTTGCCAAGGACCGCCCCGCGATTGCGGCAGCGGCGATGGCGCGGGCGCAATTGCCCGATGCGACTTGGGCGGAACTGCTACCCCGGCTGACCCCGACCGCACGGGGGATCTTGCGCGGACGCCGGGATGTCGGCCCGCTGGCGCGCAAGGCGCTGGAAGCCTTCGGCTCGGTCGATTTGGTTCTGACCACCGAACGGCAGGACATGGTCGGTGAGGCCGATATGCTGTTGACCCAGGAGATGGAGGCGGAACCGGTGGCGCCGCAGCCATCGGCGGTCGTCACGCCGCTGCGTCCACCCGCGCAGGATCAGGACCAGATCCGCAATCTGGTCGATCGGATCGCGCATTTCACCAGCACGCGCCGACCCATCGGCGTCGCCTCCGCACCCGAAGACGCCCATGCCATCGAAGCGCCGCGCCAATTCGCGTTTGAAACGGACGCATCGGGCATTCTGCTGTGGGTTGACCAAGGTCCACGCGCCGCGCTGATCGGGCTGTCATTGGGGGACGTGGCGCTGGATGGCGGAAGCGGGCCGGATGGACATGTCGCGGGTGCTTTTGCCCGGCGTAGCGGTTTTCAAAACGGCCGCTTCACCATCGTTGGTGGACGGATGGACGGCGAATGGCGTTTGTCCGCTACCCCCTTTTTCGATCCGCGTTCCGGCCGTTTTCAGGGCTATCGCGGACAGGCGCGGCGACCCTATCTGCACGAAGTTGCGGCCCAGCCCGAACAGGCCGCCATTAGCGGTCTGTCCTCCGATTCCCTGCGGCAGTTGGTCCACGAACTGCGCACACCCCTGAACGCGATCCTGGGCTTTGCCGAGATTATCGAGCAGGAATTATTTGGCGCGGCCGGGGTCGAATATCGCGACATGGCGGGCAAGATCGCCGTCGATGCCCGGCATTTGCTGGCCGCGTTCGACGATCTGGACCTTGCCGCCCGCGTATCGCGTGGCGATGGTTCGAGCGCGCCTGAACTGATGGACCCCGACCAGCTGGTGACCCAGATTGCGGCCCGGTTCGATGATCAGGCGATAGCGGGGGGATCGGCCATCGACATCGCTATCGCCCCCGCCTTGCCGCCAGTGCGGATAGACCCGGTGCAGGGCGAACGCATGGTGCAGCATCTGTTACGCACGCTGATCTCCGTCGCACCTGCGGGGGAAACGGTGACCGGTGCCTGCTGGTTTCAGCCCGATGGCGGCGCGGGGCGCGTGGTGCTGGCGATCGATCGGCCGTCGAGCCTGACCGGGCTGGACGAAGGGCAACTGCTCGATCCCGGCTATGGGGCCGATGGCGATTGGGCCGATGGGCCGCTGCTGGGCCTGGGCTTTTCCCTGCGGTTGATCCGCAGTCTGGCCGCAAGTTGCAACGGCAGCCTGGAGATCGAACCGGGTCGGCTGCTGCTGGCGATTCCGGCGGCGGCGATGGCTGACGATGCGGCCGACCTCGGCTGATCGATCAGGGCAGGGGAAACCCTATGGCAACCATTGGCTGGTAAAGCGAAGGGCATGAACGCTCATCCCTTCGACGGTAACCTGCTGGATTCACCGCAACCTCAGGACCGGATTGCGCTGACGCCGGATTTCGGCACGCGCTTCATGCTGTTCGTCGATACCGAAGAGGAATTCGACTGGAACGCGCCGTTCAGCCGGACGGGGCATGGCGTCACGGCATTGGCCGGCATGGCGCGGGGCCAAGGCTATTTTGCGGACGCTGGGGTGAAGCCCGTCTATGTCACCGACTATCCAGTGGTCGATTGCGATGCGGCGGCCGCGATGATGGGCCAATGGGCGAGCGACGGTGCGGCCGACATCGGCGCGCATCTTCATCCCTGGGTCAATCCGCCGCATGTCGAGGAGGTGACGGCCGCCAACAGCTATGCCGGTTCGCTGCCCGAAGCGGTCGAACTGGCCAAGCTGGAAGCGCTCTGCCGCCGAATCGAACAGCGATTCGGACAGCGACCGATCGCTTATCGGGCTGGGCGCTATGGCGTCGGTCCGAACAGTGCGCGCCTGTTGGAAGCAGCAGGGTTTCGGCTCGACAGTTCGGTACGAAGCCGGTTTGATTATAGCGGCCAGCATGGCCCGGATTTTCGCGGGATGCCGTTGACACCCTATTGGGCGGGGCCGAACCGGACGTTGGTGGAATTGCCGCTTTCGACCGCTTTCGTCGGGTTGTTGCGGGGGGCGGGGGAGCGGCTGTATCGTGCGGCGCAGACGATGGGGCCATTGGCGGGCGCGATGGCGCGGGCGCGATTGCTGAGCCGCGTGCCGCTGACGCCGGAAGGGGTGTCCGCGCAGGAGGCGATGATGGCCATCGACGCCTTGATGGAAGAAGGCGTGCCATTGCTCAATTTCAGCTTTCACTCGCCCACGCTGGAGCCTGGCCATACGCCCTATGTGCGCGACGAGGCGGATCGGACTGCCTTTTACCGGTGGTGGGACGCCGTGTTGAACCATCTGGCGCATCGCGGGGTTCGCCCGGCGAGCCTGAATCAATTGCTGGCTGCTATTCCGATGCGCGCAGAGGCTTGCCAAGCCGCCTGATGCTGCCTAATCCCGCGTTCAGGTGGGGCCTGTAGCTCAACGGTTAGAGCTGGCCGCTCATAACGGCTAGGTTGCGGGTTCGATTCCTGCCGGGCCCACCATGGATTGCTTTCAATACAGTTCAAATGCTATAATAAACCCCTGAAATAAGGGGTTTATTTAGCGTTTTGCTGTTCAGGACAGGTCATAACAGACCAGGACAGTTCAGTGAATCTGTGGGCATAATTGCGGGCATGGCGGGCCGATTTGTGGGTATAATCACATGTCGCTTACCATCGTCGAAATTAAGAATGCCAAGCCTCAGGCCAGCGATTATCGCCTTGCCGATTCTCAAGGGCTCTTTCTCTACGTCACTACGGCCGGCGGAAAATTCTGGCGCTACCGATATCGGATAGGGCCGAAGGAAAAGACGCTCGCCCTTGGCCGCTACCCCGAGGTGGGGCTCGTCGCAGCACGGGAGGCCCATTATGAGGCGCGCAAGCTCGTCTCGGAAGGCAAGGATCCGGCGCTAGAGAAACAGAAGGCCAAGATTGCCCGGATCGAGGCTGCGAAGGTCACGTTCAGAAAGCTGGCAGAGGAATGGCTGGTGGACCAAGAGCCGGTCTGGTCGAGTTCGAACGCCAAACGGGTTCGCAATCGATTCGAGCGCGACCTCTATCCCTTGTTCGGAAATCTTCCTATCGGTCAGATCGAAAGCGCGCTCATCCTGCGGGCTCTTCGAAAAATTGAAGCCAGGGGATCCATCGAAACCGCCAAGCGCGTTCGGGGCTATGTTAGGAGTGTCTTCCGTCGCGCGAAAGGAGAAGGACTCGTCGATCACGCGATCCTGCTAGAAATCGACGAAATCAAGGATGCCCTCAAGCCGGCACGTCGCGGATCGAAGCAGCCAGCACTGACACAGGTGGCCGAGGTTCTCGAATTTCAGAAAGTCGTCGATCGATCTACCTCGGGCCTCAACGTCAAGCTTGCCTCCCGGCTTCTGGCTCTGACTCTCGTGCGAGTGGGAGTTTTGAGGACCGCCCTCTGGAGCGAGTTCGAGGGCATCGACTGGGACAACCCCGATGCAGTTCCAAATGGACCGATTTGGCGCATCCCTGCAAGCCGTATGAAGCTCGACGTCGAGGACAAAGGCAATCCAGCTTTCGGTCATGACGTGCCGCTGTCACATCAGGCGGTGGAGGTGCTTCGAGCACTGCGGCCATTGACGGGCGGTCTCGCACTGCTTTTTCCAAGCTCCAAAACATGGCGTGAGTCTATGTCCGATGCTGCTTTGAGCACAATGTACAAACGCATGGCAGGCGGACGGTACAAGAATGTGATGGTGCCCCATGGCTGGCGATCGTCATTCTCAACCATCATGAACGAACGAGCGGCCGAGCTTGAACGTGATGGAGATCGAATGGTGATCGATATGGTCCTTGCCCATGTTCCTGCGGGGGTGTCGGCATCAGAATGGTCTTATAACCGATCCCGCTATCGCAAACCGCGGGCCACGCTTATTCAGATTTGGGCTGACCTCATCACCCGAGGGCTCGATCCGGCACATGAAGTGGTCAGCCGGTATCTGAACGGTAGGCTGAAGGATCAGCAATAAATTCGTCGATATCGCTTTCGTACCAGGCGACAGAGCGCAATCCGATACGGCGGCGGCGAGGGAAGCGACCGGCTGTTTCTAACCTATAGATAGCTGAGACGGACATCCCGGTTCTTGCGGTGACATCAGGTTTCCGCAAGAGCCGGTCTGTCCGGCGGTCCTTCGGGTAGATTCGATCTGCATCCACAGCACTCGCCGGGCCTACCGAATATTGAGATATGTCAGACTTCATGGCCAACCCTCGTTCAGAAGGTCTGCCCGCCAAGACTGACCATGCCCCAATCACGGTAGAACGGCAATGACATTTGGTCGGCTGAGCGACGGGTCAAAAAGGACGGAAGTGCGCCGCCACAGCGGTGCGCTGCCGAGTGGCGTTTCCTTTGGTTGCAAAGGCCGAGAAAATTGGCGATCGAGGATTGTTAGTGACGCCAAAGACAAGCGGCGTAGTCTGCCAACCTTGAGAATTTCAACCCTCATTCGTACAGGATGGAGAAAGCTGACGAACAGTCGGATTAAGTTGTTAGTGGCGGTAAGTAAGCGCGACCGTCCCAAAGGACTGAGTCGCGCAGCGAACCAAGGCGCTTTCGCTCACTTTGTTGAGCAAGGTGGTCACACCGCTGGTTGCGCTCAATGCGATCCGATCGGTCAATCGATAGGTCGCCGTGAGTGTGCCCGAAATGTCCTTGAACCCCGCCCCTGTAGAGAAAGGGGGAAGCCCCGAAGCAGATGCTTCGACTTTGTCTACGCCAAAATACTGGTCGTTATGCGCCCGATCTGCCCACGTCGCTCCTACGGTCGGCGTGAGGGAAAATTTCGAAGAGATGAGGATTGGATAGGAGACGCTGGCATCGGCGATGATCCCGCCTGTGCCGCCCGATATGACTTTTGTTACGCCCAAGGTGGCAGTCGGACCACTGGAGCGCAGATTGATATGTGCTCGAGCACCCAGACCACCCGAAAGTTTCGAAATTCCCGTCGGAATGTCGCGACGCCGATACCCCTGAACAAATACGGCACTCACACCTGCCGATATCACCCCGGTGCCAATTGGCTCGATCCCAATGCCATTACGTAGGTTCGCGAAGAACCACCCCTTCTTTATATCGATCGCGGGCAACGGCAGCACCCTGTAGTCGTCAGACCCTTGATAGGTTGGCGTCACCGCAACTCGTGCCCCAAGTACGACATGATCCTGTGCCTGTGCGGGTGCGCCGAACCAGATCGCCCCAATAACGCAGAGCGGTGGAGCACTTCCCTTTACACGTTTTTTCATCGAGCCGGTCGCTCCATCGAATGAAATGTCAGCGGCCTCGATCTTGGGTACGTGCCCTCAATCCCGCATCGCACATATCGACGATGTCGTGCTTAAACGTCAATAAGAAACATTTTGTATCTTAAATTATGTTCGTGCGATGCGTGGCTCAGCGCAGGGGCACGGTCAAAGGCATGAAAATCTGATCGATTATCGCCGATATGGTCTGATTCGAAATCGGCTGCGCGGTTACGACGATCTCGTGCATCACAAGGCTGGGTAGCACGCGCATGACGCGATCGTTCAGGCGCTGGGGATCTATCTCTCCGCGCGCTACGCCACGTGCTATGACATCATCGATCGGGTTCTCGCTGAAACGCGCATCAGTGAAATTTACCCCATCTAAAGCCATATCCTCGTGCATTTCGAACACGAGCTTCATGAGACTGGGAGGTGCCCGATCAGCAAATTTGCGCATTGCGCACTGGAGTTCATCTCTCAGGTTGCCAAGGTCGGGTACAATTATGGGATTGCGCTTCAGGTGCCGAACGATGGCGGACGAAGCGAGACTCGCGCGCGTTGACCAACGTCGATAAAGGACCGGACGGCTCGTCCCGGTCAGGCGCGCGACGGTTTCGAAGGTAAACCTGGCATAGCCGTTGGTAGACAAGTCTGACCATGCCGCATCCAGTATGGCTTCTTCTAGTGCAAGCCCGCGACGCCTTCGGTTTGGTTTGTTACCCTCGTCACTGGTCAAAGTGTTCTTGTTCCTGTTGGTCTATGGCGGTCACGCGATGCCGACGGTGGCCCAGAAAAGACCTCTAGACTAATAGGATGAAAAGCCAACTGAAAGGCGGGATATTGCGTGGCGCAGCACATAGCTGGTCAGGTCACGACAAGGGCAAGGAGCTGAGGGGGAGGACAGGCAGGCGATCGAGATGATTGCGACGTCGTCAATGCTTTGGCTGAGCGTCGATGCAGGATTACTAAACATGGACATCGTCAGTGGCGACGATGATTATGTTCAAGTTCAGCGGATTTCTGTAATTTGGAGTGAGCTCCAAACGTAGCCGGGCACGCCCGGATTGAGTTCTATGTGGTAAGGTCGCACGGCCGCGCCCGGCAAGAAAGGTCGCAAACCTGCTGAACTCGCGGTTGAGCGCGACTATATGCCCATGACAATTGCGAAACCCGGCCAATGCGTCACCGATATGTTATCGACTGAAGCCTGAAAACGAGGAGAAATAGAGCGCGTCGAACCGATCGAGCCGGGTTCTGATCTCCGGCGTTGTCTCTCCATAGACGTACAACTTCTCTATGCGGACGAGCGAGAGAAACTCCTCTGCGAACGGTGCGAACGTTGTATCGCTATGGGGTACGATACCGGCAGGACGGTAACGCTCGATGATGTGGACTGCTGTGCGATCTCTATTGACCACATATTCATATGTCAGCGTATCTGGTTCTTTACTCGTAGCGTCGACGATTTTGGAAATAAGGGTCTCAAACGCGGGAAAATCGGCCGGCTTGATCGACAGATGGTAGATCGTGTAAACTTCGTTCTTCATCTGAATTTCCTCTATTCGGATAGTGACTGTCGCAGTCGCTGATCTATTTTCGTGCTACTGGCCGGCGGCTGACATTGTGTGCGTGATCTTGAGATTGCGAAAATGCGCTATCGTTCCGGATTCGAGCCATATTCCAACGCCGCCACATTGCCTGGCACCCAGTTTGAGATCTTGAACCACCAACGCAGGCGTGGGCTTATTATCGAGATAGAGGATCGCTTGGAGCCCGCTGACCACGAGTTTCATCCTGATCCATCTCCCGGTCGCGATATTGGCGTAGGTCTCGTATTTTTCCGGGGTTTCTCGGCGCAGACGATCGAATAGATGGTCCGGATAGGCCGCATATTGCACAGAATGGTTGCGGCGAACCTGATCGTCCGAGACACTATTGGTCGGCCGCAGATAAATATTTTCAAATCGGCCTGTTGCATCGATCCTGAAAGCCAGGCCGATGAAACCACGCGCATAGCCAGGGGCATCCGTGGCCAGGTCGCTCGCAACATCGACCTCGATCGTCCCGTCCTGGAAATCCAGCGGAAGCCAAGCCATGAAGTTGCGGTCGCTCAGTTGTTCCTTCGCGGGATCCTGGTACGCACTCGACGGCATGCGCATCTCGAACGCCGTGCTGCCAAGATGGCGGACCCTAGATAAAGAAACGCCCGACAGCCTGTAATCAGCGACGTCGCCACCATCGTGGGCTAGAACCGGGGGAGCGACGAAGCATAAGCCCATCGCCGCACAACGTCCTAGAGTGTGCCGCGATAGACCTTTCATTTCGCGTCCTGAAGAAAGGCTTCGAGGTCGGCAGCGAACTTTACGGGATTCTTGAACATCAAGAAGTGATCCCCTTGTTCTGCTTTGCTGTAGATGTGCAGTTGGGAACCGGGAATGACCGATTGCGCCCATTGTTGACTCGGCACATTCGCGCTCCATTCCCCGGTGAAGATCGCTGTCGGACGGTCAATCTTGGTCCGCACGACGTCTCTCCAGTCATTTCCGGCATGGTCGTACATGATCAGCCCGAGCGATTTGGGATCATCCTTTATGACAGCACGCGCGAAGCTCTCCGAGTTGGCGAAATATGGGGAATCCATCAACATCAGTCGCGCAAGCAAGCTTGGATCTTTCGGATCGGGATTGGCAGGGGGTGCTGCCCCCAATGCTGCAAGCAACGGTTCGGGCGAGGGGGCTATGGAGCCGGCCTCTTTGCGCTCTTGGGCCGACCAGTCGGCGTGGGATACAATGGAAATCGGTTCGTCGACCAAAGCAAGTTTGCGGATGCTCGAGGTACCAAACAGATCGATATATCCCCACAGGACCGAGGCGCCCATCGACCAGCCGCAAAAATCGGCGTGAGTAATGCCGAGATGGTCGACCAGTTGTTTAAGGTCCATCGAATAGCGCGCAATGCGCGTGCCATAATCGACGCGTTGCGAGAGACCCTGATTGCGGGGGTCCAGCACGATCACCCGATGGCGCTTTGCCAGGAGATACATAAGGTTTACATATTCGGCGCCGTTCGCGGACCAGCCGGGAATGAAGATCAGCGGCGGTCCGTTGCCCGCTTCCCAATAGCTGAGCGTCACGCCGTCATTGGTGACGAAGCGATTGATCTTCAGCCCCTTGAAATCCGACAGGCGGCCGGGAAGACCATCAATCTTGTTGGGAAAGGTGAAGTCGCGGCCCAAGACCGTGACAGCAGGTTCGGCAAGAACGTGCGCCGGCGTAGCGGTCAGTGCTCCAGCGAAGAGGCTAAGGGCGAGGCGAACGCCGGCGCGCATGGTCAGGCCTCTCCGCCGCTAGCGGGGCCACCGAAAAGCTTGCCAGCACCGGCCCAGTCACTTGCTTTTATGTCGTCGAAAATGACGTAGATATATTTCGGATCGGTATCTGTGTTGCGGACTATGCTTTCCGTGATCTCCGCTGCGACCTTTTCCTTTTGGCCGTGATCTTTACCTTCGAACCAACTGATGCGCACGACTGGCATGGTTTTTCTCCTGCTTTATTAAGAAAGGCAATTGGAGCCGACGGATCCGCCGCTTCCCCGACATAATTGTAGTTCAACCGGTATTAAATATGATAGATTTCGCTTCTAAGTAGAACGAAGAGATACAATGCTGGGTCATGATCCTTTTTCGGGCGTCACAGTTTTCGTGACGGCAGCGCGAGCCGGCAGCTTCACGCTTGCCGCAGAGCGGCTGGGGCTGACCAAATCCTCGGTGGGGAAAACGGTCGCGCGTCTCGAACAGCGGCTTGGCTTCAGACTGTTCAATCGTACGACAAGGCTCATGCGGCTGACGGCCGATGGAGAGGCATATCTGGCGGCATGTTCGGCCGCGATCGACGAGGTCACATCGGTGCAATCAGCGTTGTCCTCAAGCAATCAGATATTGAGTGGTCGCGTGCATATCGACATGCCAATCGTGTTCGGTCGCAAGGTTTTGCTGCCGATCCTAATGGCGGTCACTCGACCTCACCCGGATCTGAGCCTCAGCCTCACATTCACAGACGCAACGAGCGACCTCCTGCGGGACGATGTTGACCTCGCCATTCGGTTTGGAACTCTCTCCGACACCAGTAATCTCATCGCGCGGCGATTGACGTCGCAACGACGCGTGATCTGCGCATCGCCCGATTATCTCCAGATGTGGGGAACGCCCAAGGTGCTGGATGATATTCGGTCGCACCGCTGCATCGTCGGCGCTCACAGGGGTCCTCCACTATCATGGGTAGTCCGGGAAGGAAGCGTGGAACGGCGGCTGGTTCCACCTGCGACCCACCAGATCAGCGATGGGGAGGCGATGGTCGACGCGACCGTGGGCGGGCTTGGTCTTTCTCAGGTGCCGATATCCATGGTCCGAGCGGATATCGACGCAGGACGGTTGCAGACCGTGCTCGATGAATTCTCGTCCGTGGACGTCGATATCCATGCAGTATGGCCTCGGCAGGCCCAGTTGAGCCCGCGTGTACGTTTCATCGTTGACCAGTTGATAAACTTCGCGGCGGACGGCCGACTGGATTGACCCTAGTGTGATTGATGCTGAACCGGCGCTGTAGGATCTCAACTGATAGACGAAGTGAGGGCGGTCCATGTGGGATCGCCGCAGCGCCCTGTTCAAATTATCTCAGAGGGATAGGGCCCAGGAGCGATGCCGTTCCAATCTACGGAAGGGAGCTTTCTGCCGTGACATACTGGTGCTCGTTGTTGCCCACTATGCCTCGCCGCACACGAAAATCCGGACAGTCCCGGTGACGCGGAAAGGTAGTCTCGACGACCCGCACCGTCGAGGACGCATGGTAGGAACCTACCGTCAGCGACTTGTCCCTTCGCCCGCTATCTTCAAGACTAGTCCGGCACCTTGCTCGATCATCGACTAAAGAGGGCATGTCTGCCTTCATTACTTGTACCCGACCAGTGGAAAGATCGATCCTTGACTGTTTTTACCGCGGCACTTGCCTGTGCGCGATATTCCTCGAAGCGCGGCTGCTGATTTAGTCGATGCATTGCAGGACATGGTTCTGGCTGGATTGGGCATAGCTTGTCAGGGCTTTTATAGAGGCGTCAAACAATTGTTCAAACGCGTCAGATGTGAGGCTATTAGACCCTTCGTGTTGCCGCGCTGATTGCAGACGACATCTCATGATTTTCGATTATAACCGCTGGTACTTCATAGCCCCAACTCGCATATTGACGGGCGATGATTGTAGTCATCAGCTTGAGTTCGGGAGATTGATCGCCAGGTCGATGGCTCATGATGATGGGCGATGTTGCCTGCTCGGCCAGGTCGCGAAAGGCCACATCATGGCTTCGCGCGCGCCGAACAGATTCTGGAACGATCGCCATTCCTTCTTCGGCTGCAACCAGACCGATCGCAATCTGAAGTTCACGCGCCTCATGGACGATGCGTGGCTCGATTGCATGGTCGCGGAACAGCGATATGACCTGATCGGCATAGCTGGGGCGGGGTGCGCGGGGGTATATGATCTGGGGTTCGTCGGCAAGATCGCGCAGCGATATCGGTCCATCGCCAAGCGCCAAGGGATGATCGATGGGGAAGGCGGCGATCAGCCTTTCGTGGCGCAGGATTACGCGCCGAACAGCCGGATCCTCGAAGCGAATGCGGCCGAAGCCGACGTCGATACGCCCGTCCTTGAGCGCTGCGATCTGCTCAAGCGTTGTGCTCTCGACCATCACCAGTTCAACATTCCTGGCTGCCTTGCGAAACTCCCGGATTAGCTCGGGCAGTCGAGCGTAGATGGTCGAGGCGACAAAACCGATCACCAGCCGACGGCTTTGGCTGGAGGCTGCGGCCTTCACCATTGTCTCGACATCCTCCATGCGGGCCAGCAGTTGCAGCGCCTGTGCATGGAGGAGGCGTCCGATATCCGTTAGCCTGAGCGGACGGCTCGCCCGGTCGAGCAAGGGGGCACCAACATGGGCCTCAAGTTGCTGAATCGCACGAGACAAGGGGGGTTGTGCAATGTGCAGCCTATCGGCGGCGCGATTGAAACTGCCTTCATCCGCCACTGCCACGAAATAGCGTAAGAGACGCAAGTCCATCACCGATTATACCTCAAAAGTATCGACTGTTGACCGCATTGATCTTTGAACGGATTTCGACGGCGGGGTAGCTGTGTCTTGAAACGTAAGCAATTAGGAGAGTCGCCGCAATGGCTGGATTGAGCCACGCCGATACCTTCATCGTCGATGTGCCGACGATCCGGCCGCATGTGTTGGCGATGGCGACCATGTACGCCCAATCGATGGTGATCGTCCGCCTTACTGATACAGACGGCGTGGAAGGGGTCGGGGAAGGGACCACGATCGGCGGCCTCAGCTACGGCGAGGAAAGCCCCGAAAGCATCAAGTCGGCGATCGAGACCTACATCATTCCCGTTCTTGAAACTTGCGATCTGACGCAGGTGGGCGCCACCATGGGCAAGGTTGCCCGCTGCGTGCGCGGTAACCATTTTGCAAAATGTGCGGTCGAAACGGCCTTGCTCGACATGGCGGGCAAGCGGCTCGGCATTGCGGTGTCCGAACTCATCGGTGGTGGCCGGGTGCGCGACAGTTTGCCAGTGGCCTGGACGCTGGCGAGCGGTGACACCGCGCGCGATATTGCCGAAGGCGAGCAAATGCTCGACCGTCGGCGTCATCGCATCTTCAAACTGAAGATCGGCAAGCGTGAGGTCCGTGATGACGTTGCCCATGTCGGCGCCATTTGCAAGGCGCTGGGCGACCGCGCCAGCGTGCGTGTGGACGTCAACCAGAACTGGTCGGAGGCGCAGGCCAAGATCGGCATGGCGATGCTGCATGATGTCGGGTGCGACCTGGTCGAACAGCCGATTGCGGGTGATGCGATCGCGGCGATGGCACGCCTTTCTATGAACCAGCCGGTGCCGCTGATGGCCGACGAGGCGC
Source organism: Sphingobium sp. RAC03 (assembly GCF_001713415.1). Lineage (GTDB taxonomy): Bacteria > Pseudomonadota > Alphaproteobacteria > Sphingomonadales > Sphingomonadaceae > Sphingobium. Next base: position 117,688 of record NZ_CP016456.1, on the reverse strand, counting down.
TCAACGGACCGCGCAGCGCGATGCGGATCGCCTCTGCGCATGCCGCTGGCGTTTTTGCACTCAAGATAGCGCAGTCCGGCGGCCTTTTCGCGACCGCACAGGTGGCCGCTATCGGCGCCGCTGCGGGCATCGGCCTGTATGGCGGGACCATGTTGGAAGGTGGTGTGGGTACGGTGGCATCAGCCCACGTCTTTGCCACCTTGCCGGAGCTGGCATGGGGAACCGAGTTGTTCGGTCCGCTGCTTCAGACCGAGGACATATTGCACCAACCACTTGGCTATGGCGACTTCTCGTTGAAGGTTCCGACCGGTCCAGGCCTGGGCATCGCCTTTGACGAGGATAAGCTCGCTTTCTTCCGGCGCGATCGGCCGAAATCGCTTGTTGGCGCGCCTATTCTTCTCCCCGTTTCCGCAGGAGCCTGAAACCCATGCTGTTCATGGTCGAAATGGACGTCAATATTCCGCTGGATTTCGATACGAACGAAGCTGCGCGGATCAAGGCAGCGGAAAAGGCCTATTTTCAGGAACTGCAGGCCGCAGGCACATGGCGCCATATCTGGCGCAAGGTGGGTCTCTATTCGAACGTCTCGATCTTCGACGTTGAAAGCAATGCGGACTTGCACGACACGCTGATGGCGCTGCCGCTCTATCCTTTCATGACCATGAAAGTGACGCCTCTCTGCCGCCATCCTTCCTCGATGCACGAGGATGATCGCTGACCAACTGATTGCAAGCTTAGGAGAGAAAATATGGGTACCAGCTTTGTAGAAACACCGGAAATCCAAAACCTGCTCGACCGTGTCGCAGGGTTGGATACGCAGAGGGGCGATGCTCGCCTGAAGGCGATCATGCGCGACCTGATCGAGTCGTGCATGACCATCATTGCCCGTTATGACGTCAGCGAGGACGAGGTATGGAGTGCTGTCAACTTCCTTCAGGGCGCGGCCGGCGCCGGGGAACTTGGCCTGTTGATGCCCGGTGTGGGCCTTGAACATTTCATCGATCTCTACCTCGATGCCAAGGATGCGCAAGCTGGCAAGCTTGGCGGCACGCCACGTACGATCGAAGGGCCGTTGTACGTGGAAGGCGCTCCGATCGTGGAAAGCGGCGCGTACCTGACCGACGATGCCGACGATACTGACACGCTCTACATGACCGGCCGGATCATGGGGCCTGATGGCGAGGCGGTGACCGAAGGCCTCGTTCATGTCTGGCATGCGGACTCCCACGGCTTCTACTCCCATTTCGATCCGACCCACGAACAGACACCCTTTAACAATCGTCGGCGCTTGAAGATTGCGGCGGACGGCACCTACGCTTTCTCCTCAAAGATGCCGAACGGCTATTCGGTGCCACCGGGCGGCGCATCCGACAGGCTGATGAAGGCTCTTGGTCGTCATGGTAACCGCCCCGCCCATGTGCATTTCTTCATCGAGGCACCGGGCTATCGCCGCCTGACCACTCAGATCAATTTCGGCGATGATCCGTTCGCGGCCGACGATTTTGCCTTCGGCACTCGCGAAGGGTTGCTGCCCGTGCCCAATCGTCAGGGCGACAGTGCATATATCGCGTTCGACTTCCACCTCCAGCGGGCTGAGGGCGAAGGCGATGAAGTCTTTTCGACCCGCAAGCGCCTGGCGGTAGATGCCGTCGAACCGGTCAAAGAACCGGCCTGAGAGGAGATAGGATCATGACGAGCCCCATGGCTTCCCTGCGCCGACGCGTCGAAACCGCAGTCGTGGACGATCCGGAAACCGGCATCTTCCGCTGCCGCCGTGACGTCTTTACCGATCCCGACCTGTTCGATCTGGAGATCAAATATATCTTCGAGAGCAATTGGGTCTATCTGGCCCATGAAAGCCAGGTCGAGCAAAAGAATGATTATCTTACCGCATGGATCGGCCATACGCCGGTGATCCTGACGCGGGCCAAGGATGGCGGTCTTAACTGCGTGGTCAATGCCTGCGCCCATCGCGGGGCAAAGCTGTGCCGCCGCAAGCGGGGAAATCAGCCCTTGTTCGTCTGTCCTTTTCATGGCTGGAGCTTCAAGACCGACGGCAAGTTGCTCAAGGCCAAGGATTCCAGCACCGGCGCCTATCCCGATAGTTTCGACCATGAAGGGTCGCACGACCTGACCAAGGTCCGTGTCGAAAGCTATCGCGGCTTCATATTCGGCTCATTGAATTATGACGTGCTGGCGTTGGAAGAGCATCTGGGCGAGGCCAAGGTCATCATCGACCAGATGGTCGATCAGGCGCCCGAGGGGCTCGAAGTGCTGACCGGCAATTCCACCTACACCTTTCATGGCAACTGGAAGATGCAGATGGAAAATGGCTGCGACGGCTATCATGTCAGTTCTGTCCATGAAAATTACCAGTCGACCATGGGCCGCCGTGCCGAAGGCGGGACCAAGGCGGTCGATGCCAATGGCTGGTCGAAGGCGCCGGCGAGCGGCGTCTATGGTTTCGAGCATGGCCATATCCTGCTCTGGACGCAGGTGCTGAACCCCGAAGTCCGGCCGGTCTGGAATTATAAGGACCAGCTCGTCGAGCGGCTGGGCGAGGACAAGGCGAAGTTCATTCTCGAACAGACCCGCAATCTGGCGCTCTATCCCAACGTTTTCCTGATGGATCAGTTTTCCACGCAGATCCGTGTGGTGCGGCCGATCGATGTGCATACGACGGAGGTCACCATCTACTGCTATGCGCCCAAGGGCGAGAGCGCACAGGATCGCGGCCACCGCATCCGCCAGTATGAGGATTTCTTCAACGTCACCGGCATGGGCACGCCCGATGATCTGGAGGAATTTCGCAGTTGCCAGTCGGCTTATGAGGGCGCTGGCGACCTATGGAACGACCTTAGCCGTGGTGCGACCCGCTGGATCGCGGGCCCTGATAAAAATGCGAAGGCCATGGGCATGAACCCGCTGCTGTCGAGCGAGCGTAGCGAGGATGAAGGGCTGTTCGTGCGCCAGCACGAATTTTGGGCGCAGATCATGCTCGATGGAATGGCCAAGGATGCGAGCGCGGCACCGATGATGGAGGCGGCGGAATGACACTGGTGCTCGACGCAGAGCGCGCGGCGCTCTCCTACCAGGACATTTGCGCCTTTCTCTATCGCGAGGCGCGGCTGCTCGACGATCGTGAGCTGGACCAATGGCTGGAATGTTATTCGGAGCAATGCGAATATTGGATGCCGGCCTGGACCGATGATGATGCGCTGACCACCGATCCGCATAGCGAAATCTCGCTCATCTATTATGGCAACCGCAAGGGGCTGGAGGATCGCGTCTATCGGTTGAAGACCGAACGGTCTTCCGCCAGCACGCCCGAAGCGCGCACCTCCCATTTTCTGTCGAACATCGAGGTGCTGGAAACCGCCGCCGACGCGATCGAGCTACGCTATAACTGGCATACGCTCAGCCATCGCTACCAGAAGACGCAGCAGTTTTTCGGTACGAATTTTGTGACGTTGGACGTCAGCGGCGAAGCGCCGAAGATCCTGAGGAAGAAGATCGTCCTGAAGGACGACTATATTCACCAGGTCATCGACGTCTATCATATCTGAGGGACCGGCTGATGATCTTCCAGGGACGTTTTGCCGGTAAGGTGATGGTTGTTACCGGCGCGGCGCAGGGCATTGGAGCCGGCGTTGCCATGCGCGCGGGCGAGGAGGGCGCCAATCTCGTCCTCGTCGATCGGGCCGAATTCGTAACCGAGGTGGAGCAGGCGATCGTTGCAGCGGGCGGCAAGGCCATCTCGGTGACCTGCGACCTTGAATCCTATGAAGGCGCGGCGCTGGCCATGGCGGCGGCGCTAGAGGCGTTCGGGCGTATAGACATTTTAATCAACAATGTCGGCGGCGCGATCCGTATGCGCCCCTATGCGCAGTTCGAGCCAGCCCAGATCGACGCGGAAATCCGCCGCTCGCTGATGCCGACGCTTTATTGCTGCCATGCTGTCCTGCCCGCGATGCTGGATCAGGGGGCAGGGACGATCGTCAACCTCTCGTCCAACGCCACGCGCGGTATTCGCCGTGTGCCCTATTCGGCGGCGAAGGGCGGGATCAACGGGCTGACGCAAGCCCTGGCGATGGAATATGCAGAGAGCGGCATCCGTGTCGTTGCCACCGCGCCCGGCGGCACGAGTGCGCCGCCGCGCCGCGTGCCGCGCAACGCCGAAGGCGACAACGTCCAGGAACAGACCTGGATGGCCGAAGCGGTCGAGCAGGTGACGTCGTCTGCCTTCATGAAGCGCTACGGCACGCTCGACGAGCAGATCGCACCGATCCTTTTCCTCGCTTCGGATGAGGCCAGCTATGTGACCGGATCGGTCTTGCCCGTTGCGGGCGGCGATATCGGCTGAAGGAACGAAGATATGCAGAAAATCTACGACAGCCCAGCACAGGCACTGGAAGGCCTGTTGTTCGACGGGATGACAATCATGTCCGGCGGCTTTGGCCTGTCGGGCAACCCCGAAAGCCTGATCCCGCAGATCCGTGCGAGCGGGGTCAAGGATCTGACCGTCGTCTCCAACAATGCCGGCGCCGACGGTTTTGGCCTGTGGATGTTGCTGGAAAGCCGGCAGATCAAGAAGATGATCTCCTCCTATGTGGGTGAGAACAAGCTGTTCGAGAGCCAGTATCTCTCCGGCGAACTGGAACTGGAACTGAACCCGCAAGGTACGCTTGCAGAGCGCATCCGTGCCGGCGGGGCGGGTATCCCGGCCTTCTACACCAAGACCGGCGTGGGCACGGTCGTTGCCGATGGCAAGCCGGTCGAGACGTTCGAGGGCGAGGACTATGTGCGGGAAACATGGCTGCGCGCGGACCTTTCGATCATCAAGGCCTGGCGCGCCGATCCGGCAGGCAACCTCATGTTCCGCAAGACCGCGCGCAACTTCAACCCGAACATGGCGACGGCTGGCAAGGTGACGGTGGTCGAGGTTGAGGAGATCGTACCCGAAGGCAGTTTCGATCCCGACTGCATCCATACGCCCGGCATCTATGTCGATCGTATCGTGCTCAGCACCATCAACGAGAAGCGGATCGAGAAGTTAACGGTTCGCGAGAGGGAAGCTGCATGATGCCCCAGGAGACCAAGGGCTGGACCCGTGAAGAAATGGCCGCGCGCGCCGCTAAGGAGCTTCGCGATGGCTATTATGTGAACCTTGGCATCGGTATTCCGACGCTCGTGGCAAATCATGTGCCCGAAGGCATCAAAGTGACGCTTCAGAGCGAGAATGGGATGCTCGGCATCGGTCCCTTTCCTTTTGCGGGTGAGGCTGATCCTGATCTCATCAATGCTGGAAAGCAGACGATCACCGCGCTGCCGACCAGCAGCTTCTTTTCCTCGGCCGACAGCTTCGCAATGATCCGGGGCGGTCATATCGACATGGCGGTGCTGGGCGCGATGGAGGTTGCCGCCAATGGCGACCTCGCCAACTGGACCATCCCAGGAAAGATGGTGAAGGGCATGGGCGGCGCGATGGATCTGGTTGCGGGGGTCAAACGCGTGGTCGTGGTGATGGATCATGTGTCGAAAAATGGCAGCCCCAAGATCCTTGACGCCTGCTCCCTGCCGCTCACCGGCAAGGCGGTCGTCGATCTCATCATCACCGATCTTGCCGTGATTGCTGTGGATCGTGCCAGGGGTGGCCTGACCCTTTTGGAACTGGCGCCGGGCGTAACCGAAGCGGAAGTCATCGAAAAGACCGGCGCGGCGTTGGCCATTCTCGAAGCTGCATAAGACTGGAATTTACCGTGCCCAAGCTGATCGTCGTCAACCGTGCGGGTGACGAAACAAGCGTCGATGCCCGTGATGGCGTCTCCGTGATGGAAGCCATTCGCGACAATGGCTTTGACGAGCTGCTCGCCTTGTGCGGCGGCTGCTGTTCCTGCGCTACGTGCCATGTGTATGTGGATGAAGAGTGGACCCGCGCGGTTGGCACTCCCGGTGAAGACGAGAATGATCTGCTCGATTCCTCCGACCATCGCGGCGATCGCTCGCGCCTCTCCTGCCAGATCATGATGACCGCCGGCCTTGACGGCCTGCGCGTCGCCATCGCGCCGGAGGATTGACCATGGCTTTTTGCCAGCGCCCTGGCGCCAATATCTACTGGAAGCGTGACGGCCGCGATGCGGCGCCTGCGCTGGTGCTGCTCAACAGTATCGGTACCGACATGGACCTTTGGGATGGCGTGCTGCCCCATCTGCGCGATCGCTTCGCGCTGCTGCGGATCGACACGCGCGGCCATGGCGGCTCGGTCGCGGAACCGGGCGACTATAGTCTGGGGATGCTGGCTGACGATGTGCTGGCGGTCGCCGATGCTGCCGGGTTCGACAGCTTTTCGATCGCCGGCGTGTCGCTGGGCGGCATGATCGGCATGGAAGTGGCGCTGCACGCGCCCGGCCGGATTAAGAAACTCCTGCCCATCTGCACATCAGCGACAATGGACAGCGCTTTGTGGAACGATCGCATCGCCAAGGTGCGGGGGGAGGGGATGGCGGCCATTGCCGATCTCGCCATGGGACGATTTCTCTCCGATGCTACCGAACCGGCCATTTATGAAGCCGTACGCCGCCAGCTGCTCTCAATGGATGCCGAAGGCTATGCCGGTTGTGGGGCGGCGATCCGCGATATGGATTTGGGCGATCGGATCGCGGGCGTTACCTGCCCGACGCTGGTCGTCACTGGCAGCCGCGACACATCGACGCCGCTCGAGGGGCATGGCGAGCATCTGCTCACCTACATTCCCGGCGCAGCGCATGTGGCGTTGGAGGCCGCGCATCTAGCGCCGCTTGAAGCGCCCGATGCGCTGGCGGGCGTCATCACCTCTTTTCTGGAAAGCTGAGACTTATGGCGCAAGCCTTTATCTGCGACGCCGTCCGCACCCCGATCGGCAAGCTCAACGGATCGCTTGCCACCATCCGCGCCGACGACCTGGCCGCGTTGCCGCTCAAGGCGCTGATGGCGCGCAATGAGAAGGCCGATTGGTCGGCGCTCGACGATGTGATCCTGGGCTGCGCCAACCAGGCAGGTGAGGATAATCGCAATGTCGCGCGCATGGCGGTGTTGCTCGCCGGGATGCCGGACGGCGTGCCGGGCGTCACCGTCAATCGCCTTTGCAGTTCGGGCCTTAATGCGCTGGGTATCGCGGCGCAGGCGATCCGCAGTGGCGATAGCGATTTCCTAATCGCAGGCGGCGTCGAGAGCATGACCCGCGCGCCCTATGTGATGGGCAAGGCCGGCAGCGCCTTCGGTCGCGATCAGAAGATTGAGGATACGACGCTGGGCTGGCGTTTCATCAACCCGGCGATGAAGGCCGCCTATGGGGTCGACACCATGCCCCAGACCGGTGAGAATGTTGCCGAACTATGGGACGTCAGCCGCGAGGAGCAGGATCGCTTTGCGCTGGCCAGCCAGGAAAAGGCGGCACGCGCGCAGGCGAGCGGTCGTTTTGCTGCGGAGATCGTGCCGGTGTCCATACCGCAGCGCAAGGGCGATCCGGTGCTGTTTGAGGCCGACGAGCATCTGCGCGCCACCAGCCTGGAGGCACTGGCGAAGCTCAAGCCCGTGGTGAAGGCAGAAGGCACCGTGACGGCGGGCAATGCATCCGGTCTCAATGATGGCGCGGCGGCCATGCTGGTCGCGTCCGAGGCTGCTGCTGCGGCACAGGGGCTGACGCCCCGGGCGCGTGTTATCGGCATGGCGGCAGCGGGCATCGCGCCCCGGATCATGGGGGCAGGGCCAATCGAGGCGGCGCGCAAGCTGCTGGCCCGCAACAGCATGACCGTCGATCAACTCGACGTGATCGAACTCAACGAGGCCTTTGCCAGCCAGGCAATAGCCACGCTGCTGGATCTGGGCGTCGATCCGTTCGATCCCCGCGTCAATCCCAATGGCGGGGCGATCGCGCTCGGTCATCCGCTTGGCATGTCGGGCGCGCGGATCGCGCTTTCGGCGGTTGAGGAACTGCACCGAACGAGTGGCCGTTATGGTCTGGCCTTCATGTGCATAGGCGTTGGACAGGGCCTTGCCTTGCTACTGGAACGGGTGTGACGGTCATGGCCAAGGCAAATATGGACAGCAGCGTTTCAAGCAGGGCCGATGTAGTCATCGTAGGCGCAGGCCATGGCGGCGCACAATGCGCCATAGCCCTGCGCCAGAATGGCTTTGCCGGCACCGTCACGGTCGTTGGTCGCGAACCTGAATTTCCCTATGAGCGACCGCCGCTGTCCAAGGATTATTTTGCGCGCGAGAAAGCATTCGAGCGGCTTCATATCCGTCCGCCCGCTTTCTGGGCCGAGAAAGATATCGACTTTCTGCTTGGCACCCAAGTCGATGCGGTCGATCCCGCAACGAAGCAGTTGGCGCTCTCCGACGGACGCAGCCTTGGCTATGGCAATTTGGTCTGGGCAACGGGAGGTGACCCGCGCCGGCTCACCTGCGCGGGTGCCGACCTGGCGGGAGTGCATGCGGTGCGCACGCGCGCCGATTGTGATGCCCTGATGGCAGAGATCGATGCGGGCAAGCACGATATCGTTGTCATTGGTGGCGGCTATATCGGGCTTGAAGCCGCAGCTGTCCTTGGCAAATTAGGCCTCAACGTGACGTTGCTGGAAGCGCTGCCCAGGGTTCTGGCGCGCGTTGCGGGGGAAGAACTGTCCGGCTTCTATCAGCAGGTGCATAGCGATCATGGCGTTGACCTTCGATTGAACGCCCGCGTCGAATGCCTGGAGGGCGAGAAGGGTCAGGTAACGGCGGTGCGACTGGAGGGTGGCGAACGCATTCCCGCAGAGGCGGTCCTTGTTGGCATCGGCATCATTCCGGCGGTCGAACCATTGATCCTGGCGGGCGCGACAGGGAGCAACGGCGTGGACGTCGATGCCTTCTGCCGCACATCGCTGCCCGACATATATGCAATCGGGGATTGCGCTGCCTTTGCCTGCGACTTTGCCGGTGGTCAGGTGATGCGCGTGGAGTCAGTGCAGAACGCCATTGATATGGCAAGCTGCGTGGCCAAGGCGATTTGCGGGAATGCCCGACCCTACAAGGCCTTCCCATGGTTCTGGTCTAACCAATATGATCTCAAGCTTCAGACTGCCGGCATCAACGTCGGCTTCGACGAGACTGTAGTGCGCGGAACGCCCGCCAACAGGGCATTCTCGGTCATTTATCTCAAGGATGGCAAGATCGTCGCGATTGATTGCGTCAACAGCGTGAAAGACTATGTCCAAGGTCGCAAACTGGTTGAGCAGGGCGTCAGACCTGACGTTGCAAAGCTGGCCGATTTAGGCACTGCGCTCAAAGAACTCGTCGAAGCGTAACGTCGATCAGATGAATGAGTAATATCACGGTCTGACTATGTGGAGGCCCGGGCGAAAAAACGGAACGAGCGCCCGGTTGGACTCAAGGCGTCAGTGCACGGGTTCACGCTATCACGACGAGGCGGGAGCCAAGCGCTGACTTTCATTCGCCTCGGTATGAGCCAAGTCCCGGCGCTGCTGGTCGAACCGGTCTAATGGCAACGATAAAAGACTGTCGATGCTTCCATTTTTATAGGCGTGACAGAAGCTTCGAAAAAAACGCCAGCGACCAAGCCGCTTTCATTGCTCTTTTTGAAATCCAACCTGCTTGTAGTCGATGTTGGCTAGCAGGGTCGGCGATGATAGATGCGGCAATATGGATTCGATCGTGCATCAGCCCGTCTCGTCTGAAACCCTCGTTGATGTTGTCGAAGGGCGATTGCGCGAGGATGTCATCAATGGGGTTTGGGAACCCGGCGCGCGGCTTGCTGTGGAGGATCTCAGGCAGCGCTATGCAACCGGAGCGACGCCTATTCGGGAAGCTTTGTCGCGCCTTTACGCCGAAGGTCTCGTCGCGATGGTGCATAATCGCGGATTTCGCGTGCCTTTGATGAGCCTAGAGGACTTGCTGGACATCTCCCGAACCCGCGCGGCGATCGAAATGGCCGCCGTACAGCATGCGGTGGAATTCGGTGACGGGCGTTGGGAAGATGCTATGCATTCTGCCTTTTCGATTCTTGAACGCCGAGCGCAGCAGACATTTTCGGGCGACACCGAGCGTCTCGCATATCATGACGCTCATCACGCGTTCCACGCCGCGCTGCTCTCGGGCTGCCGCGTCCCTCGCCTGATGGCGCTGCAGGCGCGGCTCGAGCTTCAGCACAGCCGGTACTATCGTCGATTGCCGTTCGGCATTGTCACTGGTCCCGCCCGATTGCTGGAGCATCGTAGACTGTTCGATCTGGCACTTGCACGCAATGCACCAGCTGCGGGGGCAGCCGTCGCGGAACACGTGATGCTGACTGCAAATTATGTGCAAGCTAAAAATTTCAAAGACTTAACAGGAACAGAAATATAATTTGTCGATAGAATGTGATTTTGTCGATAAAACTATTGATCTTTCATCCGTTTGGTCTGATTGTCCTCCTTAGTACCCGCAGAGGTGCGATCGGAGGAGGATATAAAAATGGTGGTTACGTCTCGCCTGTGTCTGGTAGCGGCCCTTTTCACCAGTACGAGTGCAGTTGCACAACTGATGCCCACTACTACCGTGACTGCTGTCGGTTCACAGGAGCGAGCAGCCGCGCCACAGAGCGGTCCGCAACCGGAGGGGTTGGGAGAAATCGTTGTAACGGCCCAGCGCCGCGCGGAGCGTCTTCAAGATGTCCCGATCTCCGTAACGGCGATCACTGCGGACACGCTTGCTACAGCTAATGTCCGTTCGCTTCAGGATCTGAGTGCGACTATACCCGGCTTCGTCGCGACAAGCAGCGCGGGCTACGGTGGGGCGCCGCTCAGTATTCGAGGTGTCGGCGGCGCGAACGGCGGTGGAAACTTCTTTGCTGATGAGCCGGTAGCCACATATGTAGATGGCATTTACGTCGGACGCCTAAGCGTCTCAACAAGCGATGTGGTCGATTTGGATACGATCCAGGTCCTGCGCGGGCCGCAAGGCACTCTTTATGGCCGCAATTCGACAGCAGGAGCGGTGCTGATCAATACCGCCAGGCCGACAGAGGAATGGACCGGTCGAAGTGAAGCCATGGCAAACAGCTTGGGCAACTGGCGCGTTGAAGGGGCAGTTTCCGGACCGCTCGTGGATGAAAAGCTGCTTGCACGGGTGGCTGCGGCTTTCAACAAGCGTGACGGCTATGGTGAAAACATCGTCACCGGCCGACAGGTAGGAAGTGGGCGCGACGTGACGCTGCGCGGATCTATCCGATATCTTCCTACCGAAGATCTTACCCTAGACCTAATTGTCGAGCATTTCGATCAGCACTCACAGCCGGCCTTGATCCGCCTCGCACAGATCACTGGCGGCACGACCGATAGCCCGTTCATTCTGCGACCGGACCTTAAGCAGGTTATGAAAAATAATATCTATGCATTCGATGAAAGGACCTACAACCGAATCAAGACCGATTCCGCCACGCTTTTAGTTGAATATGAAGGCGAGGCCGTTACTTTGAATTCAGCGACAGGATTTCGTCGGTTCGCTGTTAATGGACAGGCAGATGCAGATAACACAGCGCCTGCTGATCAGACAGGAGGCCCGCTTCGCGCCTTCAATGCTGCGCGCCTGCGTAACAATCAGATCACTCAAGAAGTGCGGATCGGGTCACCGGGCGGCAACGCTCCGTTCAACTGGACGCTGGGCGCATTTTACATTCATGAAAACAACGACGTCGATCCATTCAGGATCTACAACGCTAGCGCCTATTTCGGCCTTGGTACAAGCGCTGTCTTCCGTGCCCATCAGAAGCTGGACTCTTATGCAGCATTTGGCGATGCGAGCGTCGAGATTCTAGAAGGGCTTACCCTTCGTGGGGGTGCACGTTACAGCTACGAAAAGAAGCGTTTTGATGTCACCCAACAGGTCACAACCATCCAGGGCGGCTTTTCCCCAGCGGCAGGTCGCATCGTGCCGAGCGGCTTCGTCATTGCCGCTCCACCGACTTTTCGCGCCAAGGTCAAATTTGACAACTTCTCGGTTCGGGCGGTTATTGACTATAAGATTAGCGCCGACATCCTGTTATACGGAAGCTATAGCCAGGGCTTCAAGTCAGGCGGTTTCAATGCCTTTGGGCTGAGTCCAGCTTTTGAGCCGGAGACGATTGACGCCTATGAAGTAGGCATCAAAGCTGAATTGATCGACCGCATCCTGCGTCTCAATCTAAATGGTTTTACATATGGTTACGACAACCTGCAGGTACGCGTGCCAGTGCCTACCGGCGGAGTGAACATCCAGAACGCAGCGTCGGCCAAGGTTAAGGGAATCGAACTTGAAGCGGCGCTGGCACCTGCACGAGGGCTGCGCTTTGGCTTGACTGCGGCCTATCTGGACGCGAAGTTCAGCCAAGGCACGCTAACGCAGGTTCCACGGGCTGCGCGCTTCCGCTTGGGTGCCACGGTCCCACTCGAAGTCGTGAGCATTGATGGGAACCGGCTCAGTCGCGCACCGGAGTGGCAGGTTGCTGCTACAGCGGATTACGAAACCGAGATTGGCTCGGACCTCAAACTGGCTGCAGGCGTCAGTTACCGCTATCAAAGTAATTCGTTTTTCCTCGAGACCAGCCAGGACAGCGCTGCTTTCCGGTCGGGCGGTTGGAGCGAATTGGGCGCTCGCCTCACGCTGGCGCCGGTGGACGACCGCTGGAGCGTGACCCTGTTCGGCGATAATATACTCGACGATCGACACTTTACCCAAGTCACCGCTTTGAACGCCTTTCCGTTTGGCACGCTAAACGATCCGCGCCGTTACGGCGTGCGCACTGCGATCCGTTTCTGATGCGCGGCGAGCGGTCCGGCCGAGCAGAGTTCCGGCGGGGATGGCCAGTCGTCGCGATGGCTGCATTGGGGTCGGGACTTGGTATCTCAAGCCTGTTTACCTACAATATTGGATTGTTTGTCCCCGATTTGTCCCAGGAAATTGGGCTCACGCGGGGCCAGTTCGGAATGGCATTCTTTGCAGCTACCATCGCAATGGCTGTCGCGCTGCCGGTTGTAGGCAAAATCGTTGATCGCCACGGGGCCCGGCGCCCGACAGTGATAGGATCGACAATGCTGGTGGTCGGCTTCCTATTTCTGGGTAGTGTAACTCAATCGGTCCTTAGCTATTTCGTTCTAACTGCGGCGCTTGGACTGTTTGCCGTCGGCTCTGCCCCAATCAGCTACATGCGCGCGGTGAGCGTAACCTTCGACCGAGCCAGGGGCCTGGCTCTCGGCCTCACGCAAATGGGTATTGGTGTGTCGGCCGCTCTGGTGCCGCCGGTCATTGCAGCGGTCATCGCTGGTTCCGGCTGGCGGTGGGGTTATTATGCCTTGGCAGGGTTTGCTGCGCTGGGACTCGTGCCTGCTCTGATAGGCCTTCGTGGCAGGAGCGCCATGCCTGTGCCCTCGGGACCAGAAGGTCCACCGCTTCTGTCCTTGCCACTATTCCGTCACCAGCTCGCTGCCTTTGTCGTGATGGCCTTGGCTTTCGCGGGCTTCCTGCCCCATTTCGTACCAATGCTACGTGATGCAGGACTGTCTTCGTCACAAGCAGCGGCATTCGCTGCCCTAATCGGGATCTTTGTCATCCTAAGCAGAATTGCGATCGGGTGGCTCGCCGATCACGTTCATGCGCCGTGGGTTGCTGGGGCAGTCTGCCTGCTCGCGGCAGGCGGGTGCCTAGCGCTGCTGTTCGGCGGCGCCCCGCTCGCACCCGTTGCGGCGGCCGCTTTTGGGTGTGCGATGGGCGCAGAGGCCGACCTAGTGGGATTTCTTACCTCAAGATATTTTGGCACGGCAGTGTTTGGTCGGGCTTATGCCTTGCAATATGCAGGGTTCATGCTCGCCGCAGGTGCCAGCCCCGCTTGGATCGGGTTGTTGTTCGATCGCACCGGGAGCTATGCTGCCGCGCTTATTGTCACCTCCGGGCTCCTTGGCATCGCGGCCATATTGTTTGTGCTCATGCCGCGCTACCAACTTAGCGAACGGCCGAAAGATGGCGACATCCTTTCAGTACAGGAAGAAGGAAGCCTGCCATGAGTGCATCTGCACCGGATCCTGCTGCATCCTGGTATCCCCCTATAGCTACAGACCAGCGAAACTATCCTTACAACTGCTGGTGGGTGGCTGGCCTCTCATCGCAAATCGGAAGGAAACTTCTTGGCCGCTGGCTTCTGGATATCCCAGTGCTTCTCTACCGTAAAGAAGATGGAAGCCCAGTGGCGATTGAGGACCGCTGTCCACATCGAGCAGCGCCTTTGTCGCTCGGCACATTGCAGGGTGACGACGTGCAGTGCGGCTATCATGGCTTCACCTTCTCGTCGGAAGGTAGATGCCTACGCGTGCCCTCAATGAAATCACCGCCAGCTGCCGCGCGAGTGCGCTCATTCCCCGTGATCGAGCAAGGGCCCTTCATATGGATCTATATGGGCGATCCGGACCGTATCGATGACGCCCCTTTGCCGCACGTGCTGGAGTGGACCGAAGATCCGAGTTTTGCAAAAGTTGAGGGCATTATGGAGATTGCCGCCAATTACATGCTCTTAAAGGAAAATGTTCTTGATCTTACGCATTTCGGTTATGTTCATGCATCGAGCTTCAAGATAACTGATTGGGTCGATCCGCCGCGGTTCACTACCGAAGGCGATACAGTCTCTTATCATCAAAGCTTCAGCCGTAGTGCCCTGCCACCCGTTTTTGCCGAGCCACTCGGCATTGCAACGGGCACGCCCTATGATCGTGAAAATTACGGGTCCTTCATATCTCCAGCATTGCAGATCGCCGCTGTGGACTTGATAGACCCGGACAATGGAACCATCACCGGGCGGTTTCGGGTCACTCATGCGACGACCCCGATCGATGCTACGCACATGCTGTACTTTTGGATTGTCGCGCGCGATTTTGGCACCGATCCCGAGCAGATGGCGCACATCGAGGCCATTACAAAGACCGGATTTGCCGAGGATGAGGCTATCATCGAAGCTGTCCAGCGGGTCATGACACGCGATCCGCGCAGCAATCGGACCCGTGAGATCAGTGTGAAGATGGATACGGCGGCCGTGCAGGCACGGCGCATTGTCCAGCGCTGGATGGACAGGGAGAAAGCATGATGCTTACATTATCCAATGCTACAACAATCTGCGACGCAGCTCTTAGGGAGAGCGATGCGCTAGGGCTGCAGCCGCTTTGTATCGTAGTTCTCGACGCCGGAGGCCATGTGCTGGCTCTCAAGCGCGATGAACGAGCCTCCATATTCCGCCCTGAAATTGCAACTGCAAAGGCAGCCGGCTGTTTGGGGATGGGCTTTGGAGGTCGCGAGATTGCCAAGCGCGCAGCTGCAGTTCCGTCCTTTATAGCAGCACTCAATGGGATTTTTCCCAAGGGCATCCTGCCTGTTCCAGGTGGTGTACTAATCCGCGATGCAGATAGGCGACTGATTGGTGCCGTTGGGGTCAGTGGCGATACCTCTGACAATGATGAGTTGTGCGCAATAGCCGGGATTACCGCAGCCCACCTTATCGCGGACACGGGAGCATGAAACCGATCTTGTTCACAAACGTGTCTATCTTCGACGGTTCTGGTAGCGGTCTTTACCCCGGAGAAGTGTGCGTCAAGGGCAACCGTATCGCTGCGGTCGCCAAGGGCAATAATCAAATCGATCGGGAAAATGTCGAACTTGTTGATGGGAAAGGGCGGACACTAATGCCAGGGCTTGTTGAAGCCCATGCGCACCTTACCTGGCCGTCTTCTGTGGAGCGCGTCGTAAATACAATGAAGCTCCCGCTTGAAGAGCATCTGCTGGTGACGGCGCAGAATGCTCGCATCACCCTCGATCACGGCTTTACAAGCGCCTATTCCGCCGGGTCGCTGGGCGAGCGCTTCGAGGTGGCCCTGCGCGATGCAATCGACCGTGGTGCGCTGCCAGGGCCACGACTGCGCGCCTCGGCGCTCGAAAAAGGTGCTGAAGGCGTAATGGGCGTTCCCGAAGGTCATGATCCAACGCATGACCGGGACCTCAATGGCCTACGTAAGTACGTTGCGGAGATGAAAACACTCGGCTGCGACACTATCAAGTTTCTCTTATCGAGCGACGAAGGCTTTGCGCCAGGTGGTTCACAGGTTCTCATGTACTCCGAAGAGGAAACCCGTGCTATCGGTGAGGAAGCGCGCGAACAGGGGGTCTGGCTCGCCTGCCATGCCCAGGCGGCGGAGGCTGTGAAGCAGGCATGCCGTGCAGGCTTTCGTGCTATCTATCACTGTACCTATGCCGACGAAGAAGCATTAGACATGCTCGAAGCGCGCAAGAATGAGGTGTTCACGGCGCCTGCGCCTGGCCTGCTTTATGCTCGTGTCCACGAAGCCGGGGCGTTCGGGATCGGACTGGCGGAGGCTACGCGCATGGGGGCGGTGTCCGGGCTCGAACTGATGGCGGAAGTCTAT
This sequence comes from Sphingobium sp. RAC03, assembly GCF_001713415.1. Taxonomy (GTDB): domain Bacteria; phylum Pseudomonadota; class Alphaproteobacteria; order Sphingomonadales; family Sphingomonadaceae; genus Sphingobium. The sequence continues at coordinate 101,234 of NZ_CP016456.1, read as the reverse complement.
CCAAAAATGCGCAAACGCGGGATTCGCGTCCTGCCTGGCGGTGACTATGGTTTTCCGTACAATCCGGTAGGGCGTAATGCGCGAGATCTCAAAATTTTCGTAGACCTGCTTGGCTTTAGCGCGGTCGACGTTTTGGTCGCCGCCACACGTCACGGAGGAGAATTGATGGCTATGGATGTGGGCGAGATAAGGGCCGGCAAGCTGGCGGACATTCTGCTCATCGATGGCGATCCCACCGTAGACGTAACGATCCTCGAAGACAAGAACCGCATGCCTGTCGTTATGAAGGATGGCTTGTTCTATCGAAACATGCTGTAATCTGCCGAAGGATCGGCCTACTACAACGCGGGAATTGATGTTCTGCAGGGCTCAAGATACTCCGCGCCCAAGCAACGTCGTGCGCGCATTTAAAGCAGCAACCAACGTAACGATTGCACGGGAGTTGATCATATAGCGATCCCATGTACGCTGGAATCAGGTCGTCGGCCCGGATTGCTGCGAGGCATCAGCGCAGTTGGAGGGGCATTCTTCGGACCGAAGCCTGGGTCGGCTATAATGTCCTGTTTGATGGTATGGACCCGGTGCGGACCGCAGCAACTGATAGTTCGCTGCGCGATTTAGCATCTTACTTGCCGAGGATGGCCTCGACGCCTTCCTGAGCGAGCACATCGCGGAATGCTGCATCGGCATCGCCGTCACACAGCGCAACACCCGTTCCGCTGCGTTGTTCGTGAGGCATACCCTGCCATCGACGGGGAGGTGGGTGATGGCGTCCCTGCGCGTAAGCATATAGTTGATGGCCTTGGCAAGATCATGGTTACGCGACTGCTTGGCGAGTTGGGCGTTCAATCAGTCGTGCAGTTTGGCGATCAGGGGCGTGCTCAACTCCTTACGCGCGGCAAGCCGCTCCGCCCGTGTCTTGCCGTTGATACCACGCTCAACGTCGAACAGGGCGTCCAGCTTTTGCACCGCCTCCAGCGCGACGGGATAGATGTGGCCAGTCCGCTCGCCGCGCCTCTTCTTGCGCACAGCGCCCTCAACGTCGGTAAGTTCGAAGAACTTCGTGCGGGGATGGGCAAAGCATCCCGCCTCCAGGATCGCTCGGTATCGACCAAGATAGTATTGGAGCCGGACGGATCATCTGGAGGTTGGCTGCTAATCAGAGCAGCGTAGCGGCCTACGCTACGCTGCAATTCAGATTGCGTGCTCGTCGTCTTGTGTCAGTCTTGCAAGGTCACCCTCGATCAGCTGTTTCCCAGGCTTTGTGCGACGGAACGGATCAAAGCTCCTGCGGTCCGCATCAAAGGACATATCCCAGGGGATATCATCTCCCCGGAAAATTGCTGGGGCATTGTGGGACCATAGTAGCGACCCAAACTTGAAGTCCCAGGCGCGCGGAACCCAGCCATCGTCAAGATAGTCGGTATCGGCGTGATACTCGGCCTCGCCAGCATGACCCGGAATTTCGCAATAATAATAAATTGCGCTGGAAATGCGGTGGCGCGATATACCGCCGCTTGTGTTCATCGTGCTGTTCTTCCAACCCTTATTGTCCATGATGTTCGCGCCGAGCATCACTTCGTCTATATCGTCCATACCAAAGGCGATATGCATGAACTTGAAATGGTCGGGGGCGATCGGCAAGTCGCAGTTCACCCAGAAGATTGAATGATGCTCGAACGTCCCGCCTGCCCGCGAAAAAATGCCGGTGCCCTTCGAGTGATCGACATAGCGAAACCCTAAGTGCCGCTCATAAAATTCGAAGCTACCGACATAGTCCGGGGAAAAGAAGACCACATGGTTGATCGTCTTGGGTATGGCGCGACCACGCCATATGCGATGTTGATTGAAACGCGGCCAGCTTGACGGTGTATTGACTGGGCTGGTTTCGGACACCACGGGATGCTTCTCCCACACCCGCGCAGCGATGGGTTGGCCGTCTGGGCATACACAGTGCAGCGTGCCATCAGCATCACGCGACACCACTACTTCTCCCGCTAGGCTTGTCGCGATCTTTTCGAGATTTTGGGCGGTATCAACCCCCCATACGGTCTCTTTAACGCCGTCCCCGGGGAAGGGATCAGGTGTTGGAAGTCGCGGATCGCCATGTTTGAGGACAATCACTCGGCTGCCCGACTGGAGTCGGAAGACGCTTTCATCATTGCTGGCGGATTCGAGCGGGAGGCCGAAATCGACCCAAAACCGAGTATGTTCGGCCACGTCCATGACGCCAAACAGGACACTTTCCACGCCAAGGACTGCTTGCGATGTTGCGAGGGCCATAGAAACTCCGGATTATTATCAGTCCATTGTTCTGGCAAATAGTAAGCGTCCGCTAAAGCCGATGTTTTCGGATCATTGCTATTGACGCGCTAGATGACTGGAAGCTTTGCTCGTCTCCGTTACGATAGCGTTTCACCGCTGCGGATGGTTCATTCGATACTCCGCCTCGATCATCGAGCGATCGATAGCCGAACCTGTATGCAACGGAATTACATTCCGCTCTGGAGGGGTACATGCGCTGGCGGCTGCAAGCAGCTGATCAACCATCCAACGCAGTGCCCGGTCATTGTTGTTCGCAATATTCCACTGTATCGTCTCTCGAATTGGAGGGATGGCAAAGGGAATTTCGCGCATCACCAAAGGCAGTGACCGGACGAAAACCTCAGCCATACGTCGATGCATGGTAGCCACCCGGTTGGTGCCAGCAATAAGTCCCGGAAGGGACAGGAATGTTGGTGCAACAACTTCAATGCGCCGTTGCTGCTTTTGCCGGCGGACGAACCAGTCATCGAAAGCTGGCACTCGCGCCTTGCCAAATCGGGCAGTAATATGCCCGAGTTCAAAGTAAAGCTCCCTTGTCATTGGAACCGACATCGCAGGATTATCACGAGAGCCGACGACAACGTAATCATCTTCAAACAGAAGCTGACTTGGATGGTCTGCAGAAATTGCATAGTCTATGGTCAGTAAAAGGTCGATATATCCTCGTTCGATCGCCTCAATAGGCGAGTCATGCATCGGGTGTATTTCAAACCGGATATTAGGCGCATCCCTTTCGAGATCGGCGATTACACCCGCTAGGAGTACCTCGGTGGAATAGTCCGAGGCCATGATCCGGATAACCCTTTCTGCAGTGGCAGGATCAAACGGCGGTGCGACAGCCACCGTTGTCCGGATCTGCTCTAGGACGGTGCGGACGGGATCGATCAGTTCCTCAGCACGAGCCGTCAGAATCATGTGGCGGCCTTTGAGGACGAGTAGGTCGTCCTCAAAATATTCACGAAGGCGGCCAAGAGCGCTGGAGGTTGCCGACTGCGACAGACAAAGGCGATCAGCTGCCATACTAACGCTTCGCTCGGTCAGCAAAGCGTCCAGTGCAACAAGCAGGTTGAGATCAAGCCGTCCGAATCGCATCGCCATCTCCATCGCCCCTTATATCAATGACAGGGCGTTACGGACGAGCGTAGCAGGGTTTCCATCATGGGCCAATCCGGCCTGCTCAGCGGCCCGCGTCTCAAGCCTTGGTTGCCTCGCAAATGCATTTTCAAGCTGCTGATCCGGCTTATACGAAACGAGGTCCGATGGAACGCCGCATTGTGATGCAATTTCCGCTGTTAGCGCTTCCATCGAAATGTGAATGGCAGGAAGTGTAACGGCTCGTGTCGGGGGTAACAGTCTACTGTCCAGAGTTATTGCCTCAACAAAATTTTCGGCGCATTTTTTCACTGATTGGGCCCAGATGGTTCCCTCTGCAGATACAGGACATTCAAACGGCTCGCCCTTCTTCAAGGCATGAAAAAGATCAGACATGAACGCAGACTTCATTCCGGACGGCCCTTTCGGCCGGGCCAAAATACCTGGCAGACGCAGCGTCACTCCATCGATCTCGTTACGATTGGAGAACATGGCGATGACGTCTTCCATCATCGCCTTGTGACCTGCATAGATCATTCTAGGGGAAAGCGGGGTTTGATCGTCGACCAAATCTGGCAATGCGTCACCAAACACCGCGATCGAACTGGCATAAACAACGCGCACACCAGGCCGCTTTTCAGAAGCTTCGACTAGTAAGTCGTACATCGCATCGACATTCACGCGCCGCGACGCAGCGGGATCGGCCTCTGCAGCACCCCCTGGCACGGTCGCCAAGTGGATCAGCGCATCATATGTCTCGCGTAGAAGGTCTTGTCGAACAGCGGGGTCTGACATTTCACCAACGACCTGCCGTATGCCGGCAAACATGCCGCCGCCGTTGACGTCAAGACCCACCACGTCATCGCCACGCAGGATTAACTGTTTGCTGATTTCGCGTCCAACAAAGCCGCCGGCACCTGTGATAATTACTCGCATCTTCCCTCCAATTCTTTGGCTGCGCGATATCAGGGCTTTGGAGACACGTCGTAACGATTCTGTCGATTGCCGCCTATTGACAGGACCAATTTGTCTGGTGACCGACATTCTGTAGATCTGCTCTCATGATAAAGAAACGAATTGGGAGCATCGCCACGGCACTTGTCGTTGGTGGAGGGATCGGCGGCATGGCGACAGCCATCAGTCTTGCTGAAAGAGGGGTAGATGTCGAACTCATCGACATCGATCCTGATTGGCGGGTGTATGGAGCGGGAATAACCATAACCGGTCCAACGCTTAGGGCTTACAAACAGCTGGGTATGATCGATGCGATCAAAGCCGAAGGTGCCATTACCAGCACAACGCGGTTGTTTCATTATGACGGCACCCACATGCTGGATCTTGATGAGCCAGCAATAGAAGAGGGGCTCCCGGCTACGGGTGGAATAATGAGACCGGTCCTGCACCGGATCATGCAGGCACGGGTCCGTGAACTCGATATTGCAATTCGCCTGGGGTTGAGCGTCAGTGCACTGGATGTGCTTGAAAATGGAACGGGTGTAACGTTCTCGGATGGGTCAACTGGCAGCTATGACCTTGTGATAGGTGCCGATAGTGTGTTTTCCAGCATCAGGTCCCTTGCATTTCCGCACATGGGCCCTGCCATGCCCACCGGGCAAGGATGTTGGCGCATTTCAATTCGCAAGCCTCCTGGCTTGGAGACAGGGGAATTTTTCCTCGGACACGCAAATCCCTGCGGCATCACCGCATGCGCCCCAGACAAGGTTTACATGTGGATGCTTACGCCCCATGTCGAACGTGAATCACATATGAATGATGACGAATTGTTTGTCACGTTGAAGGGACTGTTGGCCGATTTCGGAGGGAGCGCCGGCTGGATTCGCGACAATATGAGTCCCGAGGACTGGATAAACTACCGCCCGCTGGCAGCAGCACTTCAGCCGAAAAACTGGTTCAACAAGCGCGTCGTTCTGGTAGGTGATGCCGTGCACGCCACCACGCCGCATCTTGCATCGGGAGCGGGCATGGCAGTTGAAAGCGGCATCGTTCTGGCAGAAGAGCTTGCCCGGACAGACGATCTCGGGGAGGCGCTGTTTGCCTATCAAGAGCGACGGTTCGATCGCTGTCGTGACGTGATCGAGACCAGCGTCGCCGTCGGTCAGCTCCAACTTCAACATGGCGATCCCAAAATCCACGCAGAACTTCTGGGTGCTGCTTTGCATCGGCTTAACGCGCCATTTTAATCACGGGCTTTATCTGGGCCCGCCCTACTCCCTGACGTAAGGCCACGAGGTTCGCCACGCGATGCCCATCCTCGAGGCGAAAGAAAAGGGCCGTTCAGCGATGCAGAACGGCCCTTTCTTGATGACGGTTGTCGGTTCAGATAACGGTATTTGTGTGCTCTACCATAGGCGGTGAAGTAAAGAAGTCGCCGACCAGGTTCCGCCATGCCTGAAACCCGTCTGCGTTCCTAAAGTCGACCATATGCGCTTCGACAGTTTCCCAACCAACTATCAACAGATAGCGACCAACGTTCTCGATCGACTTTTGCAACGCAAAAGATACAAAGCCGGGCGCTTCTTCAAAATAGGGTCGGGCCATTTTTACTGCCGCTTCAAAATCAGTAGCCCGAGCTGGGTCAATAATGATAGTCGCAACTTCGTGTATCATCTCAAATCCTCTCAACAAATTCGATTAGATTGCCCGCGCAATCGCGAATGAAACAGCCAGATCCAAATTTCTCCTGTACGATGAGAGCGATGTCCACCTGCTTATGTTTCATTTCCAGCAAAAATTCCGCGAGGTCCGCGATCTGAAACGCAAGATGCTTGTTGCCATGTGTGGCCAAGTCGTCCTTCGGATCCCGGCGATCGCGGGGCAGGGGGGAAGCGCCTTCGACTTCGAATATCTCGAACCGCAGGTGGCCGTTACGCACCATGGCCGTGTGCGATCGCGCAGCCTCTATATAAAAGCGCCGTTCCAGTTGGAAACCAAGCACACGATGATACCATTCGATCGCGTCATCAAGCGAAGGAACGGACACGCCCCCGTGGTGGAACGTGAACTCAGCCATGCTTCAAACTGCTAAAGCATGGCATCGAATGTCTGCGCACACCAATCTGCGATGTAGTTTCGCATTCCCGTGCCATTGTCAGCCCCACAATGTTCGACCTCGAAATCCGCTTTGGTAAAAATACGCAACGTGCGCTTCGGGCTGTTGACTGCCTGATCGTAAGATAGCTGTGCGTTGTAAACGGGTATCTGGCGATCATTCTCGCCATGGGTAATTAGGAACGGCACGCGGATATTCTCAATCTGTCCGTCGAGTGTGATTTGGTCGGCATATTCCAGAAATTCTTCACGTTTCTCGAAGCCAAATACCCACATGACATGGTCCCAATAGTGCGGTACCGGGTTCTCGCCTTCATTCAAGACACGCTCACGCTGGCGCTGACCCCACAGATGGTTCGCTCCCATGACTGCGCAGAGGGCATAGCGTGGATCGTTAGCGGCGATACGCGGTGCATGGTAGCCGCCGAACGACAGGCCGAAAATACCGATTTGAGAATGAATCACATCCGTGCGTGTCAATAAATAATCGAACGCAGGACTGCCCCAGCGTTCTGCGTCGTACACGGCGGGAAGATTGCGCTTGCGGATTGCCTCGCCGGTGCCCGGTTGGTCGAGGAACAGCGTATTCATGCCGCGTTCCAGATTCACTGCGCCATGCCCGGCCATATCGACCTGCTCCTTCATGGAATCGAGGCCGTTTACAGAAACCAAGGTGGGTCGCGGGGTGCCCGAGCCGTCGTGAACGAAAATTGCGGTATAGGCGCTGCCGTCATAGGGAATTTCTACCCGATCAACATGCAGACCGCGCAGTGCGCATCCCTTGTGATAGAGATTGAGCCCTCGATCGTAAGCGGCCCACCGCGGCGCATAGTCCCGACTTTGCAGGCGTTCGGCACCAAGATAGTAGCCCGAGGCACGGAGATACTTTGCACCGGCAGAAAGGCTGAACCCTTCCGCCTCGTCGCGCGCCGCATTCCTGGTGACCTGATCCGCTACCGCAATCCAGCTTTCGAACAATTGTGCGGAACCCGCATCGGCGCCCGATTGTGCGGCCTCCCGCACCGGGCGGCACACTTCGTCCAACTCGCCATGGTTGCCTCCGCAAATCAGCGCGAGATTGATACCCAGGTTCCAGACATAATTACCGGGGAATGGTTCAAACATACAGTAAATCCTATTCAGCGGTCCAGCCGCCATCGACCACGAGACTGGTTCCAGTCATCAGTGCGGACGCGTGTGAGGCAAGAAACAAAACGGCCCCCATCAGATCTTCAGGCTGGCCAATGCGACCGAGCTTGATCTTCGAGAGAACACTGGCTCGAAACACCGGGTCATCGAACATCGGCTTGGTCATCGGCGTTTCGATAAATGTCGGGGCAATTGTGTTCGAACGTATCTTGTAGGGCGCAAGGTCGAGCGCGAAGCTCTTGTTCATACCCTCAAGAGCCCATTTGCTGGCGCAATATAGCGAGCGGTTGGGTCCGCCGACATGGCCCATCTGGCTACCCATGTGGATCAATGACCCTGCCGTGCCAGTTGCAATCATGCGTTTGACGCATGCCTGGGTAACGAAGAATGCAGCTTTCAGGTTCAAACCCAGTACCGCATCATAGTCAGCGTCCGTCACGTCCCACATCGGTTTGGGTCGATTGGTCCCCGCATTGTTGACAAGAATGTGAAACGGTTCGTGCGCGTCGAAAAACGCGTTGACTGCGTCAAGGTCCGACACGTCGAGAGGCTCTGCGCGTGTTCCGTGACCAATAGCGCGGGCAGCAGCGTCAATCTCTTCCGCAGAGCGTGCTACGACCGTCACATCCGCCCCCGCTTCGGCCAGTGCTGCTGCTGCAGCGACGCCAATGCCACGACCCGCGCCCGTTACGATCGCACGCATTCCGTCGAGACGGAAGGAAGGTGTCTTGGGGATTACTGTGCCGGACGTCATAGCGCGATACAGCGGTTGAGGTGTTCGTTGCGCAACTCACGCAATTGTATTGTGACCTTGGCCGTTTCCATTCGGTCAAAGCCATGCGGTGCCCCAGCAAAGATATGTAATGTCGTCGGCACGCCATCCCTGATCAGGCGTTGCGCAAACCCTAGATTCTCGTCGACCACTGGATCAAGTGCCCCAACTGCCAGGAATATGGGAGGCAGCCCAGTAAGGTTTTCAGCTCGGCCGGGTGCCGCGTAGAGGGTAACGTGATCTGTTTCAACACCACGAAGGTAGCTTGTCCATGCGAACCGGATATGACTGGCACTAAGGCCAATTGAACCCGCGTAAGGATGCGCAGGCCTTGAGATTGCCCGGTCGTCAAGCGGCGAATAGACCATCGACAGCCCGACAATGCCGTGGTCATCCCCGTCGTCCCTGCATCGAAGAGCAACACCAGCGGCGATGTTCGCGCCCGCACTTTCACCGGCCAGCACAATCCGATCCGCGTCAAAGCCCTGATCTTGGGCAGCAGATCGCACCCAGCGCAACGCAGCCATCACGTCCTGATGCGCTGCGGGAAACGGGTATTCCGGCGCAAGCCGATAATCGACCGAAACCACGGCGCAAGATGAGTTGCGTGCCATATCCACCAGCGTCGAGCCACTAGTCTCCGGCGTGCCGAATATCCACCCGCCAGGGTGAGCATGGACTACAACCGGCGTCAGTTCGGTTGCGTCAAGCGGCCTGACCACCACGATTCTGAGTGTCGTTCCGTCCGCCCTGTCAAGGTGATGCGCCTTAACGTCCACACCAGCTCTGGCGATTGGCGAGCCTGCCATCGCCTGACGCAGGATGGGAATAGTTTCGTCCGAAAAGGCAGGCGTCGGCACATCTATAAACAGCGGCGCGAGCTGCGGATCAAGGAGCGATTGGGGGGTCATACGCGCGTCAGTTCGCTGGGTTCTGCTTGCCCTGCATAGGGCACATTGCGGCCACCATAGCGTCTCACGCGAATATTTGCCTGTTCCCCGTGACCGGCAAAGCCTTCTAGCCCGCACAGGCGGCTGCAATATTCGCCAACAAGTGCCGACGCCTCGTCCGTCGTCACTTTCTGATAAGTGCAGGTCTTAAGGAACTTCCCAACCCACAGACCGCCAGTGTAGCGCGCAGCTTTTTTGGTAGGCAAGGTGTGATTGGTGCCGATTACCTTGTCGCCGAAACTGACGTTAGTGCGCGCTCCCAGAAACAATGCGCCATAATTGGTCATGGTGTGCAGGAAATAATCGGGATCGGCGGTCATGACCTGCACGTGCTCGCTGGCAATGTCATCAGCGATGCGGACCATTTCCTCGTAACTCTCGGCAACGATCACCTCACCAAACGTCTCCCAGGCTTTGCGGGCATAATCGGCCGTCGGCAGGATCTGGAGCAGGCGCTCAATCTCAGCCATAGTTGCGCGCGCGAACTTTTCGCTGTTCGTTAGCAAGACGCCGGGACTGTCGGGACCATGTTCGACCTGCCCCAGAATATCGGTTGCAGCCAGTTCAGGATCGCAGCCTATTTCATCTGCGATGATGAGCGTTTCGGTGGGACCTGCAAACAGATCAATCCCGACACGGCCAAACAGTTGCCGCTTTGCTTCTGCAACAAAGGCGTTGCCAGGGCCAACCAGTATATCGACCGGATCAATGCTTTGGGTACCAATGGCCATTGCGCCGATCGCCTGTATACCCCCAAGTGCGTAGATCGCATCTGCGCCTGCCATAGCTTGCGCGGCAACGATTGCGCGGGCAGGCTTGCCCTGAAAGGGCGGCGCGCAGGTAACGACGCGCTTAACGCCTGCCACCTTGGCGGTAATTACGCTCATGTGCGCGCTCGCGAGCAGGGGATATTTGCCGCCTGGAACATAGCAGCCTGCCGCATTTATCGGCACATTTTTATGACCCAGCACCACTCCTGGCATGGTTTCAACTTCGACATCCAGCATAGAGTTGCGCTGCACCTGCGCGAAGTTGCGTACCTGCGCCTGCGCGAATTCGATGTCCTTGCGTTCCTGCGGCGACAGACTGTCAACAGCGGCACTGATCTCCGCGTCTGACAAGCGATAATCCTCGCGATCCCATCCGTCGAACTTGATGCTCATTTCACGAAGGGCGGTATCGCCGCGTTGTTCAATGTCGCTCAGCGCGGCTTCTACGATGTCGCGTACCTTGCGATCGGCTTGCGCTTTGACGTCCGCAGCCTCGCCACGCTTCAACCATTGGGCCATGGTGCTCTCCCGGAATGTTAATTAATCGTGCGGATGCCTTTGCATGAGGAGACCTGTGCCGACCATCAGATAGTATCGATGCAACGCTATCGACCAAATGCCTTTGTCTTCGCCGCGCAGCTTCCATAACGACAGCGACGACAGCTAGACGGGAGAGAGCAAAGATGCGGCTGGCCACCCTGCGCGATGGTTCGAAAGATGGGAGACTTGTTACAGTCTCACCCGATGGGCTACATTATTCCCCCGCTCCGGCGAGAACCATGCAGTTAGCCCTTGAGCAATGGCAATCCATTGCGCCCGATCTCTGGGCTGATACCAAATTTGAAGAGCCGCTCGATGTTAGCGCGCTTTCTGCGCCCTTGCCGCGCGCATGGCAATGGCTCGACGGGTCAGCTTTTCAGAGCCATGGTGATCTGATGTGCCAAGTGCTTGGCATGGATCCTATCGAGACAACAGTTCCCCTCATGTATCAAGGCGTATCTGATACTTTTTATGGCCCCCTCGATGACGTAAAGTTTCCTGATGAATCGCTCGGCATAGATTTTGAGGGTGAGTTCGGCGTGATCGTCGATGCGGTTCCGATGGGCGCCACCGCCGCTCAAGCAATGCATCATATCAAGTTGATCGTGCAGATCAACGATTGGTCGCTGCGAGCGCTTGCCGGCCCTGAAATGAAGACGGGGTTTGGTTGGGTGCAGGCGAAGCCGCCATGTACAATGGCACCATTTGCAATCACACCAGACGAACTTGGCGCAAACTGGCGGAATGGGCGGGTCTGCCTGGATCTGAACGTAGCATGGAATGGTGCACATTTCGGCAGCGCAAATGGCGAACCGATGGGGCACGGCTTTCACGAACTGGTGGCCCACGCTGCCCGTACTCGCGATCTTGTGCCTGGTACGGTCATAGGCTCTGGGACAGTTTCCAACGCCAATTTCCGCGAAGTAGGCTCATCCTGCATTGCTGAACGACGGGGAATTGAAGTGATCGATTTGGGCGAGGCGAAAACGAGTTTCATGAAATTCGGTGACAGTGTGCGGATGGAGGGCGTCGATGCTCAGGGCCGCGCACCCTTTGGGACCATCGCACAGCGTGTTGTCCGTGGCTGAAGGGCTTTCTGACCCCGCGCCGGTCAAGCTTGTCATCTTGCCATGCACCTGTCCTGGTCTGAGCAGGGCAGGGCTTCGTTACCATCTTGAGTCAATCCACGGCCCGATGGTTGTGGATGAACCAGATGTTTCCAGGCGCTTTACCACTTACGTGCATCACTACGTGCGCGATCTGCCATCGCGAGACGACTCGATCCTTGAGGATCGCGATGCTGTTACGATCATCCGTACGCCGACCATGGCTGACCTCGCCATGTCAAAATCCAATGCCGCCTATCGTGACCGTATTGGACCAGATGAAGACAATTTTCGTGAAATTGAAGGCTCAGTTGCCTTGCTTGCCCACGAGATTGAAGTTGCGCCGTATGCGGATGAAGCGCCGGCTAAATTATTCATCTTTCGTGATGCTGCACTCGATCTTGGATCGGGGTGGGCTGAGGAGTTGAGTAAAATAGTCGCTGACAAGAACCTGCATGGCGCGGTCGTCAACGACGCGAAAGTCATTGAAGGTCATTTCCCCTATGCGCAGTTTGACGAAATCGGGTTGTCAAAAGGGTGTGATATTCCCGAGCTAGTAGCCGTCATCGGTGCAGCCGCACTCGCACATTTCGGAGCGGCAGATACAAAAATTCTGCTCACCGAACCTGTCCGTTTTATCTAAGTTGGAGCTTTTATGGAATTGTCTGATTCAGGACTTCCGCCCGTACAGCGGGTTGTTACCGGTCATAATGGAGATGGCCGCGCGGTGTTCAAGTCCGAAGATATTTCACCTACCAAATTCATCCCGTCGGGTGATGCGTCGTTTTTGCTGATCTGGACCACGAAAACCGTGCCTGCGGACAATAATGATGAAACTGATGGTCGTCACCGCGACGCGGGGCTGACGCTCGAAGGTGGATCTGTAATCCGTATCGTGGACATGCTACCGGGAAAAGAAAGCCCAATGCATCGCACAAACTCGATTGATTATGGCATTGTTCTTGAGGGTGAAATTGAATTGGAGCTGGAGGATGGAGCGCGGAAAACAATTGAGCAGGGCGGCATCATTATCCAGCGCGGCACCAATCATCTGTGGCGGAACAAGACCGAACGAGTGTGTCGTATCGCCTTCATCCTGATTGAGGCGCCAGCGTACATCCATAATGGTGCGCCGCTGCCGGAGGACAAGCCTGAAGCAACACCAGATTATCGATGAGCCATCGGCCATAAACCGCTTATTTCTTTGTCCAGCAAATCAGCCATTGTCACCGGTCTAACACGTGGCATTGGCCGCGCGGCGGAAACGTTAACTGCTACAGGTGCCCGCGTTGTGATTCGAACGACAATCAGGACGACATCATCACTATTTCGGAAGCTTCTGGTACACCAGGATTGGCTGTGGAAAAAGAGATGAAGTACAGCTCGACGCTCTCGCCGCTTTGGTTCGTGTGGGGACTGAGGCGCTGGATGTTCTGTACTGAATTGCAGCCATTGCTGGCAAGGTGGGCACCGTTGCGGATATTGATTGAATGGCTATAATCGAGAAGTTCCTATAAATTTGCGCGGTCAGATAGTCCGTTTTAACTATGCAGCGCCGCATATTGCGACATGCGTGGACGACACGATCATGCTCAAGACTCTGCGGGAATGGCCGAACAAGGCCTGGGCGTTGGTCAAACCCGGAGGTGCTCAGCTCGCGCAGAACTCCGCTTTGGAAGGGGAGCCTTCTGGGATCCGAACCAAAGCCATCTCGCCCCATTACGTTGCACTACCTTGCCGGCAGCTGCTTGAGGACCAGCACTTCAGAAGACCCGGATGGTAAGGATACCGCTCCGCGAGCCATTAATCTTCGATGATTGCGACTGCGCGGGTCCATCCAGCCGACGCGCCCTTGATCTTGTGAGGGAAACAGCTGACGATGAAGCCATGCGGGGGTAATGCCTCGAGATTGTGCAGCTTTTCAAGGTGACAGTAGCCGATCTCGCGTCCGGCCTTGTGGCCCTCCCAGATGAGCGATGTATCGCCGGTTTCCATAACTTTCTGCGCCGTGTAGCGAAACGGCGCGTCCCAGCTCCAAGCATCCGTGCCGGTCACCCGTACGCCGCGGGACGTAAGGTACATCGTTGCCTCATAGCCCATGCCACAGCCACGGTTCACGAAATCGGGGTCCCCCAACGCACCGCCGGCAGCCGTGTTTACAAGAACGATGTCAAACGGCTGCAGGCTATATCCGATACGCGCCAACTCGGCTTCAACATCGTTCGCGGTCGCTACGTAGCCATCGGCGAAGTGTCGGAAGTCCAGTTTGACCCCCGGCCGGAAGCACCAGTCCAGCGGGATTTCGTCGATCGTCATAGCTGGATTGCCACCATCCTGCGTCGGGTGGAAATGCCATGGCGCATCAAGATGCGTACCGTTGTGCGTAGAAAGCGTAATCGTTTCGGCGGCCGCAAATCCTTCGCCCCCAGGGACTTCCTCCGCAGTTACTCCGGGAAAGAAATGGCCCATTTCCGGCATCGTTTCTCGGTGTGAACTGTATTGAATGTGTGGACGCATGAAAGGCGGGTCTGTGATGACATCATTCTCAAGCGTGATCGAGATGTCTATGAAGCGTCGCGTCATGAGGTTGCTCCGCCCAAGGTCTCGGCAAACCAGTCGGCGATCAGGTCGCGACCGAAGGACATGTTGTCCGCGCCTACATGCTCGATGCCACCTTCGCGGGGCGTGAAAATCTTGAGCTTGGCTTTTGAGCTGTTTGTAAGTTGTGCATAAGCTTGATGAGCATATTCGACGCCGATCTGGCGGTCATTTGCACCGTGCGTGACCAGGAATGGAACTTTGATCCTTTCCATATGCCCATTGAGATTCATATCGGCCGTCTTTGCATGGAAATCTTCCATATCGCTGGCGCCGAACACCCACATGACATGCGCCCAGTAGTGAGGCACCGGATTTTCACCTTCCTGGCGCAAGCGTTTCTGCTGGACTTCGGCCCAGTTGTGATTGGCGCCCCAGCAGGCCCCCGACGCAAAGCGCGGTTCATAAGCAACGGCGCGCGGCGCATAGTGGCCGCCCAGCGAGATTCCTGTCATTCCTATGCGGCTAGGATCAATATCCTTTTGTGTTTCGAGCCAGTCGACCGCGCGTGACGCCCATTGCTCACTGTGGGGCGTTGCAGGCAGGTTTTGGAGTCTCAGGGCCTCCCCTGTGCCGGGCTGGTCAACGCAAAGAGTAGAGATACCACGCTGCGCAAGCGCTTGCGGCAGCCCAGACCAATACAGCAGCTCTTTGCAACTATCTAATCCATTACAATAGACGACTGCTGGCTTTTGGCCGCCACCAGGCGCTCTGGTCCATAAAGCTGGCATCGTGCCGGTTTGCAAAGGGATCTCGACCCGAACGCAGTTGGCTTTGGAAAGTGCCATGCCGCGATCAAAACAATCTCGAGCGCGCTTGAAGGTTTCGGTACGTCCCGGAGTGCCATGCGCCTGCATACGCTCACCGTTCAGCAAATAAAGTGCAGCCCGCTCAAGTTTGACGCCTGCCGACAGGATGCGGCCGTGAGCTTCGTCCTCAATGGCCAGTTCAATCAGCGTGTCGGCCTTGGCCATCCATGCCTTCATGAACGCTTCAGTACCGTTGTCGGCGCTTGATCCTGCTGCATCCTTGGCCGCTGCGATGATGTCGACGATCTCGCCAACCCGCGCGCCAGACTCCATCGCAATAGCGACAGACAGGTTCCAGATATAGTTGGGGAAAGGCTCAAAAAGGGCCATGGATCAGCCCTCCACCGACTGGAATAGGCCACTATCGGCTTCAGGATGAGGCATGGTTTGCGGGCCGCCCACACCGATGCCCCATTGGTCCATCAGCAGCGGGGAGGGGGCATGCACCTTTGGTTCCCAGGTTGCCTCGTCAACAACTTCGAGCTCGGAAGTATACTCGACGGCAAAGCCGGACGGCGTTACAAAATAGCTGAAAGTATTGTTGCCTGCGGTGTGGCGTCCAGGACCCCATCGGATGTCGACAGCTTTTTCCCGTAACCGATGAATGCCGCGCATCATTCCATCAACGCCCTCCATGTCATAGGCAACATGATTGAGGCAAGCCGGTCCAGGGAGGATCGCGATACGGTGGTGAGCCGAGTTGCAGCGCAGGAAGCTCATGAAATCGCCAATCCAGTCTGATAGGCGGAAGCCCAGTATGTCGATGAACCACTGCGTGAGGGCCTTGTGGTCGGGAGAGTGCAGAACAATGTGACTGATTTTCACGGGGACGCCGTCCCAGCGCGCAACCGCCACGGCCGCACCGGGGGTGACATCGCTCGAAATTTCAAATGGTAGGCCGTCGGGCGAAAAAAAACGAAAGCCATAGCCACCGCCCGGCGATGCAAGGTCTTGCGGCTTAGAAATGATTGTTGCCCCCGAAACAGAAACCTTTGTGTGCAGTGCGTCGACATCCTCCCGACTGTCAGCTGCCAAAGAGATCACATCAATCCGTTTCATGTCGGCCCGACGTAAACGCACGACGTGGTGCTCGAATGCGCCCTTGGCCTTGAAATAGGCCATGCCATCATGTGAGGGTACAAGATCGAGGCCCCATTTGGAGGCATAGAAATCGACCTCGGCGTCGAAGTCGGGCGTGGCGTACCCAACATAGCGAATTTCGGTGACACGGCTCATGACGGCTGTCCTTCGATCAAATAGATTGCGCGATGACTTCGAACATCGCTTTGGTGGCTGCTGCCTGCTCGACGACCGGACCAGTCCCAATCTGTCCGAGGCAGAGCGAAAGTGAGGTCTCTACGATAAATTTGCATCGCGCGTGTCTTCGCGCGCGATAGGCGACAAAAGCCTCGTCGGGCGTGTTGGCCCGATCGATCTCATCCGCCAGCACAAGACTGTCCTCAATGGCCATTCCTGCGCCTTGCCCTAAGTGCGGCGTCGTTGCGTGAACAGCATCGCCAAGCAGGACAGTGCGACCCTTGTGCCAGTCGCCGCTTAGAAAGAGCGTCTCGAGAGGCTTGTAAACCACAGCAGAATCATCGGTTATCTGTGTCGCCAGTTTCGAGATCGCAGCAGGCATGCCGACCAACTTGCCTCGCATAGTTGCAGCAAGGCCCTCCACGGGATACCGTGGATTTTCCGGCTCGGGAGTGGTGACAAACATGTACATCAGATCTGAGGATAGAGGAACAAGCCCAGCACCTACCGCGCCTTCATATGCCTGAAGACAGTCAAGTTCATGGGGTTTCGAAAAGTTATAGCGCCACACCGCTTGCCCTGTGAACGCCGGTTTGGGTGCGTCGGGAAATGTCTGTTGCCTGGTGCGGGAGTATAGTCCGTCGGCCCCGATCACTATATCGAACCGCTCTGAACCTCCGTGCGAGAGGCGTACTGTGACCTGGGTTCCGTCGTCTACAAGACCTTCGGCCGTAACACCCAATCGAACATTGGCTCCTGCCGCCTGTGCCTGCTGACCAAGAACGGTATGTAATGCTCGCCGTCCGATTCCGACGCTTGCCGGATAGCCCTCGACTAGCTTGGGTGATGGAATGCGTGCAACCTTCCGTCCTGTCGGTGTGAATATTTCGACAAAATCAAAGCCGAACCCGGCGTCAAGATATTCGTCGATTATGCCCAATTGCTTTACCGCACGAATGGCATTGCCCTGCTGGATGATTCCCACGCCGTAGACGGACCAATCTGGATCCTTTTCGATAATCGTTACTTGGTGGCCCGAGCGACAAAGAGCAATCCCCGAAGTCAGGCCGCCGATTCCGCCCCCGACGATGAGTATATTTTGGTTTTGCAAGGCACTGTTCTCCCACGCACCTCATATGATGCGAGTAGATGTCACCCAAATTGATAGTGTTGATAGATTGCTACCTGCCCTGCAAATAGCTACCGGCTAACCCACTAGTCTCATGAATTTGTTGACATAGGTGTTTGAGGGTTGCGGTCTGGACGGTGGGTCTGATGGCTCCGTGCTTACTATCCCTGTGGTCGAACGAAGCTTGGCAGGCGATTGAACCTCAATGCTGAAGTTGCAGGCCATGCCGCTTCGTATGCGATAGACGCGCTTTAGATCAGGCACTGCGCGCGCAATCAGTCCTTCTGTCACTGTCAACCATGGGGACGCGGCATCGAGCGAGGTGAATGCCTTTTTTGCCTGCGACCCGGGACACGGTCTTGCCCCCGTAGCTCGAATGTTTCTTGCCCAGTAGGCGCTACAGCTGGCAAACTTGCATCTCAGTCGCGCGGAAGGCTGTTGCGATAACTAGATCTTCGCTGACCGCGGCGACCGTGAGCGCGCCCCGAATCATCAGCCGTCGCCAAGCGAAGAGCTAGTTGCCCCAGATGCCGCGGCGGTGGGCGCGACCCTCGGCACCGACCTGTATGGCGAATAGGTGCGCTCGACTATGCGACTCCTCTCCTCCGTGCCGCGCTGGGGGCATTCCGCCGAGGCAATGATCTCCGCCCGATCATAGGTTCCGGACAAACCGTTATTTCACGCGCGATACCCGCTCAGGCGATATTGGGACTAATACAAAAAGCAATCATTGCTAGTTCCGCCGCCGATGAAGACTGAGCCGCACAAACGATTTTCAGTTTCGACACAATATACTGACGGAAACAGTAGCTGTGCGTATCTGATCATTCGGCCTGAACGGGCCTGCTATCAAACGCTGTTCGCGCTTTCACCATTTTCTATGTCGAGAATGTAAGGAGAAAATATTTGGCAAAGGCTGATGCATCCGCTTTTATTTCTTCAGGCTGGGGCACTGACACACCCCATAAACAACGGTTCTGTAGCCCGCTGCACATGTTAATCAACATATTGGCCATTCTCTCAGCGCCCTCATCCCGCAATCGGGCGGCTCGAATATGATAGGCTATGAATTTACTGAGGGTGGCTTGGGTAGGATGAGCCGCTAACGCATAAAAAATCTTTCCGACTTCAGGAAAGCGGGCGCTTTCTGCGACAACCAATCGCCAAGTGGCGAGTGCTTCCGGCGCCACGACCTTTGTCATTAGGCTTCGACAAAAACCGCTCAGCGCGTCTTCCAGGTCGCCCGTCAATGACAATTCCGCCTTCACCTCCTCGCGAAACGTTCTGGTGGCGTCTTCCACAACTGCTGCAAAAAGTTCCTCCTTGGAACGGAAATAGCTCCAAATCGTCGTTTTTGATCCCCCAAGTGTTTTGAGAAGGCCCGACATAGATGTAGCGGCGTAACCTTCCTCGAGAAAAGACCTGCGGGCAGCAGCTAGGATAGCGCATCGGCGGTCTTGCTTGCGTTGTTCACGGCGTCCAGGGGCGGGTGCGACAGACATATCAGTCATAGGCCTATTATGGTCAACGGCTCCGCACGTTGGACATTATTCGCTTCTTTCTCCAAGCAGTAGTGAGGCTTACCTAGCCCTGCACCGCCTTTCGCGCCGCGGATGTGACGCAAGGCCGCAATAAGTCGCTCAGCCCTTTGTAGCGCAACCTGCCCCTATAATAGCCGCATCAAAGTCGATGAGGAGGGCGGTCAATGCAGCGTCGTGAGAGCAGATGGAAAGCAATGAACGCGGGTTGGCGAAATCGCATCAGCATCACAGGTGGCCAGTTCCTTTGTAGTGAAAAGTAGCAGTAGGGCGTGTTGTTCGGTTGGTCGGCGATGCTAGACCGGGATGGTCTTTTCTTCCAGAACGGGCCCAGCGCCGCCCTCTCGTTGTTCCGCAACTATCATAGCTGCCAGTTTGCGTCTGACCCGGACAGCCCCGGCGTCAACCTTGAGCAAGAGGGGATCAAGCTCCCACAGATCCGGCGTGCCCATGCGCAGCTGCTGGTCCTCCAGCATAGGCTTGTCTTCGTCCTGAAATGCGCCGGTGATGGCACCTCGCAGCAGTTCTGAAAATTCGGCACTGTCCAGCATGAAGCGACGCGTGTTGCACACGAAATAGTGTGTGGTCGTGGACGTCTCCGGGACCATGTTGTGCAGCGTATAGGCTTCGTCAGCCCTTTCACGCGGCACGCCGGTCGGTTTGGCTGACGTACCCAATACCATGAGCGCGGGGGCATGCCATCTGACCTGGGTCCAGATGTCCGCCTTCCCGGTCGGTACGATCGGCTTGTAAGCAGGCGGCGGATCACAGGCGATTGCCTGCCATTCGCTGACGAGAGCATCGCCTTCTTCCCAAATGCTCGCTTTGCTCCCGGTCATTATCCCGCCCAAGCTTGTCGGGTGGAGATAGTCCGTGTGGCTAAGGTCGAGAATGTTGTCTGCCGCCAGCTCGTAGTTCGCTTTGGTCGGCATATACATGTGGATCTGCGCAGCTGCGGGCGTTTCATCGATAAATGAGAGATCCGGCAGCGCGGAAGGATCAGCTTTTTCCGCGTCACCCATCCACACCCAGATGGCCGTATGGCGTTCCATCACCGGATATGCTCGCACCCGCATTCTCGACGTGATCGGACCGTGCGGGTTGTCAAGACAATGGCCGTCCTTTCCGAAAGAAAGGCCATGATAGCCGCAGGTTATGCCACGTTCGCTGATCGTGCCCCGGGACAGCGGAGCGAAACGATGCGGGCAGCGATCAAAGAGTGCGTGCAGTTGCCCGTCACCCGACCGAAATACAACTATGGGTTCTTCCAAAATGGTCCGAGCTAGCCGTTGACCACCTTCAAGATCCGTCGACCAACCTATCTGATACCAGCTCTGACGCAACCAAGTCATGACGTTCTCCAGCGGCTTGATCGGCACGACGGGTTGCTCGAAACTTTCGAAATCGGCAACCCGCAATCCGCTAAGTCCAGTGTTAATGAGTTCTGTCCGCCATCGCCTCGGGAAACCCGTGATGGTAGGAATCAGGGGAACCGATCAGAACTCGAAGTTTGCCCGCACTCCATAAACCCGCGGGGGCGAAACCACATTGTAGGCGGTCTGCAGTACCGGTCGAGAGACGGACGCCGCAATGAGAGCATTGCCCTCGATATTGTTGACGAAGCCTGTCAATGACCAGCGTCCAAGTGGCGCGCGAATAGTCACCGACGCATCACTCTGCATGTAGCTGCCCTGCCGCTGCTCTGGCAGATATTCGAGTGAAACGTAGTAAGCGCTCGAGAGGCGGCTGCGGCCATTTAAGATCAATTGGTAGTCGCTCCCCAGTTCAATTGTATGTTCGTATGCAACAGTACCGCTCCATTTCGGTGCATTGAGACCGGATTTTCCGGCGCAATCGACGCCGAAGAGGCGGGCCGGTGCCGCGACAGGCAGCGACGTGTTTGGCGTGACGCTGCATCCGCTGCGCAGAGGGGTGCCGCCGGCCGAAATCGCAACATAACTCAACGAGGTGTACTTCGTATTGTTGTACAACCCGTTTATTGACAGGATGCCGCCTGGCACAATCGCGTACTGCATTTCGGCTTCGACACCATAGAAACGCGCATCGCCTGCGTTGACGGTGACGCCGCCCGAGGCATATGTGCCCGGCACGATCTGCACGGGACCGACAAAACTGATCTGCTGGTCTTTGTAGTCCCAGTAAAAGGCTTCAATGTTCATCTGCAGGCGGTTGTCTAGGAAGCGGTTTTTGGTTCCGATAGTATAGGCGGTGAGCTTTTCGGGATTGAAGGTGTTGGCCACGCTGCCGACATAGAAGCCGCCAGCCTTGAACCCGGTCGCTACGTTCGCATAGGCAAGCGACTGGGGGCCTAGATCCACTTCAATACCGGCCTTCCACGTAAACCTGGATTCGTTCTGTTCACCACGCGATATTGCGGAGGCTGTCAGCCCAGCAGGACCATAGAGTTGGACCGGGGTCACCTGCGTCTTCTTCTCGTCAGTGTATCGGCCGCCAGCCACGATACGAAGCGCATCGCTGACATCGAAAGTAAACTGGCCGAACAGGGCCTTGCTCGTGGTTTCCAGCTGTGGCTGGACCAAGGTATTTGAGATCCGCCCTTGGTAGAAGGCGTTCGCGGCGTCCTGCTCCTCCTTAAAGGCATAAGCGCCAACTACGTAACGCAAGCGCTGGTCCTGCTTGGATGAAAGCCGGACTTCTAGGGATGTTTGATCTGTATCCTCGTCGGCGATGCCGCGGAAGCCAAATGTATAAAAACGGCTGTTGACCTCTGTCCGACGATAGGCGGGTAGAACGGTCAAGTCGGCAAAGCCAAGATCGGCCTGTACGGTGAGCGCGACGCCATAAAAGCTCGAATCGTTGAAACCGTCATCCTGCGGGGGCACGACGAAGCCGTTTGCAAGGAAAGTGCCGGCCGGCGCTGGCGAAAGCGAAAGCGCCGCGATACTACGCGGATCGGCGCCACCAATGCGGTCTTTCAATCGAGGAGCCGCGTAGCCCGGATAGGCAAAGCCGGAGGAATTGCCGAAGGCTGAGCCCGGCGCAAGCACACCGCCAACACCCTTCCCGCCAAGGTGGAAGTAATCGGCGACCAACAATGCCGAAAAGCGGCTGCTTGGCTCAACGAGCACGGACATGCGCAAAGCCTGGCCGACCTCGTCCTGGTAGCCGTCCGACAGATAGCCGTCACGATCCACGACCTGTCCTGCAAGCCGGACAGCCCCCATGTCACCCACCGGCACGTTTATCGCGGCCAGCAAGCGCTTGGAATCATAGTTGCCGTACTCTGCGGTCACGTTACCGCCGAACTCACCGAGTTTGGGACGTTGCGGGAGCACGTTAATTGCACCGCCAGTGGCGTTGCGGCCGTAGAGCGTTCCTTGGGGCCCCTTGACCACCTCGACCCGCTCGAGATCGTAAAAAGTGCCTGATGTCGCATTCGGACGAGCGATATAGACACCCCCGTAATTGAGCGCGATCGGATTCTCGCCGAATGCGTTCGCCTGTAGCGTGCCTACGCCGCGCAAGTAAAATGCGGTGCTGGAGCCGCCGGTCGGTGTGACTACCAGCGACGGGACGAGGCGGCCGAGCGCTGCTGTATCGGTCACGCCCGCATTGACGATGGCGTCGCCTGAGACCGCCGAAACAGCCACTGCCGCACGTTGGAGGTTTTCAGCCCGGCGCTGCGCCGTAACGACGATGTCCGCTAGTCCGCCTGACACCGCAGACTGGTCGTCAGCGAGTTGCCCATCCGCTTGTGCGTTTGCCGAAGGATCAGCCATCTTGTCCGCAGACGGCGCCTGCGCATTCGCGCCCGGCGACAATATCAACGCTGATGCCAGCGTGGTCGTACAAAATAGAATCTTGCGCAAGTCTAGTCCTCCCCTGAGAATGCCCTGGCTCCTTAGAAGCCAATTTTCTTGCGAACATTATGCACGGCTAGTTTGCGCAGCACCAACCGATACGACAGCTAAATAGCTATCGATATCGTGGATTTCGGAGCGCGTGTTACCAGCCAGCTTCATTCCCGTTGGCAAGCGATAACAGAGTCAGCCTTTCTTATATTGAAGGAAGCCCACCGGGATGGTGCCGGATTGGCTAGCAGTCACACCCCCACAGTGGCTATGTTCGGTGACGTGTCAGCCTTGTACGTGCGCCACAATGCAAAGGCTGCTGTTACCAAGAAATGCCTGTACGATCCCCCGTTCAACCGCAGTTATGTTGTATTGGCAGCGCACAAAGTGATGCGGAGGATGGTGTCAGACTCGGCCTGTAGAACGCCAGCAATTTGCCGGGTGCGGCGGTTTGAAACCATCCATCCGTATCGAAACCGGCACATTATTCCCCGCGAACAACACCAATGGCGGGTTGAGCCCGGACGATCTCTTTTACGGCGTCACGGCTAGCTGGTTTATCGAGCGGACTATCGTGTACCTGATCTGCCCCCTGCGGAGTGGCCCAGAGACTATGATAGTCTGGACCACGAAAGGGACATCGAATGCCAAGCAAGAAGCACAAGCCGGAAGAGATTATCGGCAAGCTGCGTGAAGTTGAGATCGTGCTATCGCAGGGGGCATCGACCGCCGAAGCGTGTCGCCGGATCGCGGTTAGCGAACAGACCTACTACCGCTGGCGCAAGGAATATGGCGGGCTGAAGACCGACCAGGCACGGCGGATGAAGGATCTGGAGAGGGAGAACCAGCGGCTGCGGCGTGCGATCTCCGACCTCACATTGGACAAGCTGATCCTGCAGGAGGCGGCCAGGGGAAACTTCTGAGCCCCGCGCGGCGGCGACGCTGCATCGATCATGTTCGACGAGAGCTTCCGGTGTCCGAACGACGGATCTGCCGGGTGCTGGGCCAGCATCGATCGACGCAGCGCAAGATCTCGCGCGGGGCAGATGACGAACAGGCGCTCACGGAGGACATCATCGCGCTGGCAAAGCAGTATGGTCGCTACGGCTATCGCCGGGTGACGGCATTGCTGTGCCATGCAGGATGGACGGTGAATCATAAACGGGTCGAGCGCATCTGGCGGCGTGGGGGGCTGAAGGTCCCGCAACGTCAGCCAAAACGTGGCAGGCTCTGGCTCAACGACGGATCATGTATCCGCCTGCGGCCGGAGTATCCGGGACATGTATCGTCGCGCGCTGGCACGTTGGGCGTGCCTTCCGGCATCTTGATCTTGATAGACAGATCGTCAAAGTCTTCGGCAATTGAGGCGAGATCGACCAGCAGCCGGTAGTCGTTGCACATCGCTTGCTCCTGTTCATCGTTCCTTAAAAGCTCTGGAGATGGACTCGAAACCCATACCCTTCGGCACAGACGGCGTTTCCAGCCGCCGCGCCATCATTCGGCGTAACCCTTATGATCCACAAGTGATTGAGATGATCGAAGCGGCCTGGGGTTCCAATCCGCGCTTTAGTGACGGAGTGACCGACGCCAGACGTTCATCCGTTGTCGCAGGCGCGAGCAGCGAAGTCGAATTGACCTCGGCAGCATGGAAGCGCTCGATCGCCGCACGCCGTTTCTCGAGCAGCGCATCTACCAGATCTCTGCCGCCCACTGCCAGACAGTCGAACAACATCCGTTTGGCCGACGTCTCGACGGACAGTCGAGCGATGCGGCTCGCCGCGGGATGAAGTCGGGACTGCAGCGCGTCGAAGGACAATATCTCGCCGATGAAGAAGATGAGTTCTCCATCCAAGACGAAGTCACGTTCATACTTTGCCGCCAGCACGGTCACGATCTCTGGGAAGTAGCGGGCGAGGCTTTTACCCGACTTCGACATAATCTCGATGGTACAGCCCGAGCGCGAAGCGATCGCCCGGAAGCCGTTCCATTTGGGCATATATTGCTAACCTGGGCCTCTTGGCAGCGCGCCCACCAGCTTCGCCTCCATGGGCAGCGTGGCGGCGAGGGGATGGGACTTGGACATAGACTTCCCCTCGCCGAATCGTCAGCTTTTCAGATGAGCTTCGACAGCGGAAGCGCTGTTGCCGACTGCATCGACCGCCTTTTGAAGGGCCGCGCGGTCGACCCCGAATTTGTCGGTCCAGTATGCGACCTCATAATCCTCGCCCATCGCAATCCGCGAACTGTCTGCAGGTGAGCGCAATGTCTTGTCGTCGGCCATCCTGTCCTCCTCTTCGACTGCAGCTTCCCAACGCTGTGTGTTGTCGTTTGTTACATCAATCCCGAGACTATTTCTGGGGGGCGACTACGCCTTGGAACGGGCATAGCGGCGGAGGGTTAAGGCAAGCATTGACATAGGAGACGATCATGGCAGCACGACCCTATTGGCGAGGCCAGATCCGGCTCGCGCTGGTTTCGATCCCGGTCGAGATTTATTCGGCTACCAAGAGCGGGGCGACGATTGCCTTCAACCAGATCCACGAGCCTTCGGGCAAGCGCATCAAATATGAAAAGGTGGTGCCCGGCATCGGCCCGGTCGACGTCGAGGACATCGTCAAGGGCTTCGAATATGCCAAGGGCGAATATGTCCTCCTCGACGAGAAAGAGATCGAAGGCGTGAAGCTCGAGAGCAAGAAGACGCTCGAGCTTACCCAGTTCGTCGATAGCCATGAAATCGACGCCATCTATTTCGAGAAGCCATACTATGTCGTGCCCGCCGACGATCTGGCCGAAGAAGCCTTCATCGTCCTGCGTGAAGCGCTTCGCCGCAGTCACAAGATTGGCCTTGGACAACTGGCCATGCGCGGCCGAGAATATGTGGTCAGCATAAAAGCCTGTGGCCGTGGCCTGGTCATGGAAACGCTGCGCTATGCCGATGAGGTCAACAAGGCTGCGAGCTATTTCCGGGAGATTGGCGACGCTGATCCCGATGAGGAACTGCTCGATCTCGCCACCACATTGATCGACAAGAAGACCGGTAAGTTCGATGCGAGCGAGTTCCACGACCGTTATGTCGATGCGCTCAAGGATCTCATCGAACGCAAAAAGAAAGGCAAGACGCTCAACATCGGTGACGATAGCGATGCCGGCTCCGATCCGCGCGGTAGCAACGTCGTCGACCTGATGGCGGCCCTTAAGAAATCGATTGGCCCGGCAAGCGGTGGTGGTGCAACCAAGGCGACGGCCAAGAAGCCGGCAGCCAAAGCCGCTGCGAAGTCTGGGAAGAAGCCAGCGGAAAAAGCGCCTGCCAGGGCACCCACAAAAAAGCGGGCCTGAAGCATGGCAGATCCGGTTCGCGCTTTGAGCAACGGCGATGATGATGCCGCCTTCGCAGAGGGCGCCATCACCTTGTGGAGCAATTTACTTGCGCTGATGGGCACCCATCTCCTTGAGGCTGGGACACCGCGCCAGGAAGTGCTCGATATGCTGACGATGCTGCATGAGACCAACGAGGAAACTATCCGCTCACCTCGCGCACGCGCGATTGCCGGACGCCACCTCATGTCGGTATATCGGGTACTCGGCGAAGCCTGACGTCAGTTAGGCGTTTGGCCCGAATCGCCGTCGTTCCGGATCGCGGCGGCACTGGAAATGTCCTTTGATCTGGTCGTTGAAGAAGGCGCCTGCAGAAGTCGCCTTGCAGAAAGCCTCGAAGATCGCGGCAGGCACACCATAATAGACATATTTGCCCGTCTGCCGGAACGAAACGCTCAAGACACCCGCATCGTCATCGAAGGCGACATGGTCGATCATTGAGGAGGTCTTGAGACGGCAGGCGCGCATGTCCGCTTAGCGTCTCGTGGACTCTGCCGTTCCATCCCGTGCGCCCAGGCGAATCCGCTGCGCGCCCAAGCGTGTCCAGCAATGCTTGGAGCCTCAAACCAGCCTGTTTTGAACTGTCGTTTCGATTGCGGGTTATGGAGGGATGCCCGAGGAGACTATCGATCAGAAACTGCGTGAGATGGCGGAACACCGCGGCTTCAAGCTTGTCAAATCCCGGAAGCGCAAACCCGGCACAGGAGACTTCGGCAAGTTCGGGCTGACGCAGGCGGACGGCAAGCCGTTGCTCGGAATGGGCGAGCACGGCCTGACGGCCTCGGCCGACGATATCGAAGCCTATCTGCGCAAGGGGTCTGTGAGCACCTGGAAAGCTTCGGCCGAAAACGCGCCGGCCGGCACCGTGCCTGCGGAGAAGCCAAAAAGGGATGTCAGGACAAATGACGATACTGAAGGTCCGTCGGTCATACGGCCCCGCAGCCGGCACGGCGACGCTCGAAACGCCGGCGTCAGGCAGGCGGCACCCGAAAGTCGAAAGGCCCAACCAGCAGACGAACCTAAGCCCAGCGCCAAGCGGGTCAGCCCAACGTCCACCGGTCGCAAGTTCGCGCCGCCAGAAGCTAGGCCCCACGCGCGCGTAACTGCCCAGCCTGCGCCCGCGCCTGTACCAGCTCCGCAGTTGCACGTTCGCGCCGCGAAGCCTGCCGATGCTGCAGCATTGGCAAAGCTTCTTGCGCAACTGGCTCATGTTGAGATCGACGAACCTGGCATAGTGCGCAGTCTCGAGGCGGCGCGCAAGTCCAACGGCGGCATGGTGGTTGCCGAATGGGGCACGCTGGTCGGCTGCTGCGCTTGGGCTCTGATCCCCACGATCCAATATGGGCTGATCGGACGGATCACCCTTATCATGATCGACGAAGATCACCGCCGCCGCGGCATTGGGACGAATTTGATCGAGGCTGCTTCTGCCGTGATTGGCAAGGCGGGTTGCACGCGGATGGAGGCGATCAGCGATATCGAGATCAGAAACGCCCATGGTTTCTTCCGGGCCCTGAAGTTCGAGCAGACCAGCTATCGTTTTGCAAAGCCGCTCGATAGGGACAGCTAAAGGGACTGGAACGAGTCCGCGGTCCTACGGATTGAGGCGCAGAGGGAACGGACGCATCAGCATGACCAGGACACAGACCAAGTCGGCAGACGAGAGCCTTGCCACTTATCGGGCCAAGCGAGACTTTGGGCGGACCGCCGAGCCTTCGGGTGCGAAGCTTCCCAGCACCGGCAACGGCTTCGTCGTCCAAAAACATGCGGCGACACGTCTTCATTATGATTTCCGCCTTGAGTTAGATGGCGTGCTCGTCAGCTGGGCCATCACACGCGGTCCAAGCGTCAATCCGGACGACAAGCGCCTCGCCGTGCGGACCGAGGACCACCCGCTCGATTACGCACGGTTCGAAGGCACGATCCCCAAAGGCGAATATGGCGGCGGGACGGTCATGCTCTGGGACAACGGCACTTGGGGATCGATCCCCGGCAAGGATCCCCGGAAGACGCTGCCCGAAGGTCACTTGCATTTCATCCTGCACGGCCGCCGCATGCAGGGCGAATGGATCCTGTTCCGCCTGAAGCCTCGGGGAAAGGAGAAGGGGGAAAATTGGATCCTGCGCAAGGTGCATGATGCTTTCGCCGGCGGCTCGGACGATCTGGTCGGCATCCATTTGACCAGCGTCGATACCGGGCGCACCATGGACGAGATCGCCGCCGGCAAAGCCGTCCGCAGGCGGAAGGGTGCAAAGCCTGCCGCCGCGCCGTCCCTGTCGGCTGGGAAGCGTAGAAAGGCGGCCAGTGCGTTGCCACCATTTCAACCGGTGCAGCTCGCGGCGCTAGTCGATCATGTGCCGTCCGGCGACCGGTGGATCCATGAACTCAAATATGATGGCTATCGGACCCTGCTGGCGATGGGCGGCGGGGAGGGGAGGGCCTATACGCGTTCGGGCCTCGACTGGTCGGATCGTTTCGCTGGGCTGATAGGTGACACCCTCACCCTAGACGCGGCAAGCGCGCTGATTGATGGCGAAGCTGTCGTGATCCTTCCCGACGGGCGCACCAGCTTTCAGGCCCTGCAGGCAGCGTTCAAAGGCGATCCCGGTAAAATCGACTATGTCGCCTTCGACCTGCTCGAACTCGACGGGGAGGATCTGACGCAGCGACCCCTGCTTGAACGCAAGCAGATGCTCGCGGCGTTGATCGGTGAGGGCAGGGGCCATCTCCGCTACTCCGATCATATCGTCGGACGCGGCGAGGAGCTGTTGAAAAGCTTCTGTAGCGCGGGGCTCGAGGGCGTCATCTCCAAGCGGGTCGATGCACGCTATTCCGGCTCACGGTCCGGCTCCTGGGTGAAGACCAAATGCATCCGGCGACAAGAGTTCGTGATCGTGGGATGGACGCCCTCGGAGAAGCAGCGCGGCTTCCGTTCGCTGCTGCTGGGCGTCAACGAGAAGGGCAAGCTGCGCTTTGCTGGCAAGGTCGGTACCGGCTTTACCGGCGACGAGATCGATCGTCTGATGGATTTGATGGCGCCGCTCGAAGAAAAGACCGCGACGGTCGAAGCGCCGCGCGCCGCCGTACGTGGGGCTCATTGGATCAAGCCGAAGCTGGTCGCCGAGGTCGCCTATATCGAGTTCACGGACGAAGGTGTGTTGCGACACTCGAGTTATCTGGGTTTGCGCGGGGACAAGAAGCCCGAGGCCGTGGTGTTGGAGATTGAAGCCCCGGTGGCGACAACCGCAGATCCTGCCGCAACCAGCGGCGTCAAGATCAGCAACCGGGATCGCATGATCTTCCCCGAGGGCAAGCTTACCAAAGGCGAACTGGCCGACTATTATGAGGCGGTTGCGCAGATCATGCTGCCCTGGGCAGGAAGCCGACCGATCAGCCTGGTCCGCTGCCCCCAGGGTCGCGACAAGAAATGCTTCTTCCAGAAGCATGACGCCGGCAGCTTCGGCGATGACGTCAAGCAGGTCGGAATATTGGAGAAGGACGGGCATCAGGAACCCTATCTGTTCGTCGATACACCTGCCGGGCTTCTCACCTGCGTCCAGATGGGCACCATCGAGTTTCATGGATGGGGCGCACGCATCGAGGATGTCGAGAAAGCCGACCGGCTGGTGTTCGACCTCGATCCGGACGAGGGCCTGGATTTCAAGGATGTCGTCTCTGCCGCCTTCCATCTCCAGGATGTGTTAGGGCAGATGGGGCTTGTCACCTTTCCGATGGTCACGGGGGGCAAGGGCGTGCATGTGATCGCGCCGCTGACGCCGACGGCGGAATGGCCGCAGGTCAAGGACTTCGCGCATCGCTTTGCCATGGCGCTCGCGCAGGCCGATCCCGAAAGATTCACCGCTGCCCTCGCAAAGGCCAAGCGCACGGGCAAGATCTTCATCGACTATCTGCGCAATCAGCGCGGCGCGACGGCCGTCATGCCCTACAGCGCGCGTTCCCGGCCTTTTGCGCCAATCGCAGTGCCGCTGACGTGGGAAGAATTGCGCGATCTCGACGGCCCCAACCATTGGCATATCGGCGATGCGGCCGAGATGCTGAAGCGCGTCGCGTCGAAGGATCTGGCGCATTGGGGTCGGGCCGACCAGATCCTGCCGGACCTGTGACAGCGTGAGCATGAAGATCGCCACCTACAATGTGAATGGGGTCAACGGCCGCTTGCCCGTCCTGTTGCGGTGGCTTGAAGAAGCCGCGCCGGACATTGTCGTTCTCCAGGAATTGAAGGCGCCGCAGGAAAAATTTCCACAAAGCGCTATCCGCGATCTGGGCTACCAGTCGATCTGGCAAGGCCAGAAGAGCTGGAATGGCGTCGCTATCCTGAGCCGCGTCGGCGAAATTCATGAAACCCGGCGCGGCCTCCCCGGTGACCCCGATGCTGCGCAGAGCCGCTATATCGAAGCGGCGGTCAACGGCATCCTTATAGGCGGTCTCTATCTTCCCAATGGCAACCCCCGGCCTGGCCCCAAGTTCGACTATAAGCTCGCCTGGTTCGATCGATTGATCGAGCATGCAGCAGGGCTGCTCGAGTCCGGTCTGCCCGTCCTGCTGGCAGGCGACTTCAACGTCATGCCGACCGAACGCGACGTCTACAAACCCGAGCGCTGGCTGGATGATGCATTGTTCGCCCCCGAGGTGCGTGACGCTTTTTTCCGGCTGACGGGGCAAGGCTGGACCGACGCCCTACGGACAATCCATCCCGACGAGACGATATACACCTTCTGGGATTATTTCCGGAATGCCTATGGCCGTAACGCAGGTTTGCGCATCGATCACCTGCTGCTTAGCCCCGCTCTCGCCGACCGTTTGATGGACGCGCAGGTGGATGCAGATGTGCGTGGGTGGGATAAGACCAGTGATCATGCGCCCGTCTGGATCTCTCTAGGCGGCGTGGACAAATTCAGGTCAGTGATCGAGCTTTGATGCGAACGGCGGCTGATTGCCCATAACGATGCCGATCTTGGCGCTCAGATGCACCGGCAAAGCTTGGACTAGCCCAAACATCTGATCGTCAGGAAGCGGCCTGAAGATCAATACGCTCAACCCACCATCATCCTTTTCGATGGCCATCGGGGAATAGCCGCGTGCTTCGAGATGCGCGATGGCCGCAGCCTCATTTTCTGGAAGGACGCTAAATCTCGTGGGTATTGGCTTTGCCATGGATCATGTTTTGCCGTCTATTCGACGAGGACGCAATTGACGCGAGCGCTGTTGATTGATTCAAGGCTGCTTTTTGGAGGTAGGCTTGAGCCGGGGCGATCTCACTGAAGCTGAATGGCGCGTGCTGAAGGACTTGCTGCCGATCGAGCCTGAGAACCGTGGCCGAGGCAGACGTCCCGAGCAAAACCGATCGATCATCAACGGCATACTTTGGCGGCTCCGATGCGGCGCTCCATGGCGTGACGTTCCGCCCAAATATGGTAGCTGGAACACCATTTATCGCCGTTTCCGACGCTGGAGCGAAGCCGGGGTCTGGGAAGCCATGGCGGTAACGCTCGCCGAGATCATGGCGGACACCGGCCACTACAGCATCGACAGCACCACAGTTCGCGCCCATGTTTCGGCAGCGGGCGGAAAAGGGGGACTCATCGACGCGCTCTTGGCCGCTCGCGGGGCGGGTTCACCAGTAAGCTTCACTGCCTGGCTGACGCCCTGGGACGACCGCTCGCCTTCCACCTGACGGTTGGAGAAGCAGCAGACTGCAAGGCATATGACGCGCTGATAGGTCTGCCTGAGCGCAAGCCTAAAGCCCTGCTCGCGGATAAAGGTTACGACGCCGACGCCATCAGAACCGACCTCGCAGACAGGAAGATCGAGGCCGTCATCCCCGGCCGCTCAAACCGTCGCGTGAAGATCGAACATGACCGCGCGCTATACAAGCAGCGAAATTGCATCGAGCGTATGTTCGGTCACCTGAAGGTCAACCGGGCCATTGCCACCCGATACGATCAACTGGCCAACAGCTTCCTCAGCATGGTCCATCTCGCCACCGCCAGATACTGGCTCAAATTTGTCCACGCCGCCTAGCTGACGGCACCGTGCGTAAACGCCGTCAGGCCAAGGTCGCGAACCAGCCCGCATAGGGCGTGTTGTGCACCATGTGCCCATTATAGGCGGGTGCGTCATTGCCCCACCAAACCGGACCGCGCTCGCCAAGTGCTCGCTTGACGACATCGACAGCTTCTCGAGCGGTCCTTTCCGCTTGCGGATCGGCCTGCTCCCGGGCGGCTCGGACCTCGCGTCGCGCCGTCATGAGTTCCGATACGAGCATGATGCACGCATGCTAGACCAGCGAGGGGTTACTCATTTGCCAGCGCCGGCAGCGGACAACGAAATAGCGACCATCCGGGTTTGTCGGACGCCGGATACTTCCCCTCATGGATGAAAAGCCGGGGGATTCTTAGTCGGCCAACCGCTCGCGAGTCCATTCGATCAACTGTGGAACGAGCGGGGATGAGGCTTGCATTAGGGTGAGATGAGTCAGACCGTCGAAGCGGCGGTAATCAACCACTTGACCCTTTGCGCGCTGCGCGGCCACATAGTCATCCTGCATGGTCGGCGGCACCAGCGCGTCAGCGGCGCCCTGCGCGATGAGCAGCGCGGTGGTAGTGATGCCGGTCGCCTCGTTTTCGGACAATCGGTGGCCTAAAGGGCCAGTATCTGGTTTGCGCGCGAAGATGCCTGGCCGCGCCGCGCGGTCGACAATTGCCCTGGCGATGGTCACTGGTGTCAGGAAGCCGTTGGCCGCCACGCGGCGCACATGCGCGCGCTGCGAAGGCCGCACATAGTCGTCGAACCGCACGTCGGGATAGGTACGGCTGTACGCGACGATGGCATAGGAGGTAAGCAGGGTAGAACCTATTGCGGGGTAGTCGGCAAGGTGCCGGATGACGTCCACCGGCCGGCTGACCGGCGCGGCGGCGAACACACCCTTAAGGCGGATTTCCGACGCATAGGCAGGGGCGAGCGCACCCGTCCACAAAGCGGCGTGCCCGCCCTGTGAATAGCCCCAAACCACCGTCCGGTCATCCAGAGCGATGGCCGGCAGCCGGTGCGCAGCGCGCACGCTGTCGAGTACGGCATAGGCTGCGGGCGGGCCGCTTAGCCAAGCATGCTGCGTGGAGGTGCCGAGCCCGGGATAGTCGGTGGCGACTACCGCCCAGCCTTGGGCCAGCATGCGCTCGAGAATGTACAGGCCACCGCTTTCAGGGCCGGTCTTGGCCAGCGAAGGAGCGGAAGCGGGATCAATGCCGGACGTGGCGTGGGCCCAAGCGATCACTGATGGATGCGCTACATCCCTCGGCGCGATGACTACCGCCGACGAGGCGGTCAGCTCCCCGGCAATGTTGGACGTGACGTAGAGGATGCGCCAAGCCTGCGCATTGGCCGGAACCCAGCTGGCGTCCAGCCGCTCCCAGCGAAGCAGGTCGCCGTTCGCGCCTGTTATAAAGGTGGGCGGCGAGTAGAAGGCATCGGGCTGGCGCGGGGTCAGTCGGCGGGCGGCGAGCCAACCGAGGGCCCCAAGCGCTGCTGCGCCAGCAATGGCCATGCCGGCACGAACCACTGTTCTCGAATTTGATGGTGATGTGGTCATGACATTTGCATCCGGATGTTGAGGGGGGCCGAAGGAAAAGGTGGGGTGATGCGAGGTGAATAACGAATGGTGGACGCCGGCCGACGGTCAGCGCCATGGCCAACACGGCCAGCACGAGCCAAATTGCCAAAACCATCGGACCATCAAGCAACCCGTCACGCCCGAAATAGGTCGATGCAATTGCGCATAGCACCAGGATGCCTATGCCCAGGCGAACAACCACGGGTTGGGCACGAGGGCGATCGGATTCGCCTGAGAGATCATGCATGGAGTCGACCATCCCTGCGGGCTGGCGCTTGGCTACAGAATCTCGCCGTCAGCAACGCGAATTGCGCGTCATTGAAGCCATGGCCACGCAGATCGGATTCTGCTTGCTCGGACAATCGGTACGCGAAGCGAAACAGTACGGTGCCACGCCGCAGCGCTTCGCGCCTCGAATAGTGCAATGCCGTGATTTGCTTCGCGCCGGACAGCCAGCGCGCAACCGCGCACGCCCGGTGCGAAACGCGCACCAGGCGCCTGCTGTCGTTCTGCACCAAGATGAGCATCTAGCGTTCCTCGACCCTGAACAAGCGATCGGGCGCTGCAGGCTGGTGGCGCGTCTTGGAAACGTCTGCACCGGGGGGATGTTCAAACGAAAGAAGGCGCAAGGCGTATAGCGGGACATATTTGCTGCATCTTGGGTTGCCTTGAGCGGACTGACGCAGCACCAAATCAAATGTCGTGGCCGGTGGGGGTCAGCGCGTTGGGTGGCGCCGGTGGCATTAGCATGACCAGCAGCAGTGCGACCGCGCCCATCCAGAAGCAGAAGGTGTAAAGATCGCGATACGCGAGCACATAGGCTTCGCGCTGGACGATGCTGCGCAGCCCTTCCATCTGCCCGCCCACCGCGTTGAGGGCTGCGGCGACCACGGGGCGGCCGGGATCAACATAGGGGGTCAGCAACGCCGAATGGATCGCCTCGCGCTTGCGGATCAGGGTGGTGACAACCGAGGTGGCGAAGGTCGGCCCAAGCACGCGCGCGATCTGCGCGTAGGCAAGCACACCCAGCATGTCCGTCGGCTTTGAATTGGCCACCGCCAGGACCATCATCGACGTAAAGGTAAAGGCACTGCCCACCGCCATCGCTAGCGTCACCGGCAGGAAGTCGCGGCCAACCCAGTCATGTGTGATGAAGGTACCGAGCCAGCACGACACCATCATCGCTACCAGCCCGAATGCTACCGTTATCCGCGCATCGACGCGGCGGATCACATAGATGCTCACAGGCACCAATATGATTTGCGCCAGCGTCACCACCCACAGTATGTCGCCTGACTGGGTCGACTTCTGGTGCTGGATTGTACCAAGAAAGCTCGGCACCAAGTAGGCCGTGGCAAGGTTGGCGAAGCCGAAAAACACGCCGATCAACATTGGCAGCACCGCGCCGCGCCGCATCATCACACGCGGATGCGCAAACGGCTGGTCGGTAAAGAACTGCCATACAAGGAAACAAACGAACAGCAGCAGGCCGCCGCCGACCAGCGCCACGATTTCACCACTTTCGAACCAGTCAAGCCGGTTGCCTTCGTCGATACCGGCGAACACCATGGTCAGCGCCACGCAGAACATCGCCACCGCGCCCTTGTCCGAGCGGTCCCAAATCTCTTCGTTGATAGGCTCCTGCGGAATGCCGACCCCGACCAGCATTGCCACCAGCAACGCGCTGGCCGTGGTCTGCCAGAAGATGCCCTGCCAGCCGATCCGGTCGATGTAGAGGCTTTCCAGTGTCGCGCCGCTGTGCAGCGTCAGCGTTAGGCGAACGGTATAGAGAGACAGCGCCATAAGCCAATAGGCGGGCGGCAGGTTGCGAAAGATGGTTGCCAGTGTCGCCGGCACAAAGCAGCCGAGCAGGATAGCAGTGGCGCCGTTCAACAAGAATAACGCGAGGTGACCAGTCGCGAACGGCGTCAGGAACGTCGTAAAGGCGAGCAGCAGCGCATTATACATTAGCACGCGCCGCGCGCCAAACGTTACCACTGCCAGCGGAATCACCGGCGCAGCAAGTAGCTGCAAGGCGTTAGCGATCGTGTTGAGCTCGGCGCCCTCGTCGTAGCTGAGCCCCCAAACCGCGCGCAGGTCGCCCAGCGCTAGCGAGAAATAGCGGGTGTGGAAGCTGGTCATCAGCGTCGCCAAGAGCACAGCAGCAACCGCAAACCATGGCTTGTTGGTGACTTCGCCGCGGATCAGCACGCGGCCGAGCCGGCTACCGATGCCGAGCTTCGCGCCGAGCACCGTTTCGGGCTCGGCGTGGGCCACCGCGTTGCGTCCGAGATTCGCGGCGGCGCTCACCGAGCATCGCTCGTGTCGATGCGGGTTTTCACCGACATGCCGGGTCGGATGCGGTCGACAAGCGGTTGGTTTCCGAGCAGGTCGATGCGCACGGGGATGCGCTGCACGACCTTCGTGAAGTTGCCGGTCGCGTTGTCGGCCGGCACCACGCTGAACACATTGCCACCCGCAGGCGCGATCCGCGCCACGCGGCCGCGCAACTTCTGGCCGGGGAAACTGTCAATTTCCATCGTTACGGGCTGGCCCACGCGGACGCGGGCAAGCTGCGTTTCCTTGTAGTTGGCGATCACGAAGGGCTGCGCGGCAGGCACGAAGTTGGCAACCTTGCTACCGGGCGACAGCAAAGCGCCGACCTGCACGGTGCGGGCGCCGACGATGCCGTCGTTGGGGGCAAGGATGCGGGCGTGAGACAGATTTATCCGCGCGGTCTGCAGCGCCGCCTCCGCTGCGTCAACGGCCGCCTGACGCTGCGCTCGCTGCCCGCGGAGTACGTCGAGCTGCCGCTGCTGGAGCGCGGTTGCCGCGCCGTTGCCCGCCTGCGTCGCGATCGCCACATCGAGCGCGGAGCGCGCATTGTCAGCCTCCTGCCCGGTCACTGCGCCGCTGCCGTTGAGCGCCTGAAAGCGGGCATTCTCCTGACGGGCGAGGGCGAGCCGGGCGGCGCTGGTTCGCGCACCCGCCACAGCCTGGTCGATCGTTGCCTGCTGGGAGGCTTCCTCGTTGGAAAGGTTCGCAAGATTGGCGCGCGCGCGGTCGAGGTCGGCTCGGGCGCTTGCTACCGCAGCTTGGTAGTCGTCGTCCTCGAGCTCGACCAGCACGTCGCCGGCCTTCACCTGCTGAAAGTCGGAAAAGGCGACGCGGCGGACATAGCCAGTGGCGCGTGCGGTCAGCACGGTGGCATCGCCCTGCACGCTGGCATTGTCCGTCGTCTGAATGGTGGCATTGGCTTCGTGTGCGTCCCAGCCGGTGGAGACCAGTAGTACGAGCGCGATTAGCATCGCCAATACGATCCACGGCACCAGACGGAACAGCCGCTTGGTGGGCGGGGTGGAAGATGCCGCTGAGGCGGGCGTGGGGGCAGTGACGGCGTTCATGGCTGTTTTCCTGTCGGGTCAGGCAGTGTGGAAACCGCCGCCGAGCGCGCGCACCAGCGCGACGTCGAGGGTGAAGGCACGGGTTTGAAGCTGCGAAACGCTGCGCCGCGCGGAGATCAAGGTGTTTTCTGCGGTCAGCACGTCGATGTAGTTGGACAAGCCACCGCGATAGCGATCGTTCGCGGCTCGATAGGCGCGCTCCGCTTCGGCCTGCGCGCGGGTGGCATGACCAAGCTGAAGCGTCAGCGACTGCTGGCTCGTGACCGTCGAGGCGACGTTTTGCAACGCGTTGACCAACGTATCGTTGTAGGTCGCGACCGCTTCATCAAATTGCGCTTGAGCGGTTCGATACTCGCCGGACAAGCGGCCCCCCTGAAAGATCGGCAGCGAGATGGACGGTCCGGCCGAGCCGTAGCGAGAGCCGGCGTTGAAGAAATTACCCAGGCCGAGTACCTGCTGGCCGATCAGCGCGGACAGGCTGACGCTGGGATAGAAACCCGCCCGCGCTACACGCACATCGGCCGCGCGCGCCTCGACGCGGCGCAACGCGGCTACAATGTCCGGGCGCCGGGCAATAAGGTCGATCGACGCGCCGGCCGGCAGGCCGACCGCGTGAAGCATGGGCTCCGTGGGGCGCCGTATATCAACGGCCCGGCCCGGTCCGGCGCCGAGCAGCGCTGCGATCTGATATTCGATCAATCGTGCCTGTTCGCGAAGACTTTCTTCGTTGGCTTGCGCCGACTCCAATGCACTGTTCGCCTGCCCAACCGCCGCGACCGTTTCCAAACCCTGAGAGCGACGCCGCGTCACGAGGTCAGCGGAACTCTGTCGGATGCGCACCGTCTCCACCGCCAAGTCGATTTCGCGCCATTGACCAAGAAGCTGGGCGTAATAGTTGGCGATCGATGTGGTCAGCGTCAGCCGCGACTGCTCCACCTCCGCGCGAGCGGCGAAGGTTTCGGACGTTGCGGATACGAGCGACG
The DNA here is from genome assembly GCF_001713415.1 of Sphingobium sp. RAC03. GTDB lineage: Bacteria > Pseudomonadota > Alphaproteobacteria > Sphingomonadales > Sphingomonadaceae > Sphingobium. The sequence continues at coordinate 62,905 of NZ_CP016456.1, read as the reverse complement.
CGCGATTGCGGCCAAAGAAGTCGAACTCGTATGAAAAGCTTAGATTGGCGGACGCTGCCTCGTTCCAGCCTTGAGGGGCGAAGGCCGCTGGGACACCGTTATTGTAGCTTTGCTTGGTCTCCGAAAGCGAGGCGGTGCCGCTGACCGAAGGCATCAGGCTGGCGCCCGCCTGCTGGGCGAGTCCTTGGGCGCGACGAAGCCGCGCCTGTGCCGCCGCTAGCGTTGGCGATCCGGCGGTGCCTTCCTCAATGAGCCGGTCGAGCTGTGCGTCGCCATAATCGGTCCACCATCGATCAGTTGGCCATGCCGCGTTCAGCCGCGCCACCCTGGGATCGGTCGTTAATGCGCTCTGCGATGTAAGAGATGGCGTAGGTCCGAGATTGGGAACCGAGGCACAAGCCCCGAGCGTGGGAAGAATGCACAGCACCAGAGTACCTGATACTCGACGTGATACACAACTAAGCATTAGCCTACCTAAAATAAACCGTACGGTTCGGTTATAATATTGTAATTCAGCTGGCGTCAAGGCATAGCAGGAGCGATCAGTGCAGGATTTTTTGGAATGCGAGTAAAAACAGACAGTCAGCGCGTCTCCGTGCTGGAAGCGGCCGGTGAGGTGTTCCGGGAAGAAGGGTATGAGCGCGCTTCGATGAACCAAGTCGCCAAGCGCCTTGGGGGCTCAAAAGGCACGCTCTACAACTACTTCTCATCGAAACAGGAGCTGTTCGCTGCCGTGATGTTGTCGTCCATTGAGGGGGTGGCGTTCGATGCGTTTCATCTGCTGGAAGCGGAGGCGGACATTCCACTTGAGGAAGTGCTCACCGCGTTCGGCGCTGCCTATTTGCGCTTTCTACTTCGCGAGGAACTGCTCGAGATCACCCGTCTGGCGATCGCCGAGGCGAAAGCAGGTGACTGGGGTGTGCGGCTATATGCCGAAACCGTGGAAGCCGGCCTGAAGAGCGTGGAAAACCTCCTGGCGCGAAGATTGCCTTCCCGCACATTGCCGGAGGGGGGCATCGCGGCCGTAGCGCGGCAATATCGGGCCGTACTGACCAGCGATTTGATCGAACGCCGTCTGCGCGACATCGGCCGAGCACCGGACGAGGCGGCCATAGATCAGGCGTCCCGCGCAGCCGCAGCACTGATCGTTCGTGCGTACGAAGGCGGATGACGCATAACAATAATTGTTTGTGTCGCGGAAAGAGCAGCATGGTGCCGTCATCCAATGCCGACAGGTCACGGGTTGGCTTACCTGATGCTGATCTGCCGGTAACGCCGCCGGCGCGTCTCTTTGCCGTCACTAAGCTCATGCTAAGCCCCAAACACTGCTGGCGCTCTAAGTCATGTATCCCGATCCTAATGTCAGATCGGGCCGGCGCGGGCCTTACGACCGAGCAATTTGCTGTCCGGGTCCCGGGGATCAGGTCCACCCCCGTTTTTTGCGCCATCGCCGCGCGCCGGGCGGAAGACGTTGGCAAGATCGCTTCGTTCACCCAGGCTTGCCAGTAATCCCGACAGATTTTCGAGCCGTTGGGCGATAACGTGAATGACCTCGCCTTCTTTCTGGACCTGACCACGCACGCCGAGCATGGATGCACCCAGGACCGTTCCCCGATTGGCCTCGAATGTCTTGGTCCAGACTACAAGGTTTGCGATGCCGGTCTCGTCCTCGATGGTGATGAACATGATTCCCTTGGCAGAGCCCGGCCGCTGCCGCACCATGATGATCCCTGCAAGATCGACCCATCTTCCATCGCGGATATCGGCAAGGGCCGCGCACGGGACCATGTTTCTTGCTGCCAAGTCCGCCCTGAGAAAGGCCACCGGGTGGGCGCGGAGCGATAGCGCAAAGCTGCGATAGTCTTCCACCACTTCCTGGCCTTCCGCCATCGCAGAGAGCGCAACCTTCGGTTCGACCGCTTCGGCGCGGAGCTTGCCCTGGCGCTGGTCTGCCGCGGCAAAAAGGGGCAGGGGGCTGTCGCGCAAACCCTTCACATCCCAAAGGCCAGTGCGACGGCTGTGCAGGAGCGAGCCAAAGCCATCAGCATCGCCGATCCGATCGAGAGCGCCAGCGCCCACGCCGGCTCTGCGCTGGATTTCTTCCACTGAAGCATAGGGCTCTGCGCCACGGGCCGAGACGATTGCCGCGCCGTCCGGATTGGCAAGGTCGCGGACCATGCGCAACCCAAGGCGCACGGCCCTGTACCGCCGGTTCCCATCTTCAAGCGTGCAATCCCAGCGGCTATGGTTCACATCAATGGGGCGGACCTCGACGCCATGCTCGCAGGCGTCGCGGACGATCTGCGCTGGCGCATAAAAGCCCATGGGCTGGGCGTTCAGCAATGCCGCACAGAATACATCTGGATGATGGCATTTGAGCCAGGAGGAGGCATAGGCGATGAGCGCGAAGCTGGCCGCATGGCTTTCGGGGAAACCATAGGAGCCAAAGCCCTCAATCTGCTTGAAGGTCTGTTCAGCAAACGCCTGTTCATAGCCGCGCTCGACCATGCCGCCGATGAGCTTATCGCGAAAATGGCTGACCCCGCCGGTCAGCTTGAACGTCGCCATCGCCCGCCGCAAAAGGTCCGCCTCGCTGGCGGTGAACCCGGCACACTCGATGGCGACCCGCATCGCCTGCTCTTGGAAGAGCGGGACGCCGAGCGTCTTTTCGAGGACGCGGCGCAGCTCCGGCTTGGGATAGCTGACCTCTTCCTTGCCTTCGCGGCGCCTCAGATAAGGGTGGACCATGTCGCCCTGGATAGGGCCGGGGCGTACGATCGCGACCTCGACGACCAGGTCATAGAATGTCCTTGGCTTGATCCGCGGCAGCATCGCCATCTGCGCTCGGCTCTCGATCTGGAAGACGCCAAGCGTGTCAGCCTTGCGGATCATGGCATAGGTTGCCGGATCTTCTGCCGGTATCGTGGCGAGGTCGAGATGGATGTCCTTCTCCTCGCGCAGGAGATCGAAGCCGCGTCGCATGCAGCTGAGCATCCCCAGCGCCAGTACATCCACCTTCATAAACCCAATGAGGTCGATATCATCTTTGTCCCATTCGATGATCTGACGATCATCCATGCGGGCGGGCTCGATCGGCACCAGCTCGTCAAGCCGGTCTCGGGTCAGCACAAAGCCGCCAGGATGCTGCGAGGAATGGCGTGGTGTATCCATGAGAACCCTGGACAGTTCCAGCGTGAGGGCAAGGCGGCGATCGGTCGGATCGAGATTGAGTTCGGCGACATGGCGTTCCTGCACACCCTCGCGGCTCCAGCCCCACACCTGTCCGGACAGTGCATCGGTGACGTCACTCGACAGGCCAAGCGCCTTGCCGACCTCGCGGATCGCCCCTTTGGTGCGGAAGCGGGAGATGACCGCGGTCAGCGCACTATGGTTGCGGCCATAGGTCTCGTAAATCCACTGAATCACTTCCTCGCGGCGCTCATGCTCAAAATCGACATCGATATCGGGTGGCTCGCGTCGCTCAGCGCTCACGAACCGTTCGAACAGCAATTCGGTGCGCACCGGATCGATGGAGGTGATGCCAAGGCAATAGCAGACCGCCGAGTTGGCCGCCGATCCCCGGCCTTGGCACAAAATGTCTTTCGAACGCGCAAAATCGACGATCGCGTGGACGGTCAGAAAATAGGGGGCGTAATCGAGCTGGGCGATGAGACGCAGCTCATGCTCCAGCTGGGCTCTTGTCTTGTCGTCAATGCCGTCGGGATAGCGCGCGGGGGCTTTTGCCCAGGTAAGGCGCTCAAGTTCCTGCTGTGGCGTGCGCCCGCTTTTACCGATTTCATCGGGATATTGATAGCGCAACTCCTCAAGGGAGAAGCGGCATTGCTCGGCGATGGCGACGCTTTGCCGAACTGGCCCTGTGTCCCCAAGATAGCGCTCGAACAGCCGGTCCATCTCGTCGGCGTCCTTGAGGTGCCGATCGGCTATCTGCTCGCGCCGTTCGCCCAGATCGTCGATCGTGCATTTCTCGCGGATGCAGGTCATAACATCCTGCAGCATTCGGCGCTCGGGCGCATGGTAGAGGACATCGCCCGTGGCGACGGTCTCGACGCGCGCCTGCTGTGCCATCTCGGTGAGCCGTCGCAACCGTAACGCGTCACCGGGCTGCCGCTGCAGGGTTAGCGCGACATAGCTGCGTTCCTTAAAGATCGATGAGACGCTGACGAGGCTCGCCTGCGTTTTTGTGTCATCGCTATCGGGGATAAGGATGGCGATCAGCCCCTCGCTCCACGTGGCGACATCATCCCAATGGAGTTCGCAGCCCCCTTTGCCAGCGCGCGATTTGCCAAGCGTTAACAGTCGGCAAAGGCGGCCATAGGCTGCGCGATCGCTGGGATAGACAAGCAGGCCGGTGCCACAGGAAAGATCCAGCCTGCAGCCGTTGACGACGCGCACGCCCGTCGAGCGGCCAGCGTCCCAGGCGCGCACCAATCCCGCCAGACTGTTGCGATCCACGATGCCGATGGCAGGCATGCCCAGCATGGCGGCCGCGGTCAGCAGTTCCTCAGGCGAGGATGCACCCCGCAGGAAGCTGAAATGGCTCGTCACCTGCAACTCGACATAGCGCTGATCGGCAAGGCTCATGCAAAGGCGCCATGGATGAACCAGGCCATGGGTCCGGTCGATGACCATTGGCCGTCGCCCAAGCGGAACAGCCAGTAGCGCCCGCCGCCCTCGACCTCGACCTGGAAATAGTCGCGCACGAGATAGGGGCTGTCGGCTTCCAGGCCCTTGGCGCGCCACCATTCGCCCTGGAGGCGTTCGGGACCATCGGCCTTAACTACCTTGCGCCGCTTGCCGCGCCAGACGAACTGGGCCGGCGGATGGTCGGGCATCATCGCGATCACCTGGACCGGCTCGGGCGGTTCGATCATGCGGCCCGGGCGCGGCAGGACAGCGTTCCAGCGCCGATCCGCGCCATCGCGCAGCGCCATTGTCCGCTTGACCGTGCGTTCGGGCATGGCCGACGAGCGGGGCGTCGTGCCGTACAGCCGGTCACGGCCGAAACGGTTCGCCAGCGCGTCGATAAGGGCGCCAAGGTCCGGGCCGCGATGCGTATCGCCTGTAAGATCAGCCTGTGCACTGCGGAGCGGTTCGACGATCGGCGCAATCAGGATCATGGTCTCGATCCCAAGGCCTGGATCAATCCGCTCGATCCTGGGAACCAGGAGCTTTGTCAGATGGCGGGCATCCCTTGTGGGAGATGCCGTCCCGATCCGAACAGACTGATACTGCCCATCGACCCGTTCGCAATGGAGGTCGAGGCGCCGCGCGCCGGTGCCGTCCCGCATCAACGCAGCGCAAATGTCGTCGGTGAGATCGCCGATGACTTTTGCGATGGCGTCGACCGTACCGATGGGTTCAAGAAGCCCGCGGCGCGCCTGGGGCAGTGATGGCGGGAAGATCGGCGCCATCGCCTCTGGCGCATGGCCAAGGGCTTGGTCGAGGCGCCGATAGAGTTCATGTCCGTAGCGGCGCGCAATGGGACCGCGCGGCTCGGCAATGAGTTGCTCGATCCGGGTGAAGCCCATCTTGTGCAGATCGCTTGCCACTTTTGCCGGGATGCGCAGGGCGGCAAGGGGTAGGAGGCCGACCGCCTTCTTCTGGTCTCCAGGAAGAATGATGACCGGGCGACCGGCAGGGACATGGCGCGCGACCGCATGGGCGCAGCCCGCCGTGTCAGCAACAGCGATTTGTGCTGTAAGGCCCGAGCCGTTCACCCGGCGGAACAGGTCCTTGACCAGCGCTTCCTCGCCGCCGAACAGCTCTCCGCATCCGCTGATGTCGAGCCAAAGGCCATCGGGGTAATCGACCGCGACGAAGGGCGCGTAGCGCTGCCCTGCCCATAGAGCGAGCCGCTCAAGCCCTTGCGCGTCGGCCGCTTCGTCTGCATCCACCACGTCAAGATCAGGCACCATTGTTCTTGCCTTGGTGATGCTCATGCCGGGCGTGATGCCAAGGCTGCGGCCAAGCGGGTCCGCCGCCGCGATCAGTTTGCGACCGTGCGTTTCTATGGCCGTGACAAGCGGCTGACCGGATAGCGCTGCGTTCGCCTCAGACGGCGATACGCCACGCTTCCTGCTGATCCGGTCTGTCGACCAGTATGGCAGGCAGAGCGAGACGACCCTGCGCATCGCAGGCCTCCACTATCCAGTTTCTGGGTTCTGCGCCGCGGACGCGCTCGAGCGCGACCGACCAGCGCGGACGGGCAAGGGCAGGGATGCCCAGATTCTCGCTGGGGGACGCCGTAACGCGCCATCGTGTCTGCGCTGCGGAGCCCTCCAGCAGTGCGTCCGCCTTGGCAGCGCGACGCAGGATGAACGCGGTTACGCCGGACCCTTCTGCAGCAAGCTGAAGCCGTTTCGACGCGGTCGTCGAGAGCTTTGAGACCTCGCCCACGACGCCAGCGATGCCAGCCACGCGCAGGCAATCTTCCATCGCAATGAGCGCGCCCTTGTCATCGCCAGGCTCAACGATGGTCAGGCGATCAGGATGAAGGCCTGCAAGGTCGAGGGCCGGGGTGAAGAGATCGCGCCAGCGCAGACACCAGAAAACCGGTCCTTCCATGCGCGCCAATATGCCTGCGATGAATATCGTTGCGGCCGCGTCGTCGGAAATGTCGGGAGAGCCCAGAACCTCATGCAATGCGCCGGTTACAAGGCCGTGGCCGGGCAAATGATCGTCGATGTCGGCAATACCGAACGGATGGACACCATGACGACGCCCATCGCCCGTCACATGGGCGATCGACGAACGCAAATCCTCGAGGATGGCATTGCGGGGCATTCCTTGGTCTCATCGGTCTGGCAACATGTTCTCTTTCTGTTCTCCATGAGTCCCCTTGCTGTCAAGATTATCAAGCAGACACGTCAATGGCGCGCGAAGCCGAACTACGGGCGTCGGACGGGTCAACGTCAGCAATTCCCTGTATCGTTTCGCGAGACGATCTTGAATTGAGAAAAAATCCAGCGCGCAAAAAATGGATGGCCGATGTCCGGATCGATTTCTTCGGGCCGTTCAATCACTGTCTTAGGCGCGCTCACATTCCGACTCGGGAACGATCGGAGTGTTAGATAGGGGTCTGTTTCCCCTCACATAGAATGGGAGCGATCACGCCATCGGCGCATTCATCTTGCGTTACGAACCTGAGAGCCAACCCCATTCAATCGGCAGTTTCGATAATCGATATCGTCGTCGAAGGCCAAAGCGGCCAATTCACCATCGATGATTAAGGCAGCGCCTTTTGTTTCAGAGCGTCGGCCCAACGACGATTTCCGTGGCTTTAGCGCGACTGTGCGTGTCCCGATCGTTACCAGCGCGCCGTTCGCGCTGATGTCGGCCGTGAAGGTTCGACCGCCGTGGCAATGGATGGTCAACTGCTCGCTGTCCGATGCGCAGGCTATGGTCGGAACAACTGCGATAAGAAGGGCAGGGAGGAGAAGGCCTCCCATCGAAACAGATGCTCCACGGGATGGGTCCACGCGAAGCCTAACCTTCCGGCTCGTGCGTCGTTCCGTGCGACAGCGCATCTACGATCATGGCGGCGAGAGTTTCTTCAGCCCGTCCACGGGCATTGAGGTCTTTTGACGACAGATCGTGGCGAAGCCATTGTGGCGCGCGTGCAATGGCGCGCATGATCAGCTCGGAAGTCTCTGGGTCCATCGGCGGCCTATGGGTGGTCCTGTGCCGAGAAGCAATCGTCAAGGGGACGCCCTGCAGGCGATGATGATGAAAGCCAGGTGTTAAAAGAAGCCCCGCCGGAGCAGGGCTCGCGGCAGGGCCGAAGTTCAGGGAGGCGCCGCTTCAAAAGGGGGGAAGAAGCGACAAAGCCTTAGTAGCATATCGCGATGAATGACTGGTGAAGCGGCTGGTCATGGGAGCTGCAGTTGATTTCGTTGAGCTGTGGATGATGCCAGGCACCGCATCTGCACGAAATAGCCAAGTCAGGCAGAACGTCTCTATACTTCCTTCGGCGGATGGCGTGGGCGGAACCTCATTATGGCCCGTCTGTTCGACTTTTCGAATGGCCCGGCGAAATGCGCCGATGTGCATGGCCCGTAGGAAAAAGGAACCGACCATGGATGAATTGCAGAACGTCCGGGATAATGAGGGCGAAGGGCGCTATGAACTGGAGGGCGAAGGCGGGACGGCGATTGCGACCTATGACCGACGGGATGGCGCATTGGTTTTCACGCACACGCAAGTCCCCAAAGCGCTCGAAGGGCAGGGCATCGCCAGCAGGCTTATCGCCGGCGCGCTGGCGGACGTGCGCGAGAAGGGGCTCAAGGTTGTGCCGCTATGCGGGTTCGTCGCGGGTTATCTTGATCGACATCCAGAAGATCAGGATCTGCTGGCGCTTGACGCGCCAGGCTGAGGAAGCCGGTCCTATATACTCTCATACGACAGAGCGTGCGGCTCCACGGCGGCAATTGCGGGAGCTGACCAGATGAAGGTAGCGACTTATAATGTGAACGGAATTAACGGGCGCTTGCCCGTCCTGCTACGATGGCTGGGCAAAGCCGAGCCCGACATCGTTTGCCTCCAGGAATTGAAGGCACCACAAGATAAATTTCCAGAAAAGGCAATTCGCGACGCAGGCTATGAAGCAGTCTGGCACGGGCAAAGCCGTTGGAACGGCGTTGCGATCCTGAGCCGTGTCGGTGATATCTATGAGACGCGCCGCGGGCTGCCTGGCGATCCGGACGATACGCAAAGCCGCTACATCGAGGCGGCGGTTGCCGGGGTTCTGGTGGCTGGTCTTTATCTACCCAACGGCAATCCACGCCCTGGACCCAAGTTCGACTTCAAATTGCGCTGGTTCGAGCGGCTTCATGATCACCTTGCCTCGCTCGTCGATCTCGATGCGCCGGTGGTGGTCGCCGGGGACTTCAACCTGATGCCGACGGATCTGGATGTCTATGCGCCCGAGCGATGGCGAGACGATGCGCTCTTCGCGCCGGAGGTGAGGGAAGCCTATCGCCATGTACTGGACCAGGGATGGAGCGACGCTCTGCGCGAAATGCACCCCGATGAGACCATCTACACCTTCTGGAAATATTGGCGCGGGGCATTCGAGCGCAACGCAGGCCTTCGGATCGACCATATTCTGCTCAACGCAAAGGCACGGGGCAGGCTTGAACGGGCGCAGGTCGATACAGCGCCGCGCGGATGGGAAAAGACGAGCGACCATGCTCCGGTTTGGATTGAGCTGGCCGACAAGCCGGTGCGCAAGGCGCGTCAATCAAGGGCGGCAAACCAGTCAGCATAGGGCGTGTTGCGCGCCATATGACGATTATAGTCAGGTGCGCCATCAGTCCACCAGACTGGGCCACGCTCGCCAAGTCCGCGTTTGGCAATGTCCACCGACGCATGCGCTTCACGCTCGGTCGATACATCGCCGTTTTTACGGGCGTCGCGCACGGCTCTGCGCGCCTGCATTAGATCCGATACCAGCGAAGCTCGGACGTCTTCGTCCAACGCGGGATCGGACAGCCGCCATAGGCGGCCGCGCACGACAAAATAACGGCCATCGGGCGTTGCCGGGTGGGCGGCGGACTTATGGCTCACGCCGGTCGTGCCGCCTCGCGCGCCCATGCAACGATGGCCTGTTGCGGCATAGCGCCCGATTGCCGCGCCATCTCGCGGCCACTCCGAAACAGGATCATCGTGGGAATGGACCGGATGGCATAGCGACCCGCAATCGCCTGGTGCGCCTCGGTATCGAGTTTCCCAAGGCGCATATAGGGTTCGAGTTGTCCCGCCGCGGCGCTGAAGGCGGGGGCCATCTGACGACAGGGACCGCACCAGCTCGCCCAGAAATCGACGAGCAGGGGAATATCGGACCGCGCGGCATGCGCGTCGAAATTATCTGCGGTCAGTGTGACCGGCTCACCAGAGAATAGGGGGCGCTTGCATCGGCCGCAGGTTCCGCCCTTGGCCAGCCTTTCGCGGGGCAACCGGTTCGCCGTTGCGCAGGCCGGACATATGACAATCAGGGCATCATTGGGCACCGTAGCCATTCTGGTCTCCATCATGCATCATCTTGGATGGCATAGATGCCATAGATGGGATCGGGCACCCCGAATGTCAGGCCCCTCGAAGACAAGCACGTCTTGGGACCACAATGAAGCCCATAGGCTGCCAACAAGCGATAGCGTCCTGGCTGGACGTTGGCTTGCGCCCTCGTCTCTGCCCGCCGTCCAACGACACAGGATATAGCCCATGAACAATACCGACCTCGCTGAGAAGATCGCCGGCGACAACGGCCTTTCCAAGGCGGATGCCCGCAAGCTGGTCGATGCGGTCTTCGCCGCAATCGCTGATGCTGCAGCAGCGGGCGAAGAAATTGCCCTGAACGGCTTTGGCAAGTTCAAGGTCAAGGACACGCCAGCGCGCGAAGGTCGCAACCCCTCCACCGGCGCCACTATCCAGATCGCAGCTGCCAAGAAGCTCGGCTTCACGCCTGCCAAGGCGATAAAGGACAAACTGAACGGCTGAGATTTCGCCGGGAAACGTCCGTCCAAGGCGCTTCCCGGCTATCGCCGGTTGACAATATTGTTCGCTTTATGTTCCAATCATCGGATGTCTTTCGAGTCTTCCTAGGAGCGGTCGATGTCCAGATTGCATACGACCCTGGCGAGTGTCGGCGAAGTCGCCATGCATTTCGGTGCGGCGCTGCCGCAAGGGCCTGTCCATTTTGCTCGTGAAACCACCGAGGGCGCTGACGGGCTCGTGGTCTTTGAAAGCCGGGGACGTCGGCTGTTACGGTCGATGGGGTGGGGCTTCCCGCGCCTGACCCGCGAGATGCGCGAACATGGCGACGATCCTCAGCGGCTGGGGCTGGTTGCCGATCTCACCAATCCCATGTGGGAGCATATGGTCGTGGACCCGCGCTATCGCTGCCTTATCGTCCTGACCCACTTCGCCAATCCTGACGGCATGCCCGGCCACAAGACGAGAACCTGGTTCTCGGTCAAACATGCGCCCGTCATGGCCTGGGCCGGCTTTTGCCGGAACCTGCCCGATTACGGACCGGTCTATGCCGGTATGACCATGGCGGCCAACGCCGCGGTCATATCGATCAACGACAGGATGCCGGTTCTTCTCGATCCCCACGACTATGACGCCTGGCTGCATGGCAGCATCAGGGACGTTATCGGATTCCAGCATCGCGCGCCCTTTGCTGCCGAACGCATGGTCGTCGAGCATACAGACGATCTCTGGCGCAGCGGAAAATTGCCAGCGAAAGCCCAGCCGCAGCTTGCCTTGCTCTAAGCGCTGCGCAACACTTGTGGTCGGGCGGCGCGACTAGGCAGGTGCAACAATGTGCAACCTCTATACTGAGCGATTGAGTGCAGCCGAGGTGGCCGCGCATTTCGGCGTCGAGCCGCCCGACATCGCCGCCATGAACGTGCCGGACGAAGTCTATCCCGGCTATCCCGGCATGGTGGTGCGCGAGGCAGAAGGAAAGCGTGTCCTTCAGTCCATGGTCTGGGGGTTTCCGCTGGTCCTGCGCGGCATGAAGCCAGGATCCAAGCCCAAGCCCGTTAATAATATCGCCGACCTGCGCAAACCCATGTGGGTTGGTCTCGCGCGAAAACCGCAGTGGCGTTGCCTTATCCCGCTGACTGCCTTTGCAGAAGCCGAAGGCGAGAAGGGATGCAAGACCCGCACCTGGTTCAATCTCAAGGAGCAGCCTGTCTTTGCCTGGGCCGGCCTTTGGCGAGAAAGCCAGGAATGGGGCGCGGTCTATTCGGGCGTCATGACCGATTGCAACGAAGCGATCCGTCCGGTGCATGATCGCATGCCTGTGCTTCTACATGAGGATGAATATGACCGTTGGCTTGGTGGATCGTTCGATGAGGCAGTCGCCTTCCAGGATCGCTGCTTTCCCGACGACCTGATCGAGATGACACGCACGAGCGACCCCTGGAACAAGCCCCGCATGTCCGCATCCATGCCGTCGCTCCTGTGAGAGCCGAACTCGAGCGTTGGGCCGAAGCTCTGGCGGTCGAGCGGCAACATGGCGTCGCCGGCGGGCGATTTATCGCGGAGAGAATAAGACATCTTGCGCTGGCGGGCGATGAAGGGGGCGTGGCGCGGTGGCTCGCCATTGCAACGCGGCTGGACCAGCTTCTCGATGAGGGCGCCGTGGCGCATTGAAGGCCCACGCTATCTGACCAAGGTCGGGTCCGATAGTTTGGCCGACAGTGTACGGAACGTGATCGACCAGCGGGTCTCTTCCATTTCAGCTATGCTATGTTCCCATTCGTACCGCGCTTCACCATGGAGGTGATAGATTGAACGCGGGGCCAGCGGGACGGTGACGCGATCGAAGCCTTCGGCCTTGCGCCGCCGAAAGCGTAGCGGTGCGGCCACGCCCAGCGAAAGGCCAACAACATGGTCGAAAACCGGGCGATCGCGGTGCCAGCCAATACCTGCGCCGGGATCATATCGGAGCAATAGTGCCTGGGCGAGGCTGGCGGGATCGAGGCCAGCAAAGGCGGCGGCTCGGTCTCGCACAGGCAGTAGCCAGTCAGGCATGGGATCGGTTGGTCCGAAACGCGCGTCGTCAAAATCATAGCGCCAGCCAAAGGAGCTGGTCAGGCGCTTGCCCAGCCAGCCCTGAAAGCGGAATGGCTCGAGCGCGGTTGCGTCGATCCCATCGATCAGCCTCAATTCCTCGTCCCGCGAGAGGATGTCCTCACAATAGGAAAGGCCGGAGATTTGCGGGGTATCGAACAGATCGGGGAATAGGCTAGCCATCTACGTCTAGATTAAGAGGCGGCGCGCAGAAGGCAATCGCAGTGATTTTTCGACAAAGCTGCCACTGGGATAGGCCGCTTTCGCCGACTTCCTGTTTCCTGTTGCCATAGGAACTGAACCAGTCGCCGCTACTGTGCAAAGCAATCTGCGCTCTCCACGACAGGATGGATCCGATGCCCTGGTGGTCGTCCGCGGCGGGCAGCATGCTAAGAAAGCGCTGTCCGGAGCCAATCCCAAACCGGGAGTCAGACATGGAAGCAGCGCCACAACGCTAACCCGATGCATCCTTGCGGTATTTCATGGCAGGGTTAATACGGGCTGTCGCGTAGCGGTTGCAGATAACGGCATGGGATTGCGCGAAGGGATGTCCTGGCCGAAGGTCGGCAAGCTTGGAGCCGTGATTGCGCAATCCCAGCGCAAAATGCCAAAGCCGACTGGACCGTGACCTCAAGGGCGGGGACTGGGATGCGGGTGGATATCCATTTTGCAAAGAAGGACGCCGCGCCGAAGGCATAACTGAGGGGCCGGTGGGCAGTTTGAGGACGGGGGGAGACGGGGTCGCCACATTCGCCGGGAGCACGCGATCACCCACCGTTCCAGCTTTCCGTTCGCGCGAGCTGCGCGCTGTAGGTCTCGCGGGGAGCGTCGTTCATGGCTATAGGTTCGTCTCGCAATGGTTCGTTCGTGCTGATTGGCGTATATCTATCGCTCGAAAGCCTGGAGACGCTACTATGGGGGGCATATGTCGGACGATAAGCTGACTGATGACCAGAAAGTACGCTTTACGCTGGCCCTCGTTGAACAATGCGTGCGCAATACAGCTTTGGAGGATCTGCACGCAGGGGCAGTGCCAGGTAGCGCGACGGGGGATTTTGGTGACGTGAAGGTCGTCACACCCTATGGTGAAATCCCCTGGAATGGCCTGTCCCGCATCTCGGATGAGGAGATGAAATCGCTGATGATCGAGGTGTGCAACAAGGTGTTCACGTTCCTCACGCACGCCGAGGATCTGCTTGTCCTGGAGGGGGCAGCACGATGGAACAGGCCACAAATCGACATTCCCCTGCAGCGTAAGGCGCAAAAGCGCGCTGCATTGCGCGGCGAAAGCCGTGAGGACTTCGTGCGAAAGTGAGAAACCGAAGCGACAGTCGACCGCACCACGATCGTTTTCGAAATTGACGGGTTAATCCAGACTATGCCCCGAGACCGACCAATCACCCTTGAAGGACTGTTGCTTATTGAAAGCGGGCAGCTGGTTTTGCGCATGCCTGACGGCGGGCAGTGGCGGCTGCTGGGAATAGGCGGGCAGCGCCGTCTGGTCGGCCGCAGGGTGCGCATAGACGGGGTGCGTGAGCGGCACGACGTCGTGGCGGTCGAACGAATGACGCCACTATGACGCTCGCGCAGAGGCAGGTGCCGTAGGGCGCGGCTTCGATACCCATGAAAAGATGTGGGAAGAGGGCTGTCGAGAAGCGGTCACCGCTCGCAATGGCGGGCGAAGAGGCTGGCGCTCTGATGTGGAAGGAGATCGCAAGCTGCACTGCCCAAATGTCGCATGTGGAAATACAAAGCTAGGGTAGCGGGTTTGAACATTCTCCCCGTCATACCTATCTGCCAGCCACAAGCTTGCGGCAATTGGCGCGATCTACTTCTCTCCCTTGAAGGACGAACAATCAGATGACTGAGGTCGCTGTCGCGCAAGACGCATTGATCACGCTTACGGCCGACATTGTCGCGGCGCACGTCTCGAACAATTCGGTTGCCATCGGTGACCTTTCGCAACTCATCTCAAACGTTCATTCGGCGCTCGCGGGTCTGGGCACGCCGTCCGTCCCCGAGGTGCCGAGGCAGGAACCGGCCGTCTCCGTCCGCACGTCGGTCAAGCCGGACTATATCGTCTGCCTGGAGGACGGAAAGAAGCTCAAGATGCTCAAGCGGCACCTGAGAACCTCCTATCAGATGACGCCGCACGAATATCGGGCCAAATGGAACCTGCCATCGGACTATCCGATGACCGCGCCCAATTATGCGCAGCAGCGCAAGGAACTGGCGCAAAAGATCGGTCTGGGCCGCAAACCCGGCATCGCCGTTTCAGTCGAACCGCTCGCCAAAGAACCGGTGACACGGGCGCGTAAGCCAAAGGCAAAGGCCGAAGTCGAACCGGCCTGAACCAAGCGCGACCCGGATGCCTTTCGCCTGGCTGAAAGGACAGGGCTCTGACGGTATCTTCCAGAAGATCCATGCGCTTATTTTGCAGCGACGTCGCAGGGCATTTGTATAGGCTGGGTCATCGCCCCCGCCCTGCTGGGCGGTGCTTCCCAGACGGTCCTCCCGTGAGGGTGGTGAAGGTATCGGCCTGACAGACGGAAGGGCAGCACGTCGCCGTGCAAATCCCTATCCAGTTCAAAGCAGATGGCCTAGGCGAGGTATTCTGATCGTCAGGGGCTTTTCATGAACGGCTATGTGCAATTTGAGACCGCCGAGGGAGAAACCGATCGTGGTGAATGCCGATCGCGTGAATTTCGTGCGGCGGTTCAGGGGAGGAGACACGGCGAGCGCCGTGAACTTTGAGAAGGGCAATTATGTAGTGGTGAAGGGAAGCATCGAGGACGTGATGAAAGCGCTCGCTATGGGTTAGCCCGGAGCCGGTACCGCGCTTTCAATTCGACGCGAAGTCCAACCGGGTATGGTCAAGGCAGCGAGGGGGAATTTGCTTGGGAAGCGTTCTTTGACCCTTATAAGACGCTAAGAGATCAAATCCTGATCCCCAAGTTTAGATGTTTTGCTATCCCGGCAGGAGTCGACCAACTCGAGCCGTTCCAAGTTCTGCGCAAGAACGGCTGCTCTTGCTGGAACCCGCCGTTACCGCTTCATCGAGCAGACAGACAGCAGCGCGCCTCTTGAAGCCGTTCAATTCGATCTTAGCGCACCTAGGAGCGGAAATTCTGATTATGATCGGGGTTGTTACTGCGGTTAATCGCGCCCAAAGCTGGGAACGACAGCTACCTGCTGAAGGGATCTTCTCCTGCCGCCTCGTCGGACAAGCCGTCGCCGGAAGGTGGTGTCTCGGCGGCGGATGGCTCATCCTTCCGTAACAATGCCTCAGCCCAATCGATCGGCGCCAGCGGCGTCAGAAGCTGGTCTTCGAACATGGCCAGTTGCGCCATGGTCGGATGGTTGTCCCGCGCGCCCGCGATCACCGCGCGAGCCTCATTCTCATCACCTTCGCGGCGATGGGCTTCGGCAAGGACTAAATCGAACGCCGCTTCCAACAGCCACGGCAGGCGCAGACCGAGCTCGCGGTAACGCTGCCGATAATATTGCCCACGAACTTCCGTGAGCATCTTGGCGGTCCAGTCTATCGGCTTTCTCAGGACAAGAAGTAGCGACAGACTCTCCATCGAAGGCGCATTGAGGATTGACGTGTAACCCTTGACCACGTCCCACCACCCTTCGCGCCGCTGGTTCTCGGCGACCAAGACATTAAACAGATAGTAGAGAGATAGCATCGAGCGGCGATGGGTCGGTTGGGCCTGCGGGATCAAGATTTCGAACTTAGCCAGAAGGTCGCGAATGTCGACAAGTTGGGCTCCAGGCGTCTTCGCGAGTACGTTCGCGCAAAGGTCCAGGAATCCACTGAGCTTTAGTCTTGCCTGCTTGGGTTCGAAGCCTTCGTGCTTCCAGACCCAATATTCTGGCGCCATCTCAACCTCTACGATGCCGGGAATGTCGAGGTTATATAGGTAGTCCTCTTTGTCGACCTTCGGACTATCCTGAACAAATTGCAGGATCAGCGTCCGTGCCAGACGTGCAAGGCCTTGGATTGTAAGCGCGATCTCTCGATCCACGCGCGTCCATTCGCTGAGATCATGCACATACACGATCGGCTTGGGGATCGCCTGTAGTTCGTGAACATATTTTGAGCGGATTCGGTAGGCCAAGTCGAGCGCGCCGCCGAGGTCTGCCCTGCCAATTGGATTCTGTCGCTGCGCGGCATCCTCACGAAAGTAGGCCGGCTTTAGAGTTTGCATGGCATAGCCCCGGAAGCGTCTGGTCAAGGCTACGTGCTCGATGTCGAGCAGTGTATCGCGGACCTTGTCGGCCATGGCCTCTGGCGCGTCCTCGAGCGCCTTATCGATAGCCTCGCGTTTGCTGACCGCATAATCGCCCCAGGTTGCGCGATGCCCGTCAAACCCCTGCGCCAGCGATTCCACGGAAGCGACGAGTAGCGTGTAGGCAAGGTCAATGTCGTCACCCAAACGCTGCAGACCGCCGACATAAGTGCGGATCGCCCGCATCGCGCCGAGATAATACTCGCGCTTTAAGGCGATCAGGTCAGCGACGAACGCTTTAAGCGGCTCGACTTCCTCGGGTTGGCCCCAAACCTGGGCTTCGAAGGTCCGCGCTACATATTGCTTGGGTCGTGCATACGCGTTGGGGGCGAGCGGCGCGTCGCTTAACAGCCTGCGCGCAAGATCAGGATCTGGAGTGCAGGTGACATCCAGGCCGAACGACACAACCGCGGCCATGTCCTTCAAGAAGGGTTCCGCGCCAACCGAAGCCAGCGCTCCCTCCGCTGGGCCGCCTTCATATCGTTCGCTCACTTCGTAAATAAGCGCCTTCAAGCCGCTAAGGTTGGACGACGGCATTAGCCGCCCCGCTGCGGTCTCAAGCCCCTCGTCTTCGAAGCTGGTGCGATAATTGGTGTAAAGCACGCCACGCAGCCGGTTCTCCCGGCCAACCGCCGCCTTAAAGAACTTTCCGGTCGCGATCTGAAGCATGCATCCCCCGGCTTTCGTTACGTCCTTGTCCTGAAATCTAGCGAGGCGGGAGCCCATGGCTACGCCCGGCAATGTTAGTGGCCTCGCTAAGTTCAAAACGATTGTTCGGTCACTTTCGATTCACTGAGCTCACGTTGCTTAGGCCGCAAATTCCCCGATCCGCTGGAACGCTTTCTCGAAGCGGGCGAGTGTCTCTTTGACAGCCTTGCTGGAGCCGCTGAGCAGCTTGGGGTGCTGGAGCAGGTAGGCGGCGGGATCGTAGTGGCTGAACTCCGGGATCTCTGGCGGCAAAAGCCGGAAATACGCCTCCGTCTTCTTGACCGTGCGCGTCGTGCTCGTGTCGGCGGCTTCGAGCTTCTCCACCGTCAGAGCGTGCTCGTCCTTCAGACCGTAGGTGGCGTTCAAGAGGTCCACAAAGAGCTGAGGTGCGAAGAAGTCTTCGATGTCGGCCTCCTCCTTGCCCGCGATTTCAGTCGCGAGGATGATCCGCTCCTGGGCGAGGAGGGCCGACTTGTGGAGGTCGTCTAGCTTGCGCTTCTGCCCTCGGTCGAAGTCCGTTAGGACCGCCACGTTGAGCTTGTTGCCGTAGAATAGCTTCACGAACGGCAGTACCTTGTCGATGCCGCCCGATGGGCAGAGCGCCCAGCGCGCGGCGAGGTGGGCGCGGCCTGCCGTCTTCAGGGCGGCGGAGGCGATCTGAAGGTAGAGGACGTCGCTCGGCCCCTCCACGAGGAGCGTGTTCTTGCCGATGATGAGCGTCTGGGTGATCTCGAAGCCCATCGCGCCAAACACGGGGAAGTTCGTCTGCGGATCGGTGGTGAGAACGTCCGATCTGATCTTGGTGCCGATCGACTTCTTCCGGCCGCGCGCGTCGGTCTCAACAACGTCCTCGACGGTCCGGACCGAGGCGAGGTCATCCGGCGGCACCATGAAAGGCGAATGGGTCGACCAGATCAGCTGGTGTTTCGGCGCGATCTGCTCGGCGAAGTAGCGGAGCAGGTCGAGCTGAGCGGTGCCGTGCAGCGTCAGGCCAGGCTCGTCGAGGAGCAGAATGACGTTGCCATGTTTCTTCCGGATCTGCGCAAACTTCACGAGAAAGGAGAAGAACCAGATGAAGCCGGCGGAGCGCTCGGAGAATGGCACCGTGACGCCGTGCAGGCCGTTCTCGACGCGCGCCCGCGCCACTGGGCCGCTGTTGAACGGAGCAGGATCGCCGGACTTGCCCTCCGAAAGGACGACCTTGATCTTCAGCTCGTCGTTTTGGGTCCAGTACTCGAAAATCTGATCGGTGATGCGCAGGGCGGCGGCCTCGCACTTGGCGTTCAGCTCCTCGAACTGGTCGGTCGCGGTGAGGTCCTCCAGCGTCGTGCCAGCGTACTCGAGGAAGTCGAGGAATACCCGGTCGCCGCTCGCCATCTCGAAGCCGTTGCTGCGATCCTGCGCTAGCTGGTTGATCGACACCTCGCCGCTCATGCGGTCGTAGTGCGAAAAGTACATGAAGCGCGGCATCCGCGAGCTTAGGATGTCGATTGCCCTCAACGAAGCATCGTTTTTCCTGAACTCCTTGATCGCATCCAGGAGGGCCTGTTGGCTTTCGGATCGCACGTCTGCCGCCTCAAGACGCGCGGCCACGCGAACGGTGGTGCTAGATCCGGCGAGTTGCGTCCTCTCCTCAGTCGTCAGGCCGTGGGTGTCGACCAGATGGGCGACGACGGATGCCTCGTCGAGCGGCACCGTCCACGTCGTGCCGCTCTGCTCGTAAGTCTTGTAAACCTCGATGGTCCGTCCATTCAGCGCCTTAGTGCCCAGCTCGGCGGCGATCGCCCTTACGTCGGCATCGTCGAGCTCCCACGACGTCCTCATGACGACCGCCTCGCCGCTGCCGTGATCCTCGGCGTAGTCGGCGAACGCGCGGCGGGGATAGTTCGTGATCTTACCGTATTCGGTGAACGCCTTGTCGGTGGACCGCAGACCTTCTAGCGCCTTGAGGAAGGCCGACTTGCCCGCCTCGTTCTTGCCGACCAGGCAGGTCGACTGGCCTATCTCGACGGGGTTCGAATCGATGATGTTGCGGTAGTTCGTCGCCTGCGCGCGGATCAGCTTCACCTTCTTCTCCCCTAGTTCTGCCGCCGGCCTGTCTCCAATAAAAGTTGTGTGAGCCTAGGCGGTACAAAGGTCGAACATCGAGAACCAATCGTCCGCTGTCAACTGAACGCTTGCGAAACCAGGCACCAGCGGCTCTCGATGGACATCTGCTTGGCAAAGTGCGTCGCTTAGAAGCCGTAAGTCTGAAGCCGACCGAGACCGTGTAAAAACGCGAGACTGTGCTATGGTTTTCGCGGATTGCGGGAGGCTTTGAGATGGGCCGTTTCGTTGAAGGGGAAGACCGCCGGCAGGACTTTCTGCTGCCTGCATCGCTTGATGATTACGTGTCGGAGGACAACCCGGTCCGGGTGGTCGAGGCCTTTATCGACGAGCTTGATCTACAAACGTTGGGTTTCGCTGGAGCGACGCCCGCCGAGACCGGGCGCCCGGCCTACCATCCTTCGACGATGCTCAAGATCTACCTCTACGGCTATCTGAACCGGGTTCAGTCGAGCCGTCGGCTCGAACGTGAAGCGCAGCGCAATATCGAGCTGATGTGGCTGACCCGACGTCTCGCACCTGACTTCAAGACCATCGCGAACTTCCGGTGCGACAATGGCCCGGCGCTTCGGGCGGTACCCGCCATTACTGTGCCATTGAGCCGTCCGGCAGCAGCGCGCCCTAACATCGGTCATCCAGCCAGACTAAAGATGACCCCAAAAGCGGGCAACTTCGCGGCCTGAAATGGTGAAGGCCGTATTCCGCAGGTGTCTCAGTCCCTCAGCTTCGCCGCGAAGCGGTCGATCGCCGAGATGGGCCAACCCGTCTGCTTCAGGATCGTGATGCTCGCCAGCGCGTTACGGGCCATCGCCGGGTCGGCGTCCGGCCTGTTCAGCGCGAACGTCCGGAGCGGCGCGTCGTGTTCCGCCGCCATCTCCTGTAGCCGGCCAGGCTCCGCCAGGAACGAGGCGGTCTTGGTGGCGGGATCGAGTACGGCCTCGTAGTAGCGACGCTGGTCCTTCATCAGGTCGACCGCGAACTCCGAGACGAGACGCGACCGCTCGTCCTCCTCGCGGTCCAAGAGCCTGGCGCCGTACATCATCAACAGGTGGTCGCGAAGGCAGTGGTTGCGCACCTGCATCGCCTGGCTCCGATGCCGGCGGTGCGACTGATGGTCCTGCGGGGACTGCCCGGGCAGCAGGATGCCGTCCATGGCCCGGTCGACGTGGTCCAGGGTCTTCAGGTGGTAGGAAGCGATGTAGAGCGCCCTGAGCGCATCGCGCAGCTCCATGTCCTCGCCGATGCCGCCCATGAGCGCGAGATCGCATGCCACGAAGTCGCAGAAGAGCTCCTCCGCCACGTCAGGATCATCGAGGGCCGTGATGTAGGCCTCCCGTCCGAGCACCTGCTCGGGGCTGTCGAAATCGGCCAGCGTCTCGGCGATGACGTCGTCCAGCGGCGCGTCGTGGTATGCGGCCGGGTTCCCGTTCCTGAAGCCCTCGACCACCGATTCGGCCGTCCGCGACAGGTGGAACTCCCGCTTCGACGCGATGCTGTCGGCGACGATCCCCATGTAGAAGCCGGCGAAGTCGTGTCCGCTGTCCAGGATCTCGTGGCTGAGTTCATGGAAGACGGCGAACTGCTCCGCCAAGATGGTGAAGGCCGCGCGCAGCGGATCGCAGTCGACGGTCTTGCGCAGCAGGTCCTTCTGGTCCGCGTAGAAGTTGGCCGGCTCGATCCCGAGTTCGGCCTGGCCGTACTCCAGCGTCCTTTCCGCGATGTACTTGTGGAAGTAGGCGATCGCCTCCCTCTCGCCCTCGGCGTTGAAGAAGATACGGTTCAGGATGTTGAACGTCTGGCCGAGATACTGGTCGTAGATGAGCCAGCTCTCTCCGCCGATGCGCAGCCGCTCCGCCCGCCTCGACGGCGTGAAGACGATCCTTAGCGACGTGGTCAGGCCGAAATGACCCGCGAAGGTGCGGAAGGTGTCGCCGACAAGGAGGTCGTACATCTCCTCCTCGACCCGGTCGGGATGGTTCAGCCGCATCTGCGCGATGTAGCGGTCGACGGGTGGCGCCATCAGGGGAGCTTCTTCTCCTCGCCTTCCTCCAGGATCTTGAGCAGCGTGGCCTCGCTGACGCCTTGGATGGTGACGCCGTCCTTGACGAACCTGACGTGCCGTTTGGCGGCTATGTGGGCCGTCGCCAGCCGCACGATCTCGCGAATGGCGAAGGGCGTCAGCGTCACGAGCACCGTGGTCAGGGTCGCGCCGTCCAGCCCCTTCCGCTCGCCGCTGACCGGCGTCGCGCCGTGCACCGCCTCCGCGATCTCGCGCGCGAGCTCCGCGCTGTCGGTCTCGATCGCGATCTCGTTAGTTTCCCCGTCCATTCCCGTTCGGCCTCCCCGGATTGTCGCCGACAGACTGTAGGAACGGATCGGTGATGTCCAGCCCGCCGGATTGCGCTCGTCCGCTCCCTCCGGTTCGACGAGCGCGTGGTTGGCCGACCTCCAGTTGGCGGCGTCGAACGTCAACTCTTCCGTACCGCCCAAGATGGCGATGAGAAACGTCGCCATCGTTCCGGACAGATTGACCGCGAGCTAGGTGTAGCGGCCGTGCAGCTTCGCGCCCCAATCTCCGACGTTAATCGCGCCGGTCGCTACTCCCTGAAGCTGCCGCTCGTAATCCGACCATTATGACCCAATCGTCGAGCTTAGCCGCAACGAGTCTTGTGCACTCGTGAGCGTCCGGTCATGTCGGAAGCCGACATTTGGCGGACTGGACGGAAATGACGGGTTTGTCCCAGCTCTCGCCTTCTGATGTCGACCCTTTGTTGCCATTCAGCCGCCAAATTTGCGTTCCCAGCTGCGTTCGGTCTGCTTCATCGCTCTGCACGCCTGCGATTGGCCGGCAGGAGACTTTCCGGTCCAAGATATCAAGGGTCCTAAGCAGACGTTCGATATCGAGAAAATCTAGCTTTCAGTATCCACTAACGTGTCATCATCGAGTGGACGCCAACTATGAATGAATAATTGGGGATCGGCCATACCGCCCCGCGAACCGCGGCTAAGTTCGGCTCTGACTTCTATTGGTCGGTCACGCGGGACATTGATTCCGGGGGCTACGCCGTTGACTAAGGCGGTCCCGCCCCAGTCCAATTTGAACTGCAGTCCGTCAACGTCTTCATACAGCACGCCGGAATAGGTCGAAAGTTCGGGACCAGGCGCAGAAGACGAGATGGTTGCTGCTTCCTCTCGATGAAGCTCGCGCCAGTCGTAGATCTCGAGCTGCTCGCCGCCGGTCAACGAAGCTCTAACCTCGACGAGCGCACCCATCGGCACCCATCCGAGCGTATCGTCTGGCACGACAGGGGCATAGTGCGCGCCATCGGTGGTTTCGAAGGTGACGGCGCGTCCATCATGAACCTCAATCATCCGTCCGACGAAGCTTCCTATCGGGCTGTCGCTGCGCGGCGCCCAACCTTCGATAGCGTAGGTCCGACCGTATTTTGCGAGCGGACCGCGCAGGCGGAAGTCAGCGACGCGGCCCCCGGGCGGTGTCTCGCGATCGTTGTCGAGTTCAATATCGTGGCTGCCATCAACGGTGTAGACCTTTGGGACGCCGTCGTCGTGATCAAACAAGCCGACAACGTCGAGCTGAGGAGGCTCATATTCGGTGGACGGCAGAGGATCACTTGCAAAAAGCTGCGGCGCATTTCCTGCTTGAGGCGAGTCCTCTGCAAAGTCGGACGAGAATTTTCCGGAAAAGGGTGCCGCTTTTTCCGTCGCGAGCGATTGTAACTTTTCGATTGCTGGCATGGCGTTGCGTTCGACGAGGAATTCTTCCTCTGAAGTCCGGAACCCACAGCGGGCCGCGCCGCTTTCGATGCAGGCCTTCGCAATTTCCGTGGCGAAGGAGCCGTCACTGTCGCCCTTTAGCATATCCGCGCCACTGAGTGCCAAGGCCGCAAGAGCGATCGCGGTGCCGGTCGCCGAGTCGCGGAGAATGACCATAAGACGGGCGCGGAAGCTGCCGCGACCGAGGTGGACGATCTCAGTCGCTTCGAGCTCTCCCTCCGCGAATTGTGACTGAATGAAGAGTACGAATTCTGTGCCCAGCGCAAGCGCCCGCTCTGCGCTTAGCCGGCCGTTGGTCTCAATGAAGAATTCGATCTCGACGTTGGAAAAGGGCTGCATGATCATACTGTGCTAAAAATATCCCTGCGAGGTATTCATTTCCAACGCATAGGCCATACTTCAGTACGCTAAGAAAGTGGAATGTCTGCAGAGCAAATAATAACGGTAGCTTGACCATTGCCTGCAGTAATGACCAGTTTTGGCAAGCCTGTCTTTGTCCGAGAACGACGGCTTTGGGCGCGCGTTGCCGCCATCCCGCCGTCGACCATCTTCCGCCGTTCAGTGGTCAGGCGCGAATGGCCGAATAATGCTGGGAACTTCCGTTCGCCTCATGTGGAGGCGCCGACAATGCCAACTTCCAGCTTGCGCCTTTAGCTAGCCTCTCTTATTCACCGGTCTGCTGCGTGATGGCTTAATCCGGGACGGGGTGGCAGGCTGAGGCGGCCAGCGCGAGTTGCCCTGTGGCGACTATTTCATCGCGTTTGGCCGAGAGGTTTGCGGGGTTTCTGGACAGGGTGGATCGATCTGCGGCCGCGCCGCGCCGTTCAGGTCGGCGCGGCTTTGAGGGCGCGGGCGATATGCTGGAAGATGTCGGCGTCGGGGCAAGCGCTGGCGAAGGCGATGCGGATGCGGCTGGCGGTTTCGACGACGCGGGCGGCGACCTTGATGAGGCGGATGCGGATGGTGGCGAACTCGGCGTTCCTCAGCGCTGCGGTGGCGGGCACGGCCTGCCGCAGCTTCCACATCAGCCAATATGCGGCAGTGTGGAGGATGAGGCGCATCTGGTTGGCATTGGCCGATCGGCAGGAGGTGCGATCGCTCTTCAACTGGGTCTTGTGGAGTTTGATGAGGTTTTCAGCCTGGCCACGAGCACAATAGAGCGTGTCGTAGATGTGCTCGGCGCTACCAAGCTCGATCGAGGTGACGACGAAGCGGATATCGAGGCCCATAGTGCTGGCTTCGATCCGCGCGACGACCCTGCGTTTGGTCGGCCCCCAGGATTTGGCGGCGTAGCAAGTCTCGGCATAACGGCGCAGCACGCCCAATCCCTGCAGCGCCCGGTCGGTGGCACAGGCATCGCCGCGATTGACGATGACGGGATCGGCATGGAGCGCCTTGTTGCCGGGCAGGCCGAACACATAGTCGATGCCGTTCGCCTCGCACCACGCCATGATCTCGGGGCGGCCGTAATGGCCATCACCGCGTAGCGTGATGCGGGTATTGGGCCAGTGGCAGCGGATGCGCCGGATCAGCCGACGCACATGGCCTGCCGTCTCGACCCCCGATGGGCTCTTGCCGGTGCGCAGCAGCATCGCCACCGGACGTCCAGTCGCGGTGTCATAAACATGGATCGGCAGGAAGCAGCGCTCGCCATAATGGCCGTTCCAGAAGGAGAGCTGCTGGCCGCCATGGACGACATCAACTGTCTCATCTATATCAAGCGTCACCGCGACCGGCGGCACGGGATAGCTCGCGCAGTAGAGATCAACGAGCGCGCCTGTCAGACGCACCAGTTCGCGCGTCGTCGGCGCATTCTCCCAGCGGCTCATCGTTGGCTGGCTTGCCAGGCCGATCACGCCGCCGGGCAGTTTGCCGAGCGCCAGCTTGAACCCAGGATCGTGACGCAAACTGTCGAGATCATCGGCATCTTCATAGCCGCAGGCGATCGCCAGCATGCGAGCGCGCAGGATGTCGTCGAGATCGTGGACGACGCGGCTCTGGTCGCGAGGGTCGCAAATGCAGGCGGCAAGCCGTTCCGCAATGCCAAGCTGTCGCTCGGCCTGCGCCAGCAGCAATACGCCACCATCGGATGTCAGCCGACCGCCGTCGAAGGCGGCGGTCATTTTCTTGCGGCAAATCGCTGGGAATGAGAAACCGAGGAGGCTATCATCTGCCATGGCGGTCGTGGCACTTTCTGTCCGGCGTAGAGGGATGATTTAAGCACCCTTTCTCTACTCCAGATCAGTAACTTACGCCACGTCCGCCAACCCCATCCCATGCCGCCGGTGAATAAGACGGGCTAGCGTTATCGACGACAGAAATAGCTCGACGGACTAGAGGAGGCTAAGTTGCTGGGGTTGCTCGTTGAGCGAGGCTCGAAACAGGTTCTGTTTCGTGGCCGCATTTCTGAAGAGGCGGTAGGTCGAGATATTCGGGCGGTCCTTGACGAACTCGGCCAACCGCCGCTCCGCCTCGGGGATTAGAGGGCCGACCTGGTCGAAATCGAAGATGTCGATGTTGGCGCGGTCCGCGAGTTTTCTGACTGCGAAGGCCAGATGATACAACCCCTCGACGATCCAAGCAGATTCGATTTCCTGCTCTGCGGCCAGCCTTGATGCCCTACGCGCTTCCTGCAGCTTGGCGCGGCGATGCTTCTCGATCTCGGTGTAGAGGCTCCACACCGATATCACGCGCTTCGCATCCATCTCAGAAGGATCGAAAACCAGCGGAAAATACTCTCCGAATATTCGATCCGAAGCCGTCTTCGCTTTATCGGGTTCAGCGCGGACGTAGGCTAACCAGACCTGCCCGAGCTTCAGGGCATCTATGCGTCTGCTTTCGTCGATCTTGGAATGCTGGTCGCGCTTTCGATCCAGATGCCACTCGTGCTTCAGCAGCGACGCCTCGAGGCGGACGAGTACGGGATCGTTCGATCTCAGGTCGCGGCTTCGTATCGGCGTCTGGCTGTTCGTTGCCTCGGCGACCTTCGCATAGAGGCTCTTATCTTGCGTCTCAATTATGCGAACGAGAAGCCGAACGCGCTGCACGGAAGCGAAGCTGGTTCGCGATGCCTGGAAGAGCGCGTGCGAGGTCTGGCCACCGTTCACCACTTGAGGATTCAGGAGGCGCAATGGTGCATTCTTGAAGCCAGGCTGATAACTGAACCGTTCGCAGACAATCGTAATGCCATTGTTGAAATACCAGAACATTCCGGCTTCGTTGGACACGGCGGTATCGTAGATGCGCCGGTTTATGTCGTTCTGTTCACCAAGGTAGACGCGGACGTTCTCCTCAAACAGATCGGGGTCGAGCTGCGTCGGCTTGGTGGGATCTGTCAGCGCCGCGATAAATTCGTCGCCGCAGACCGTTCCGATGACAGCCCGCACGTTGCCGTCCGTGCGCTCATAAATCTGTTCCTCCACGATCCGGAGGTGGATCTCCCGCTCTGTCGCTGTCCGGTGGGAGACCGTGTCAGACAGGAAATCGAGATCGGCTTCGTGGAGCTGGAAGAACTTGAACCGGGCAAGCGATGATTCAAAACGAGCCTTGTGGTCGGGGATGAGCCGCTCCCCATTGGAGCAAAGGTGGACTTCGACCTGGCACGCCCCCGAATTCACAAAGTCCCAGATATCCAACACCTTCTGCCGCAGCAGCGGATTGCATGTGTCGAGAAAACCGTCGACCTGTCCGAAACAGTCCCCGATGAAGGCAAGGAGTTTGTCAATCTCAGTCGACGGGAAGTTGCGGTTGCTGCCGTTGAATTTGCTGTGGCACTTGAACTGGAAGAGATGGATTACACGGCACCCGAAGCGCTCGTCGAGATAGACCGCGTCAATGCCCCTGTCCTCTCCTCCATCGGTGATCGAGCCCCTCGCCTCATCGAAGTCGATGCGTAGTAGTGATGTCACGCAGAGAAGGGAGAACGCTTCCCGCCGGGTTTCGAGATTGAGAGTCTTCTCAATTTGAGCGGCAGCCGCGTCTACGTTTCCCCAGTCAAGAAGTGTTGCCATGCAATACCTCTTGCCCTGTGGCTCCGCCCGTTTCAACCTTTCCGTCGATATGGGGCGTCAGCCGCCTCTACGGGCTCGCCTGTACGGTGCCGAAAGTCGCCACCTTGTCATGCCGACCCGTTGTCAACCCATATAAGAAATTCAGCCAAGAATTTTCGATCCATCGAGGCAGACGGTCGGCTATTCGACACTGCGCGAACCGCGCCGAATTGATCACGCCCGCATCAAACGATGCGCAAGCGCCGCACACTATGGATATCGTAGGAAAGTAACTGGATCGACCGTGAAATTCGATTAAGATCGCGATTTCAGCAACGAGCTGATCAGATTGAACGACGATCAAAGCCATGCGGGGGCATGGTCACTGGGGGAATGTTTGCCGACTGCGGGCGAAATCACGGTTGCTGAGACGCTGTCGCTCCTAGAGACAAGTTCTCCAGGGCTTGCAGAAGGTGTGGCACGCGGCCTTTATGCGTTGTGGCTTGGTTCCGGCATTTCGCTTGAACGTGTTGTCGGTGTTCCTGCTGTCGTCGGCCGCGTCATCGAATATCTGCGATCGCGCATGGACCCGGCAGGCAATGACTGTCGCTACAAAGTTGCGCTCGAGCAGGTGATCGCGCAGCTATCGCCTCCCGAGCGCCAGCTTTTGCATCTCGATCTGCCGATCGAGGATTGGCCAGCAGACGACCGAAAGACTGTGACCTGCCGTCTGGCTGGCTTCTACTCCGAAGTGCTCGAGACCCAGCTCGATGGTGAAGCCGAAGCGGATTTTTTGCTCTGGCAGGCCGTGGACGTGCCGGGCAGCTTCACAGGCGACGAGCCCGACGCCGAGCATCTTTGCATTGTCATGCTGACCCTCGAGGGCGCATTTCGCGACATCTCTTCGGCCAACTGGGATTATCTGATCGAAGCCGCTGAGCGCGAACTCGCCGGCGCCGTTGGATCGCAAATTGATGTTTGCATCTGTGCCGGTGACTTTCAGGGCGCTGGGGGGCGCGCAAAGCTGCTCAAATATCATGGTTGCGCCGTCAAGGCGGTGGCGGAGCCGGACATCTATCGCCGGTTGCTGATCGCCCGGACGCCGCAGATCCAAGGCTACCGACTCAACGCCGCCTATAACGTCATGCGCGGACATTTGCTCACGCTCGTCCAGCAACGTCGCACCCTGATGATCGGCTTCTCCGCGCAGGATAATGATGTTCAGGAGATTTTCGTCGAGGGCGCTCAGCACAGCAATTGGGACTGGAACGCAGCACTCAAAGCCTTCATCTTCGCCGAAGAGGCATTGAAGCAAGGCCAGAAGGGCGTGCTCACGAGCGCCTATGGCGAAGCGAATTATCATGCCAATCGCGTTGCGATCGAAGCGAACGCAAGGGTGCGTGCGTTCGCAAAGCCGCTGTTGATCGCACTGCTGCTCAATGTGCTTGAAATGAAAGCGGTGGCACTTACCGACCTCGGTTTACCGGCAGCATGGCTGGTCCATCAGAAGGCCGCGATCGGGGCCGGACTGCGGCAGCTCCGCGACGGGGCCGCGGCGACCGCCGCCGATCCACTCGCCTTCGTCCGTCGGCTGATCGGCGCGCTCAATCACGGTCAGGATCTCTTTCAGCATGGCAACACCGATCATGGACGCTATCTGCCGATCAGCCGTGATACGCTCCAACAGATCGGCGGGGTGAACGCGGCGACCGGACTTCGCCAGGCGTCCGTTGCACTGGCGCTGCTGGGCCACGGAGCGGGAGCCGGAAATTGGAAGGTCACCAACGACGCTGCCCGCAACACGCCTATCCTGCTCGACCAGGAGGGCAAGACAACTCGCGTGTTCCTCGCAGCCAATGACTATGTCGCATCCAGCATGGTACAGAATGGGCATGTCGATCCCGATTCCCACGATACGGTGGTGCTGCTCAGCGCCTCTGCGACACAACGAAGCGCGCGCTTCCCCGGCGGCAAATATGGCCGTGACGCCAAGGTCAAGCTTCGCGAGATCTGCATGACCTCCCTGATCGAGCACGCCACCGACGCGGCTGATCTGCTCGAATCCTTCAAGCGGAGCGCAAGCCTGTGACACCACTCGACCGCGTGATCGACGTCCTCAAGGCAAAGGGGTTCCGGGACGCGCAGCAGCCATTCGGCATCGGCTCGGCAACCTTCAAATTCGACGCCGTCCTCACCGCCGACAAGACTCTCAACCTTGTCATCCTGCAGGACACCACGGTCGGCTCGATCGAGCGTCTCCGACGCGAGTTGCTCGCGTTCGGGCGGTCGCTCGATGTGCTGGGCTCCCGCCGCACCCTGACCCTCGTTCTGGTTGGGCAGCGGATCGACGCGGATATTGCCGAAGGCCTGTCGCAGATTTGCCGTTTGCTGACAGTTAGCGCTACGGCCGATGATACCCAGATACATGACAGTCTTGCAGTGCTTTTGCCGCTAGAATTGCCCACCGCCACCGATCTTCAGGGCGACTGGAGTAACGAAGTGCGCAGGCGCATGTCCGCTAGCACCACTCGGGTCGCCGCGATGTACCTCTCCGCGGCCGAGCAGGGCGAAGCAGGGGTCCGCCACGAATTGCGCCGCCGGATCGATCGCGCCCTGTCGGAAGGCCTTTCATGAGCGCGCAGCTGACAGAACTGGTCGTCACCAATTTCCGCAGTATTCGCGGGACCGTGTCCATCCCGCTTAATGCCCCGATCGTGCTTGTTCACGGTTCGAACGGCGCCGGCAAAACGAGCATCGCCACCGCGCTCGAACTGGCGCTGACCGGCGATGTCGCGGGGCTGCGCCGAAGCGACGACAATGTGCAGGCGCATCTCGTCAACCGCCACGCCGAGTTCGCTGAGATCAGCCTTAGCGTGTCGGGAGGCCTGCGGCCCGAAACGAACATGTCGGTCCGCAAAGGTGTTATCGAGGGCCGGCCGCTGCTCGGGCGGGATCATGAAACCTTCTATTCCGACCGCTGCTACCTGTCGCAATCAACGCTCGGGCGCCTGCTCGACATCTATCAGTCGCCTGCCTCCCGTGATCCGACCAACACGCCTCTCACGAACTTCGTGAAAAGCCTGTTGGGCCTTGACCAGCTGGAATCCCTGATCGATGGTCTTCATGCGGCCGGCGACAAGCGACGAATGGCGAAACTCAGCAGTGACTTCGACCGGGCAGATAATCTTCAGGGTCGCCTCGAAGGCGAGCTGCGCGAGGTCACCGCGCTCGACAAGCGAGAGGCAGCGGAAATCGCGGAACTGCAGGGTCGGCTAGCGCCGCTTCGTGTGTCGCTCGAGCTTCCGGACGATCTGATCGCCGCCGCGAACCTGCTCGCAGTCGTCAACGGTCGTGATGCCTCGGCGCGGGAGGTCGCGCGGGTGAACGGTGTCGTCAGCCTGCAGCACCAATGGTCGCAGCTCGCGACTGATGACGATGCCGTGAGCATCGCCGCGCTCGAGCGTGCGGAAGCCGAAACATCTGACGCGCTGACGCGACATCGTGACGGTCCGGGTAAGCGGCTCGCCGACGCCATCACCACACTGCGACCGATCTTCCCCGATGTTCCCGACCCCGATCAGAATAATCCGGAGGAAGCGCGCAGCGTGGCACTCGCGCTCGTCATCCGCGAGATCATCCGGCTGGAAGGGCTCGTCGCCACATCAGCGACTTCGACCCAGGCACTAACGGCCACCGATCAGCAATTGCGGCAGCATCGCGCCCGACTGACGGTATTGGATACGCAGGTCGAGCAGGTCGCCGGGGACACGGCGGGTCTTGGTCAGGCGCTTGCCGCGCTTATCCCCCATATCCATGACGACACTTGCCCTGTCTGCCACCGCGACTTCAGCGAAGTTCCCGGGGTCAATTTGAGGATCCACGTCGCGGAAGAAATCGCGCGGCTCGTCGGGCGGTCCGAGCGGCTCAACGAACTCATCGCCGAGCGTAAACAGGTGCAGGATCAGATCGCACAAGGCGAGCGCGCCCGAAGCGCGGACCAAGCTCGCGCCTTGCCCCAGATCGATCTGACCAGCCATCAGCAACGGCTTGCGACCTTGCGCTCGGCCAAATCCGAACTTGAGGAACTGGCTGGGATAGCGGGGCAGGGAACGCAACTTCGCGATCATCATGCCGCTGCCGCCCGCCGGACCGGCCAAGCTCGTCTCCGTGATTCGACCGGCGGCGAAATCCGCGCGACTCTTATGAACCTAGCGGTCACGATTGGCGCGCCCGAGGTCACCGACGCCGAACCTACACAGGAGGTGCTCTCGCGCTTGCTGACCGCCGTCGAGGCCGCGCGCGACACCGCCAGGAAGCAGGCAGAAGATCGACAGTCTGCGGCGCAGATCATCCTCGATATCCAGGCCCGGCAGCTCGAGAAGGCGCGACGCGACGCGGAGAATGTCGAGCGCAGGCAGCGGCTCGATCGGCTGACGGCAGCCCAGCGTGTGGTGCGCACCGAACGAGACATGGCCAATCGCCTGCGCGTCGCCGCCAGCGAGGCGCGGACCGCGATTGTCGGCAAGGTGTTTAACGAGCGGCTCAACACGATCTGGCGCGATCTCTTCGTCAGGCTCGCGCCCAACGAACCGTTTGTGCCCGCATTTGTCTTGCCCTCAAAAGACGGCGATCCAATTTCCGCGCTGCTGGAGACCGTGCATCGGGATGGCGGCACCTACGGCCGTCCGGGCGCCATGCTAAGCGCGGGCAACCTTAACACCGCCGCGCTGACACTGTTCCTGGCGCTTCACCTGTCGGTGAATCCCGACCTACCATGGCTGGTGTTGGACGACCCGGTTCAGTCGATGGATGAGCTGCATGTCGCACAGTTCGCCGCGCTGTTGCGAACGCTGGCGAAACGCGAGGATCGCCAGATCATTATCGCGATCCACGAACGACAGCTGTTCGATTACCTGACGCTCGAACTCAGCCCAGCCTTTCCCGGCGACAAGCTCATCACCGTCGAGATCAGCAAGTCGCCCGAAGGTTCGACCGAATATTCGACAAACGTGCTTGGCTTTGAGCCCGACCGATTGGTTGCCTGAGCCTGACGATCTCGGAAGCCGAAACGGGAAACGGTTTCGTGAAGTCTTTTTGACGGTTGAGATGGGAACGATCGAAGTTCTGCATCTACCCGACTGGTGAGACGGATATGCGGCTATGTTAAGCGAGCGAGCGGGAACAGTTTCGTTGATCCGCAAAAATGCCGCGAGGTTAGCGTTGTCCTTACAGGAAAGTGGATACGCGAGCGTAGAGACGGAGGCGTGGCTAAAGGCCGTGCGCGATGATGCACTGCCGGAAGTGCGGCATGCCCTTTCGGCAACCGATGCATGAGCAGCATCTTGCTTGTGCCCATTCAAGCTTTTTCGATGAGCCTGCCGGCGCAATGTAGTGCCATATCACGGCAGCTTGAACGACCGCCCTCGAAGGGGTGCTGGTGGGCTGCGAATGACGACTATTGCGGCGACCGCAGGCTGGGCATGGAGAACTATTCAACGTCCGCTATCGCCTTCTCTACGCTCCAAAGCGGACTGCGCACAAAGTCCCACTTCCAGTCATAGTCAGCCTGCGGCTGAACGGCACTTCTGGCGCACTAATGGTCGATTATGCTGCTGCTTCTAACGAGGCAATTTTCTCGCTGCAGACGATATGAATGACGCGGCCCAGTTCCTCGACCTGCGTGCCGAGCCATTTCAGTTCTTCTTCGCTGATCGCATAATGTTTGGAGTAGCGCGCCTTCACATAGGCGTCCTTGAGCTTCTCGAACATTGCCCGTTCGGCCCGTGTTTCGCGTGACCAGACGTTGAACAGGCGGAAATCGAGCCTCTCAGCTTGGGTACGAAGGAAGCCGAGGTTATGCACGTGTGGGGTATAGAAGGTCGAGACCAGGAGGACGCAGTGATAGAGGCGTTCCGCTGATTGGTGGAGAATGAAGGCTGGTTCCTTGGTACGTCCGTCGGAAATTAGATCGCGGGCGGATTTGAGATAGACCAGGGCGCTGGGAAACCACTCTTCAAAATATTCCTTCGCCATGGCTAAAGCTTGTTTTGGTGTTTTTGGTTTCGGTTGGTGGAGTTCGCTTTCATCGGCTTGGTAGAGCGCAATACCCTCGCTGGCGACGTCCATGAAGAAATAACGGCCATGGGCAAGCCCGTCATTCACCTCCTGCAAGGTGTGGACAATGAAGTTGACCGGGGTTTTGAGCGTCTTTGTGATGACCAGTTCGCGCATCAGCCGCTCGTCGGCCTTCGCCCAATATTGAACCCGGTCGGTGAGGTCCTTCTGGTTGACGATGATAAGCAGGTCGTAGTCGGACTTATAGCCCTTGGCGGTATGCGGCTCATCCACCCATCCGCCTCGCGCATAGCTGCCATAGAGAATCATCTTGTGGATGCGACCCGCCTTGCGCTTGCCGGTCGCAAGGTTGTTGGCGTCCCCGAATTCTTCGAAGATGATCTGCACCACGCGCTCAAGTTCGCGCTGCTTGGGGGGAGGGAGGTGGGAGATGTCTGTTCGCATGATTTCAGGCCGTCAGTGCGAAGTCCAAGGATTGATGACAGCAACGCCAGCGGCATCGAATGGAGCGGTATCGCGGGTCGCGACGGAAAAGCCGGTGGCCGCTGCGATAGCGGCGATGTAGCCGTCTGGGGTTGGAAAACCTTGTCCGGCTGCACGGGCATGGGTGGCAAGGGTGGCGTAACTTTGCGCTGCCTTGGTCTCAAATGGTAAGATGCGGCCGCCGAACAATTTCAGAAGGCCGTCCAATGTGGAGGCAAGCGCGTTTTTGCGCTTGCCCTCGGGCAGCGCCGCAATCCCGAACAGTAGCTCGGCGAGGGTCACGCTCGTCAGGAAAAGTGTTTCTGCCGGCTGCCGATTGAGCCAGTCGGTGACTGATGGATCTGCCGACGGTCTCATGGCCTCCGAAACGACATTTGTGTCCAGAACGATCATCAATCGAAGCTCAGGGGGGTTGCAGGCTCACGCTTTTTACCAAGCCAATCGGCGTCATCGTCCGTCAAGCCCGCATCCCGCCCGATCTGGGCAAGAGCGTCACCAATGTGGAGGCGGTCAGATGGCTTGACAGCCTTCTCCAGAATGTCGCGGATTTCCGCTTCTGCACTCCGTCCGTTGGATGCTGCACGCGCGCGAATAGCCCGATGCACCTCGTCAGGCAAATTTCTCACCGTCACTGATGCCATCTAAGCCTCCTGATACGCATGAGCGAATTGCTATCACTTTACCTTCTATGCTATCATTTGCAAGGAGGATGCGCCAATCCGGCGACATCTCTTTGTGTGGGGCAGCCGAAGTTGGCTATATTCCGCGCGAGGTATGGAACAATGAACGAGACAGGTACCGCTTCTGACCTTCAGCCGTTCAAGCGCCCCAGAGCCCGAGATTGGTTCTGGCGGCCCTGGTATGCGAAACTCTGGTGGTCTCTCATCATTTTCGCTCTGGTCCTGGGCTGGACGCTGCCTCGTGATGTCCTGCTCGCTCATGAGGGGGCCATGTGGTTTATCATGGTCTCGGTTCTCAATCCTTACCTGGTCATCCTCGGGCTTGGTTTCGGGTACTTTCGAGCGGCCTGGAGATACAGATACGGTCCAATGGTCGCGGTCAGCGAAGAGGAATTTCCTGAAGGCAATCGTGGAGGATACGGATTGCGGCGCGGAAGTAA
This sequence comes from Sphingobium sp. RAC03, assembly GCF_001713415.1. Taxonomy (GTDB): domain Bacteria; phylum Pseudomonadota; class Alphaproteobacteria; order Sphingomonadales; family Sphingomonadaceae; genus Sphingobium. Next base: position 27,734 of record NZ_CP016456.1, on the reverse strand, counting down.
TCCCACAGATCCGTCGGACACTTATTGGCACTGGCACCCGGCAAACCCAAGAAGCTTGTACCAGTATAAGCAACGGCTGGATCGCATTTTGCGGAAGCCCTAGCGCTTCTTGAAAGTTGGATCCCCATCTACGGGACTACCGCTGATATCTCCGGAGAAGCGACCCTTACTCAATATTTCTGACTGTTCGAACGACGTCATTGGAGCCGCACCATCGAAAACACCTCGACCCGCGTCAGCTTCGCCTAAGTAACGATTTCTAAGCCCATCCGGCCCAAGGATTCCAAGTCCTAGCTGCCTCACGAATGCCTGTTCAGGCTTGGCTGCTCGAGAAGAAAGTTCCTCAGCGTTAGCTATCGCGGCTCGGACATCATAGTTCACGATATCGACACTTGAAGTTGCGTCCGTAGTTCCAGAGCCGGTATCCGACGTATTTCCAGCCAATTGGAAACCAGCCTGTCCCGTTGCTGTCCGTCCACGAGAGGTGCGTCGACCACTGTCTTTTTCGCCTAATGATATAGAACGTCCGCTAGTTTCCGCACCTACAGTGACATTATTTGATATCTGATGTTGTGCACTGCGGCTGAGCGACCGTGTCCACCCGGTCTGAGTCATCACCGCCTGCACGTCGCGCTGCAGGGTATCAGCGACCTGGGGTTTCAGCCGCCAATTACCGTGACGATCCATTTCGAACCCGCCCTTGAGCCAGTTTGCCATCATGGCGTGGCCTTCAGCGCCGCCGCCTAGGAAATGCTCGATCGTGTCAGGCCCCGCCTGCTTTCCTGCCTCAAAGCGTGTGCTGGTGTCGTTGCGGGCGCTCGTCTCGAACCCGGCGCTGGACGAGACGAGCAGGTCGTTGCTGGCGAAGCTAAAACGGGCGTGGCCGCCATTGGCGACGGCGCCTAACTGGCTCTCGTTCAGGAGGCCGGCTTTCCACATCTGGGCAGCCGTTTGTGGGGAAAGGTTGAGGCTGAGGTCGCCATTCTGGTCCATCGCGATCTGCCGCTTGGTCATCGCTATGCCATTGGCCTGCAAGAGCCCCTGCATGCGGGTCAGGCGTTCCGCATCGACGATATGGGTCAGACGATCGTTCCTTGCCCGGTCTGCAATTCCTTCCGCGCCACCCTCAGCCATATCGATCTGGTTGCCGGCGGTTTGCTTAAGGGTCTTGATGAAGCTGTCGAGATGTGTGGCCTGGCGCACCGACGTCCCGGCAGCCGCCGCACCCTCGGCGAACCCGAAATTCTCCGACTGCCGTCGCTGCTCGCCGATCCGGGCCGCACTGCGCGTGCCTTCGGGACCGACCTCGCGCTGCGCGTCGAGCTTGCCCGACCGCTCCGCAAAGTCATAACCCGCCGCTTCCCTGGTTCGCCCATAGACGCTGGTGCCCTCGCGCGCCGCTTCGGCGGTCGCGCCATCGGCAGTTCCGAGCTGGCTCGCCGCGGAATAGGTGGCGAGGGCCTTTTCGACCTGGGCTTCGTTCCGGCCGGTCGCGCGGGCGAGTTGGGTGACGGCGGATGAGCGGGCTTCGCCCGAAAGCGCGGTGATGAAGCCGATGCGGCGGCTGGTTTCCTGTAACGGCAGACCCAGCATTGCAGAAGCGTCGCGCTGGCCCTGGTTGGTGCCAGTGCGATGGGCCTGCTCTGTCGCGACATTGGTGCGTTCGATGCCCGAGACGTCAACGCCCGCGAAATCACGTCGACCCTCCATCGCGCCCACCTGCACCTGCGCGCCGGTGAGGTCATTCCGCATCATGGCCTCCTGGTCATAGGCATTGGCGATGATCTTGCCGAATGTCGGGTCGCTCGATGCCTCGGCGATGATGCTCGAGGCCTTGAGCTGCGCGTCGGCCTGGCTGTAGCCACCGCGCTCATAATGGCGCGATGCCGCCTGATGCATCATGCCATAGGCCCGCTCGTCCCCGAATGCCTTCCACTGGACCATCGTCTGGGCAAAGGCAGCAAAGGCCTGCTCGCCTGACTGCCCCTCGCCGAAATAGCGATTGCCCAGGGTGCGCAGCGCGTCCTTCTCGGCAAATTGATGGATCGCGGCCGTCGTGGCGTTCGCACGAACTGCGCGCGCGGCCGCGGGGCTGGACAGATCGCCCTTGGCGAGGGCAGGGGAGAGAGCCCCCATTTCCCGCTGCGCGTCGAGACCGCCCAGCCCGAGCGCAGTCTGGCCGGGCGTTACCGGGCTGCCCTCGCCAATGATCGTGCCTGCCTCGCCGAACGAACGTGACGCGGCGAACGAAGTCCGCTCGCCAAAATCGCCAAACCCGGACGCAGCCACCTTGCGGTGCGCCGTGCCCATCGCCGAACCCTGCGCCTCAAGCGCTGAGGCATAGCCTTCGCTGGTCGCCATCGGCGATGCAGCGCCTGCCGCCTGGGTATGAACACCCATCGATGCGCCAGTGAGCGAACTGAACATGTTGCCCGAGAAGCGAAATACCGTGAATACGAACGCGCCGGCCAGGCCGGCCGCTGCCGTCCGAAACGTGCCGAAGATGGCCAGCGCTTTCATTGCCGAGGAGGGAGCAAGCATCCAGGCATTGGCCGCCACATGATTGGCACGCATCTCGGCCAGGACGTCCATGGCCCGGCCAAGGGTCAGCTGATAGATGCCCGCATCGATCACGCCCCAGAGCGCCACGAACACGAAGAGCCCCAGCGCATAGGAGAGAACACGCAGATTGATTGGCGTGAGCACGAACAGCAGCGCGACCGGCACCATGAACAGCATGATCCCGAATATCGTCGCGCGGATCGTCGGCATCCATTCATTGGCCGCCGACATGGTCGCAAGCCCGTCGGAGATCACCGCGCGGTTCGCCATGACACGCGCAGCCGATGCCGGGGAGTCCTCGAACAGAACATCGCCGACGCTCGTGCCCAGCATGACGTCGGTCATGAAGGCTGCAAGCGACAGCGGCGTCCCCATCATCATCTGGCCCATTTCCCCCAGCTGACTGCGGCAGCGGGCGAGCTGTCCCGCATTGTCGACGTCGAACCCGGTACGGATGCAGGCCTGGCGGACATAGGCGTCGAACAGGGTCGGCTCGGCCAGGCGTGTTGAAATATGATCCCAGGCGTCGGCGCAGCTCATGGTCACGCCGCCCTTGTCGGTGGGCGTGTAGACGGTCGAGAAAGTGGCCGGACCCGCCATCGCTGCAAAGGCCGCAGGCAGATCGGTGGCCGTCCGGAACAGCATGTCGTCATCCACCCCATAGGCAGAGGATACGCGCGCGACCGGATAACATTGGCGCACATAGTCCTTCACCGTCGCGTCGAGGAAGGTGTCGGTCATAGGCCCACGCGGCGCCGCGGCGTTGAAGAAGAGATTGAACGCATGGCCGCCCGCGCCGAACTCCAGCTTGGCATTGGGATCGAGCACATTGTCGTCGATTGTCTCGGCAAGCGCGCGTTCGATAAGGTTTGTGGTGCCCGCGACGAGGACGAGGAGATTGGGGACGTCGCCGACCGGCTGATAGGCGTTGCGAACCCGGTCATAGACATGGACCGTGCCGGTGGTCGCCACGAACCCGACGAACAGCCCCACGCCCATCAGGATGTGGAAGCCGAAGGCGACGAGCCCCATGCCCTGACCCCTGATGCTCGCCAGCACGGCGCCCAGCGCGATCCCGGCGACCGCCATGATCAGCACCAGCGTCTCGTAACGGGGATCGGCAAATATCATCGATACGAGGCGAAATGCATCTACCGTTTCCTCAAAGCCGTCATAGCTATGGTAGCTCGCCTCGAGGGCCAGGGCAGGGGAGGGTAGGAGGAGGGTCAACGTCGCGCCGATCCAGGCGATCGGGTTGGCAAGGGCAGGGCGAAGGGCAGTTTGAAGCATCGGGCGCATCTAACGGCTCCCCATTCAGCGATTGCGGGTGGCGGCTACGCCGGCGGCATTGCGGGCATCGAGATCGCGCTGGCGCAGGAGCCCGGCATAGTTGGCCGACAGGTTCGCCTGGTTTAGCGCCGCCAGATAGGATTGCCGCATCTGCGCGCGCTGCCGCAGCACCTCCTCGCGCAGGTCGCGCAGCTGCTCGATTCCCTTGGTGAGGATCCGGGTCTGGCAAATATTGGCGCTCGCGCCGTCCGCGGCGCCCGCCGCGCTTGTGCCGCGCTCGGCATTGGTAAGCGTAAAATCGATCGTGCGGGTGAGGTCGTTCAGCATCTGATAGGCAAGGGTCAGGGCGACCAGCTCATCGGTGTCGGCGATCACCGAGCCGACCACGCCCTGGCGCACGCCCCATTCGAGCATTCGGTAAACAGGCAGGGTGCGGACATTGGCGACGAACTGGCGCTCTTCTTCCGACAATGCAGCCTTCGTCTTGATCTTTCCCGCAATGGCCTCGAGCCGTTCGCGCGACAGCGCCAGCGCGCCCTTGGTCCCATCGGCCGAGCAATCGTCCGCAGTCGCAGGCATGTTAAGTGCGCGCTTCTGGACCTTGCCGGATAGGAAATCGTCAGGGGACTCGCTGTCTTGCGCCGGGCAGGCCGGGATCGCGGAGAAGAGGGGCACCTTGTCGTTCGCGTCCCAGCGCATATAGACGTCGCCGACCCGCGCGCGCATGACGCTCGCCCAGCTGCTGGCGCCGACCCGGGCGGCCGCGTGGGACAGGAGCGAGCCGGTGCGGAAGATGTCCGTCACCTCAGCCGGGCAGTTGGCCAGTGCGTCCTTGAGATCCTCCGTCGGATTGTTGGCGTTTGCCTCGATCTTCTCGCGGCTTTGCTGGTAGCTTTTGGCAAAGCCCTGTTTGACCGAGCGATAGCCCGTCATTTCCTCGATGATCCCCGACATATTGTCGTCGCCCTTGCCGATCTGCACCATGCGATTGGCAAGCCGACAGTCATTGACCTGGATGGAATTGAGATAGTTGGTCGTTGCCTCCATCTTCGAGATGATGTTGCCCATCTTCTCATCGAGCGTCTCGAGCAGATATTGGAACGCAACGGCAGGGGCGGCCTGGAGGATGCTCTCGAGCTTCTGCACCAGATAGTCGGGATCAAGGAATGACATGCCGCCCAGAAACATGTCGATGCCGCCGCACCCCGCCTTCACCTTAGGGACTGTCAGGCTCATCAGATAGTCGTTATGGACATCGACCCGGCCCGACATGCCGCCGGCCGTCACATAGCCGCGGGTCTGATCCTCAAAGCTTCCGGGACTTGTATAGGTGACATTGTCGAACCAGCTTTCCGCCCAACCTTGCGCCTGCGCCGGTGAACTGACGCTACATGCCGCAAGCGTGGCAATACCGGCAGACAGGGCATGGTGACGCAGACGTTGCATGGCTGTAGACCTCTTCTAGAGAAAATGGGAGTTTCATCGGTCCGCCAGGTCCGCAGGGTTTGTAATTTAACCTTGTAAATTTGGAAATATATTCCAATAATGCGAGGATGATTGAACGGCATATCGCAACAGATTTGATCGAACGTCTGGCTACGACACCAGCAGTGGCGCTGCTGGGACCGCGTCAGGTGGGTAAAACCACGCTGGCGCTCGAGATCGGCAAGACGACCCCTTCGCTCTATCTCGATCTGGAATCCGACGCGGATCGTGCGAAGCTGAGCGAGCCTGAGCTTTATCTCTCGGGGCATCAGGACAAGCTGGTGATCCTTGATGAAGTGCATCGCCTGCCGGGGCTTTTCCAGATCCTGCGGGGATTGATCGATAGTGGCAGACGCGAAGGCCTTACATCCGGCCGCTTCCTGCTCCTGGGTTCGGCATCGATCGATCTCCTGGCGCAGTCGGGAGAAAGTCTGGCCGGTCGGGTCAGCTATCTTGAAATGGGGGGACTCGATGCCCTTGAGGTAGACGCGCAAGCGATGAACAGGCTGTGGGTACGAGGCGGGTTCCCTGACAGCTTTCTTGGGGCCAGTGACCGCTCCAGTCTGCGCTGGCGGCAGGACTTCATCCGCACCTATCTCGAGCGGGACGTGCCCATGCTCGGCCCCAGAATAGCCGCCGAGACATTGCGGCGCTTCTGGACGATGCTGGCCCATCAGCAATCTGGCCTGATGAACGCTTCGGACTTTGCACGAGGCCTCGGTCTCGACTCCAAGACAATTGCCAACTATCTCGACCTGCTGGTTGATCTGCTGCTCGTTCGCAGGCTGGAGCCCTGGCACAGCAACACCGCCAAGCGGCTCGTCAAATCGCCGCGCATCTATGTACGCGACAGCGGCCTGGTCCATGCCTTGCTTGGCCTTGGCGACGAAGAGGCGGTTCTTGGGCATCCCGTGGCTGGCGGTAGCTGGGAGGGCTTTGTTATAGAAAGTCTGATCGCAGCGGCGCCTGAAGGCAGTCTCGCCAATTTCTATCGCACCGCCGCCGGCGCAGAGATCGATCTTCTGATCACGCTGCCAGGGGGCGATTTGTGGGTCTATGAGGTAAAGCGTAGCCTTTCGCCCAAGGTCGAACGCGGCTTTCATCACGCGTGCCAGGATCTGAGGCCCCAACGCCAGATCGTCATCTATCCTGGCAGCGAGACCTACCCCCTTTCTGCGGACATCATGGTGATGCCGCTTGAAACGGCCGGCCAGATGCTGCGCGCGCGCGCATGATCGAAGAGCGCCTGCACAGTTCATCACCGGGGTGCCTCTGCTGGCCTGCTTGCTCCAACAATGCCTGAAAATTTCGACATCGCCCGCACGCCCACGGACGGCCTGACGCCTGTCAGTATTTTGGCGGCCAGATAGGCATTGCGAGCCAGATTGGCATCGAGATCGGTGCCGATCGCTATGGGCACAGTACGGTCCTCATCATCAAGCGGGCGTACCCAGGCCACCGGGTGACCAACCCAGGGAAGCCCCAGTCGCCCCGACCGCAAAAGCGCGCTCTGAGTGGTGATCGTGTGCACCCGCCATCCATAGCGCGAGCGAAACCGGGCGAGCCGCGCCCAGAGGTCGGCACAGGGAATGCAGCCTGGTGCCGTGCTCATCTCGATCAGGAACAGGCTGGAACTACCGCGCAGTGTCTGGGCGAGGTCAGGCGGGAAATCCTTTGTTGCCGGTATGCGTGCGATCCAGGCCTGCAGGTCAGGCACGCTTGCAACAGGATGTATCGCTGCCCGGCGCGCCAGGTCCCTGCCTGCCTCGGCAGCCATCGCGATGCCCGGACCAAGCGCGCAAAGCCCGGCCATGACCGCAATAGTCGATCGCCTGAGGCTACTGCTTGCCCTCATCGCTCGTCGCCCCCGATGGTGATGCTCGACCTTTGGCCATCCGGCGCCAGACTGGATGCAGCGACGGGCCCATTGGCCAGGGCATCGAAAAAGCCGCCTTCTTCGCCAGCGCCCGTCATGAACTGTTCGGGTCGGATATCGCCATTGAGCAGCCTGACTGCCTGATAGGTCATTTGCGAGAGGTTCGGATAAGCCTCGACGCCGCTTGCAATCACCATGCGCTGTGCGCTGTCGCGCCGGATCACCATCGTCGTCGGCGTCACCTCGACCCCGAACCGCGATCCTAGTTCGGGATGAGCATCAAGATCCTGCCGGATCACCTGCCAGCCATAATCCTCCTGAAACCGCTGGACGATCGGCCATTGCACCCGGCAGTAGCCGCAACTCTCCCGGCTGAACATGACGAGGGCATATTGCCTTGCCTGTCCGCGCAGATAGGCCCGGCGAACTGCCTCCTTCTGGGCACCCAGCGCGGCGCGCGCATCGCCGACCATGGGATTGGCCGACTTGGCATTGAGCTCGGGATGGGTGAGCATCGCAATCTGGGTGACGCCGGCAAAAGCCCTGGCCTTGCGCCGGGCGAAATCCTGCAGCCGCCAGAAGTCCGATACTGCGTCCACGGTCAGCACGGTCGCGGCATAGTCGCGCTGAGACTCGATGAGTTTGCGGATTCTCGGTGGGGTCCATCGGGCAAGCTCGGCCATCGGCGGGATGACGGGTTTAACGAGCGGCCCATCCTCCATCTCGTCCGCTTGCGCCTTGGGCGCCGGCGGTGCCTCGTACCACCAATAGCCCTGGCGGACCTTCGTTGACGGCGGCGGTGCATCCGCGCTTCGCGCGGCCTTCGGGACGAGGGCAAGTATGCCCGCCGCCACGAATAGGGAAACCGCGCGCTTCACAGCACCCGCTCCATCCGCACCAGTTTTGCGATCGGGACCAGGCCGAAATAACGGCTGTCGAACCCGTCCTTGTAGGATGAGCCAATATAGGCCCGGCCTTCAGGGATCGGCCCGCTTTTCCAGCGAAAATAGTCCAGTCGCTTGCCGTTCCTCCCATAGGCTTTGCTGACACCCAGGAGGTTGCCGTTGCAGAAGAAGGCGGCCTCTATGCGTCCGGAAAAGCGATCGGACCGCATGGTGAAGGACGCAAGATGGTCACCGGGCAGGCATAGCGCATATTTGGTGACATTGACCGGTACCGGCCCGGCGAGGGGATGGCGCAGTTCGAACATCACCAGATCATGCCGGGCGATGGTCCCAGGCGATTTACGGACAGCATAGGCGTTGATCGAGGGGCTGCGGACCCAGACCAGCTGGGGCAGCGCCCACCAGACGAACAAGGCAATGGCCGACACTATAGCCATCGCTTTCCATAACCGTTCCGGCATGGCTGGCTGATCGGGACCCGCTTGTCCCAAGGCTTCGGCGGCCCGCCGGGGCAGGTCGCGGACAACGGGCCAGCCGAGCCTAGCGGCGTTCCAGGCGAGTCTGAGCATCGCGCACCTCCTCTTTGCCGCCGAGGCGGGCATAGGCTTCGAACATTCCGGTGAGCGCCGCATCGCCATAGACGAGATGCGCGGCTTTGGTAGAGGCGGGTCCTTCCTCCTCCCGCTCGCAATAGGGCTGAGTCGGATCGCCCGGCAGAAACCCAAGCGCGGGTACCCTTGTGACGCCATGCTGCCGGAACAGGATCGGATCGACGATCAGTTGCACATTGCGCATGGCGCAAGCCGGGCCCTCGCAGCCTGGATCGAGCCGCAGGATCTCTGCCGAGAGCTTCGCCATCGGGCCGACCTTGGTGAGCCCGCCGGGCATGCCACGAAATGCAAGGACCCCGTGCGCGCGCTCGAGCTGCCCGGCGTAGTTCCGCAGCGTCGTGATCGGGAGTGAAGAGGAAACGAACAGGACCGGCACCCAGGATCGGGGGGCTGCGGGCGCGACCGCGTCGACGATCGCCTGTGCTGAGGGCGCTTCCAGGCCCAGGGCTTGCGCCAGCCGCTTGCCCATCGCTTTACGGTCCCTCGCAAGCTGCGCCTCGCCTGCCAGCCGGGCCGCTCGTGCGCGTTCTTCAAGAACAGGGGAGGGCTTTCGAGATCGCAACGCCTCAAAGGCCCGTTTGCGCATCGGTGCGGAGGATGTAGGCGGAACAGGCGAAGGAGACCGCGCCAATGGTGCCTCACTCTGGCGGGTACGCGCGCTGGCCAGAGCCTCCATCGCTTGTGCGCCGGTTGCAGGCGCGCCGATCGCGGGACCAGGGCCTGATTCTTGCTGTTCTTCAGCCGTCTGGGCAAGGGCGTAAGGCACACCCGCCAGCGCCAATGCAGCGCCCAGACTAAGGCTGGACGGTCTTGAGATACGCATCGACGCGCTCCTCCATATCGGACTGGATGAGATCGGCCGACCGGGCCTCGATCTCGCTATAATATTCGGACAGATCCATGCGGCTGAAGTCGAGCGCCTGGAACTCCTGGGGCGTAAAGCCGCGGCATTCGGGCGATTTGACCTCGCCCCAGCCATTGGCGAACGCCTTTAACTGCGGGCGGCCCTGCTCCTGGATGATGCGACCGAGCTTGCTGTTGAAGCAGCACTGGCTTTTCGCCTTCTGGACGCAGATGCCCAGGATCTTCGACGAGCAGTAGGTGCCGACCTCGTGGCACATGCCCGAACCCCGCAGCATGCCCGCTTCCATATCCTGTTGGTCGCAGCCTCGCAGCAGCACCTCCATCATGAAATTGATCGCAAGGCTGATGGCGATCGACGTTGGGTCGATCCCGACGATCAGCGCGTTGGCGCCTGCGCTCGCTGCCTGGCTCGCGGTCGCACCCGCCCGGAACGCGGTATAAGCCGCCTTCATGCCGGTGAACACGCCCTTGGCGACCGCGATCTTGGTACCGATCGAGCTGATCGACGCCCCCATCCCGTCCTTGACGATTTGCCCCTTGTCCTTGCAGCAGTTCTGGAAGGTGACGCTAAGACCCGGTGGTCGGCAGCGCAGTTTCCGGCCGCCGAATATCTCGATCGTCCCGAGACAATTGCCGTCTTCATCGACCGTGCCGTCTGCCGGAGTGCCGGGGTCGTCGATCGAAACATCGGTCTCGATCGGATGGGCACCAGTATCGATGCAGGCATGGGGCGAGCAACTCGGTGGCGCGATGCCGTCGGGCGAAAGGCAGGCATATTGGGGCCCAAGCGGGCAGGCATAATGGTGGTCGATGCCCTGCGTACAGGCGACCTGGTCGATGGGGCATAGATGCTGGCCACCTTCCATGGTCCCGCATCCGGCGATCTCGCCTTCATCGGCGGCATCGCCATTGCCGTTGCGATCGACCGCGCAGAGCCATTGCTGCGTCGCCTCCGTCTGCGCAGTGGCGACCTGGGGCTGCGCGCAGGTAGCGAGCAAGAGCATCAGCGCGGCGGTAAAGGCATTGCGGCCGCTCATGGCGCGCTCGCCGTGCAGACAAGGTCGGCGCCCGCGAGCCTGACCGTCTGCATCATTGCCACGGCTTGCGGGAAATCGTCGAGGCAGCCACACGCCGAGAGGATCTCCTCACCGTCGCCTGCAGGGCAGACATTGTCGGCGGTGCAGGCGTGGTAATAGGTATCCCAGCCTTGAGGGCTGTTCTGCAGAGCGCCGACCACGCCATCGGGCGCGGCGTCGCTGTTCACGCGTGCTGCCCTCGTTTTGCAGATGGCTTCGCAGGCCGGCACGGAACCGCGTTCGGGCAAGGCAAAGGGGCGGGTGGTCTGCGCAACGCCACCATCTGCGGTGCGCGCCCTGTCCGCGAGAAGGGTCTCGGTTGACCTGTCGATGATATAGGCGCTGCGGGACAGGTCAGGGGGCGTCTGCACACCCGTGTCGATGGTGCAGGCATAGCGCCGTTCGCGCAGGAAGAAGTCGCGGGTGAGCTGCGTCGTGCAAGCCCCCGTGCCGACTGTCCGGGTCTGCGGAAGTGGCGAAAGACCCGTGCCCACGCCGCTGCGAAAGGTCGCTACGCCATCAACCGTCTCATCTTTGAGATGACAGTGGGACTGGCTGGCATAGCCGGCGCACAGATCAACCACCCTTTCGCTCGCCCGACAGGCAAGGTCCAGATCGGCGTCAATCTGGGCAAATGCTTCGCCTTCGTCTCCGACAGCGACGCGAAGCCAGATTTCGTGCGAGCCCGGCGTCATGGACGTTGTCAGATCAACGGCCGGCGCGGCATTGAACGGTCCGCCCCTCTCGCATTTGCCCGGCGGCAACCCCATGTCCGTCCAGGGGGATGGGCCTGATGCTACCAGTTGCCCGTCCACCCGCACCTGGGCCCAGTCATCTGCATAATAACGTGCCAGGCGGACCGCCTTCAGTCGATCCCCGTCGCCAACGTCGATCGTCATCCTGAAATCGAAGATTCCGCACTTGCCCCCTTTGAGGCTGTCGTCGCCTGGCGAGCCCATCAGGAAGGACAGCCGATCGGGTGCTGGCGCTATGGTCGCATATCCCCCGGATGATCGGGTGATGATCGTCTGCGGGTCGGGCGAAGACATGCTGGTTTCGCGGTTTATGGTGCAGACCGACACCTGCTGGGCTTTTCCGAACCCCGCTGGCGACGCCTTGACCGCCTGGAATATGGAACTGGCAGCGGCCACCGCCTCGGCGTCGCCGGCCAGAAGCGTGGGGGCGGCCTTATAGCGCGTCTGGTCGACCGCGGGGTTGGTCGCACACGCGGTCGTCTGCGCGCCGATATAGCGGATGACCGGACCTTCCACCTGCGCCTGCGCGACCCCGATGCGGGGATCGGCCGTTGTAAGGGCGCCAACGACGCCGCCTCCCAGATCCTTGAGGACCCCTGCCATATTGCCCCAGGCGAGATTGGACCCGCAGCTATTGTTGAGACAATAGCAGCCCGCAAGCCGTGTCATCGCCGTTTGCGTGAGCCCGATTTTCTGGCTCTCGTCCACATTCCACGCATAGGCGCGGCATCCCTCCCAGGTGCCCGGATTGCAGGCGATGACGCCATTGGCGCAAACGCCCGACACCGGTACGGGCAGCTGGGTCTGGTTGTCGAAGGCGCCGTCAAAGTCGCGGTCATGGGCGATCCGCACCTGCCCAAGGTCGCCGGTGGCGCCAGGCTGGACCAGCAGTTCAAGGAGCGTCGCGCTTTTCTGGCAGCTGATCGAAGGGGTGAAGCTGGTCTTGCCATCGACCGTCGCGATGGGCTGCCCGGCAAGGCCGGGCGTCACGACGTTGGATCGCAGCGCATCGCTGTCGCCGGTACGCGCGCGCGATGCAGCGGCGGCAGCCCGCGCGCGCTCCTGGACACTGGGCACAGGTTCCTGGCCAAGTGCTACTGCCTGCAGGACCAGCGGCGATCCAACGCTCAGAAGAAGGGCGGCGCACCAGCGGGTCATGGCCGCATCGGCCCTTGGGTGCGACTGCCGTGGCGGAGCCGGAAGAGACCGCCGGACGCGAGCCGAAACACAGCCTGGCCCTCAAACATCGTCAGCGTCGCCTTGGCGCAGGGCAGAGGAGATGGATCTGCCGCGTTCAGGGAAGGGCGGGCATTGGCCGAGCGAGGCATCGCTGGAATCGAGGGTGGAGCGGCGTCGTCAAGGGGCGTCGACGCCGCTCCTGCACCGCACGCGTCCAGCCGGCCTTGGGTGCTGTGGCGGGCAGACCGGGAGACCTTTGGGTCACGCGCGATGCATCTGGTGGGTGGTCTGCTCATGGCACCGGAATGCCGGCGCAGCAGATCACCTTTTCGAAAAGCATGAACTGGGCATTGTCTTTGCCAGGGGCGTGTTTGCCGCTCGACCAGAGCGCGCCGGGACGGCCGACATTGACGCATTTACCGCCCTTGACCGGCTCCATGATCTGGAGCTTGTAGCGGCTCTTGGTCCAGATCGGCTGCGGCTTGAATGCGCAGCCGTCCGCCGAGGAGATGGTCAGCGCGCCGAGGCGTCCCATCATGAAGGTGCCGCGGGCGGCGAGACCCGCCCAAGCCTCGACACTGTCACCAAAATGGATGTCACCAGCGATCGGGTAGGTGGCACCCCAGGAGCCCATGCACCAGAAGAGGGGGTCGATGACCTTGCCCGCCGCAGCCGCAGCGCTGTCTGCCATGCAGGCAAGGCCGGCGGCGGGATTACCGAACAATATGCCTTCGGGCTGGATGATCGCGCCCAGCGTTCCCGATTGCCAGGTCGGTAGAACCTCGGTGATCATAGCGACGTCGAAACCGTCATCCTCGATGCACGGCAGATCGGTGAACATGTCGAGCATCTTCCAGACCGGCGCGATATAATAATGCATCTGCGCGAACATCTTGACGCTATTCGTTCCATCGGCGATTGAACTCTGGCTACCCTGGAGCTTGCCGCCGGTTGGCATCAGATCAGCGCCCAGCGCCATCATGCATCCAGGCTCGGTGACGACATCGACCATGCGATTTGGCGACCAGAAGCTGACCTTGACCCCGAACCAGAAGCTGACACCCTTGCGACAGGCACATAGCGGCTTGCTCGCCGACTGGGCGTCGAGTTCCTTGTCGAGCTTGTCGAAACTCCCGACCTTCACGCCGCCGATCGTGATCGGGAAAATGCAGGTCCAGCGCACCTTCGTGATCGGATTGAAGATCGTACCGGCCTCGCATTTCGACGCTTGAGCGGGTATCGGCGTTGAGATGGAGATCAAAAATCCCAGGGCCAGCGAGAGCTGGCCGATCGGAAGCCGCCGGCGTGTAAGTGTCAGGGATGCCGATATGACTTTTAGGACTCTACGAAGATTGTGACGAGGTCCAGTGACATGGCGGCATCCAGTGGACAGGTAAGTACGACCGGTGAGCGCGCGACCGAGCGGACGCTTTTGCAGCCCAGCGATGTCGCGGCATGTTTTCAGGCTCTGGATCATCCAAAGCCTGCAACGCGTGCGATGCGCGCGGCCATCCAGCGCTATCATCGGACGATCTCCACCCGGTGAGCCGCCTTCGATATTAAGTCGAGCGGGGCATATTCCTGCAGGACGAGCCGCTGTCCCGCCTGCGAGACGATGACCGGCGCGACCGTCAGTCCGAGCCGGTCTTTCACGCGTTCCTCAAGAATGAAGAGTGGGCGGCCGACCTGTTCGCCCAACGCCAACGCATCGCCTGCGGTCAGAAGAATGAAGTCTGCGGGCCGCGCGGTGCGCAGCGCCCAGCCAAGATCGCGCGGATGCACAATGACGAGACGCTGGGGCAGCGCGACATAGGTCAGGGGATTGAAGGTGAACCCTTTGGAATAAAGCATCGTCCCATCGGGCAGCTTGATGTCGAACTCGAGCGTATAGAAGGGCACGACGAAGCGGGTGCGGGCTTTACTCGCCAGGCCGAGCGTGGCCGCGCGCATCGCGGACCATCCACTGCGGGGACCGAAATTGCGCGCCACATCGACGGGCTGCCGCGACGCCCGGGCTTCTATCTCGCTCAGCGCGTCAGCCTCCACGATCGGCCAGGTGCGGCCGATCGTGGCGGTGCCTGCCTGCGCTGGCTCTGAAATGGACGCGATGCAAAGCATGATGGGTATGGCGCAGCGCTTATGCATGGCGCTGTCTCCGGCGGCGGGCATGTTTCGGCCGCTCGCCCATCAGAGCCAGTGCAAAGGCACCGATGCTTGAAAGCATCATCATGATGACCGCGACCCGAAGCATCGTGGCGGAGGGGTCTGGCGCTCGCAGGAACAGGAGGCAGGCGAGCATCGATTGGAGCAAAGCCCCGACCATGAGGCGAACAGGCCCCGTAGAGGGGGAAGACGACAAGATGCCGGTCATGACCGCCACCGCCGCCAGCGCTTTGCAAGTGCGCGCCAACTCAGGCCGGCACCGGCCGAGAGCCCGAGCAGCAGCATCCCGCTGGCAAAGCAAGCCGCTGCTACCAGTATCGCTGCTCGCAGGATTTCAGCGATCGGCTTGCCGAGGCAAAGTCCGGCCACGACGATCAGGCTCGCCATCATGAACGTCTCGATGGTGATCAGCCGAAACCGCCAGGCCCAAGCCTCCGCTTTTGCCCGTTCGGCGACGCGGGCTTCGATCTCCTGTTCGAGGGCGACATGTCGCTCGAGTCCGAGCGTGAACTGGACACCATTTGTCGTCTCGCGGTTCATGACGCCACCTTTCCAGGCTGGGTCTGCCGGCCGAGAAGCTGCGCGGGATCCACGCCGGCCAGTTCGCACACCGCCTCAAGGGGCGAAGCGCCGCGCGCGAGGAGCCGATCGAAGGCGGCGACCTCATTGGGGGCCGAAGTGTTGATCCAATAGGAGAAGGGGTCGACGACCAGGCGCGCAATCCCCAGGCCCAGCGGCGAGTCGATGAAGACCTCGCTATAATTGGGCTTGTTGTTGCGGACCGACTTCAGGAGATCGAGGACGAAGCCCGAATAGTCGAGGATCTTGTTCTCGACCGCCTTGTCATAGGTCGATCCCTGCAGCAGGAAGCGCGTCGCGGCATTTTCCAGGATGACCTGGCCCGTGCCGCCGAATAGCAGCAGATCGTTCATCGACTGCAGGACGATGCCGAAACTGCCCTGATATTTACGGGCACGCCTGTAACCCTGGCCGAAGGCTTCGGCGAGGCGTGACAGGTCCTGCCCGTCGCTCTTGCTCATGAATTGCGCGGCCTCGTCGCACAGAACGAACCGCGGTCGATCGCGACCCGAGAGATAAAGCTCCTGCGTGACCGCATTCACCACCACCATGACGATGACGTTGAACAAATCGGGCATGTTCTTGAGGCGCTCGAGTTCGAGAACGACGAACTCGTCGCTCGAAATGTCGAGCGTCGAAGGACCGTTGAAATAGTGGCCATAAACGCCGTCGCTCGCAAAATCGCGCAGGTTAAAGGCCAGCTCGCGCGCGACGGGCACGAGATGATCGACCCGGTCAAGATCGCTAGTTATGTTTGCCGGGTAGGCGCCCAGCCACACGCGTACAGCGTCGATGCCATCGGCGGCCCGGCCCGTTTCGATCGTCCACTGGACAGCTGATTTCAACAGGTTCCATTGCGATGTTGAGACGCCTTTGCGCGTCGCGGCATTGGCCATTTCGGCAACGATCGCGACCGCCATGGCGATCGCCGACTGCCGATCGTCGCCGTCGATGGCGAGCCCCATGTCAAACGGATTGAGGACCAGATGCGCCTCGCCAATATCGATATAGCGGCCCGAGCACAGCGTGCAGAGTTTCCTGTAGCTGCCGCCAATATCGATGATTCGGATGAGCGCGCCGCTGGCATAATATTGCTGGCACAGGTTATTGAGCAGGAAGCTCTTCCCCGCGCCGGACTCGGCCGAGACGATGAAATTATAATTGTTGATCCGCGCGTCGAAGAGATCGAGCGTGATGAGCTGACCCTTTCGCCCCGTATAGAGAAGGGCCGGGCGCCCACCGCCGCGAAAGTCGGTCTGGATCGGCGCCATCAACACCGCCGCCTTCACCGGCATGCGAAGATCCCGCTCTAATAGTTTGATTGTGCGGCCTTCGGGATAGAGGCCGAAAGGTAAGCTCATCGCCAGCAAAACAGGGTTGAGGTAGCTCTCTTCCTGCATCATGAAGGGTAAGGGCTCGCTTTCCCACAGGCGCTTGGCGCGCGCCGCCATTTCGCGGGCTTGGGCCCGGGTCTGGCCGAACAGCCAGACGGTCGGGATCACCGACACGAACTTGCTGTTGCCCGCTTCATCGAGGACCCAGCCGATCTCCTCGATCTGTTTCCCCACCTCGACCGCGAACGAGCCAGCCGCCTTCTGGGCCGAAAGGATCTGCGCACGTTTATGGATCTCGAACGCGCTGTGATCGAACAGGATGTTCAACGTGTAGAGGAAGGGACCGCCAATCTGATCGCTGTCCTCCGAAGATCCGCGCATGCCACCGGTCAGGCGATTGGCGCGTTCCGCTGTCACTCGACGCGCTGGCGACTTGGGCGTCAGACAGCGCGCAACCTGGTTGCCCAGGAACACCTCGGGCCCCTCGAACAGCAGATCCGGGCCGGCATCGATGATCTGCTTGCGCACAGGGCGCGCCGGATTGCCACCGTCGCCTTGCGCGAATACGCCGGGTGCGCGAGCAAAGACACCATTGAATATCCGGCGATAGAAGGAGACCAGCCCCTGGGGCGGCATGCGACGAATGCCGAGCTTGGCAAGCTGCTCCTCGATCTGCCGACGCATGTCGCTCCCGATTTTTTGCCGGGTCTTGACCGACAGGAAACTGCGGAAGTCGCGGATCGGAATGCCGTGGAGGGCATCCAGGCCGTGGCGCCCTTCATGAAGATAGGCATAGGTTTGTTGCGCTGATGCCTGGATCAGCGGATCGTCGCGGGTCTTGAGGTCCAGAAAGGCATCGAGCGCGTCGTCGATCAGCGGATCGGCAAAGGCATGGATCTGGACGACCGTGCCCGGCGGGAAATGGATGTTGAGCAGGCCCTGGAGCGCACCATGCACATGGGCGAACATATAGGCGGACGGCACAAGCTCCCAGGCATAGCCCCAGCCATCGTCGATACAGAGAAAGGCCTCTTCGCTTTCGTCCCAGGCAACCATCGGAAGATAGTCGGAATAGGCGTCTCGCGAGACGCTGCGCCGCAAGGCGGCGAATGTCATGCCGCCGCCTGTGCGTGTTCCCGGGGCCTTCATGGCCGGGGTCCTTCAGGCGCTGTCTCATCGAGCTGCTTCTCTCGCACCTGGTCGAGGATTGGGGCCTTGGCGGCGGGAGAGACCGGGTCCACCAGATAGTCGCCAATCACCCATTGCGGCCGATCTACCAGCGAATAGACATAGCGCGGCATATAGAGCCGGTCGGGTCGCGCCCGATCGGCATAGGGCATGATCAGCGTGCGCACCGTGCGCGAAGGTCGGAGCATCGGCGTCACGGGCGCCTCGATGAGGCCCTGCAACTCGCGATAGACGCTGTCGCGATAGCCTTGATAGGCGCTTAGGCTAGCTATTTTGGCTTGGGCGCGAGCGGTGGTGGGTGCCGCGTGCACCCCGTCCTGCACTCTGTCCGGCGCTGGCTTCAGCATCGCCTTGTCACGGGTAACCGACGGGTCCGATCGCGAAGCCCGACCCGCCACTGCGTCGGCATAGGCCTTGTCGGGATGGATGCACTGCCCGTGGTCGTTATTCTTACAGGAAAATTTCTCCGAATAGGGCGACATGAGAGAGCCAAGGCTCGTGCATCCCGATATGCTGACCAAGACAGGCGCGAGCCATAGGCACTTGGGCATTGCCGGGCTGGGGGCGCGAGACGACATGGCGGGTATCTCCGAATTTGGGGGGTACGGGCGCATCAGAATTTGGCTCCTGCGCTGGACTTGATCTCGAGGGTCACGCCCTCCTGGATCACGACCACCACATCCTTGGCGGCGCCGACCTCGACGATGGGTCCGGCCTGACGCGCCAGGTCGAGATAGAAGTCGGTGAGTTTGTCCGACGATTTGGACAGGCCACCCGCGATGCCAGCCTGCGCCGCTTCACCGGGGTCAAGGCTGCGCACATTGCCGAGCGCCGAGGTCGAGACGTCGCCAAGGCTCGATTCGACGGTCTGCGAGAAGCCGCTGATGGTCCCTGCAATGAAAGAGCGGGCGAGCGCGGCGCCGGCGCGGGTGACGACCTTGCCCGACATGCCCTTCTTGCCGTCGGTATCGACAAAGAAGCCCTTGATCGGTTGATCCACGACCGATCGCTCTTCGAAATCCACACAGGACAGCGACACGAGCTGGACCTCCACTCGCTCTTTGGCGAGACTGCCGGTGGCGTTGCCGATCACAAAACAGCCCGCCAGGTTTGCCTTGACGTCATTGGGCAGCACGGCAGGTGCCTGGACCCGGGCGATCAGTGGCTCGGGATTGCTCGTCGCATCCCGGCTTGCGAGCGCGTCGATCCCCGTCAGCAGCCGCGCCTTCATAAAACCAGGCGGCAAATAGATCGTCCGGGCTTTTTTTTTGGGTGCGCCGGGGCTGCTCGGCGCGTCGCCCGCCACAATCGGCGTCGCGCTCGTCGCGCTACCGATCGCGCCAATCACCTTCTCCTGCGGCGGCGCGGGTGGCGCGGCTGGCGGCATCGGTGGAGGCGGAACCTCGTCGGCGCCGGTGCCCGGTACGCCACCTTGGCCCGGGACGGGTGGATAGGCGGGTATGTCGCTGCCTGGAAATGCGGGCGGCAAGTCGCCGGACAAGTCCGAAGGGCTCGATTGACCGACAGCGCCGATCTTTCCTGCCTCGATCGCGCTGACTCGGTTGCCAAGCAGGGATTGGCCATCGAGGATCTTCTTGAGGTCGCCGCGCATCTTGAGCTCAAGGCTGTCGCCGCGCAGGCCCGCACCCATGTCCATCTTGGACGCACTGGGCGGAAGATCGGTAGGGGCGCTTGATCCGCTGCTGGCCGTGTAGAGCCCATATCCCAGGATCAGGATACCGATACCAACGCCAGCCTGCTTGCACCGCAGCTTTTGGCTCGCGCTGAGCGCAGCCCAGTGGGTTCGTAGATCGAGCAGGGCAGGGCCGCGTAGCTCGAGTGGCGCTTCGCCAGGTGCTGGCTCTGCCTTGGGCGGGCGTGAATATCCCTTTTGCCCCGCGTGACTTTCAGGACTTGGCATAGACTTCGGGGCAGGATTGCCGGGCTCGCCGTTTGGACCCTTCTTGCGCTCGGTCATGGCTGCTCTCCCCGGCGTATGACGATGAGGCGCGCGGTCTCATTGGGTTTGAGATCGGACCGGTCGAGGGTGATCGCAAAGATCGTTGATCCAAGCGCTGCATCGAGGAACAGCCGTTCATCAAGGTGGACCGGGTGTGCAGCCTGGATGAGATATTCCGAAGCCGAGAGGCTCGCGCCTTCAATTCTCACGGCCCGGCGCTCGACAAGATCGGCGCCGTCCAGGCCAGGCAGGGGGAACGGGCCGTTTCGTGGCGCGATGTCCGAGAAGCTGGCAGGGATTCGATCCTGCAGCAGCGACAGGGTGATCGACACCGCACGCTCCTCCTCGACCAGCGGACCCAGCAATTCGCTATTGGCCTGGGCGCGCTGTCTGGTCCCCGGAACGAGCGTTACCGTCTGCGCCGGAATATCGGCGGGCTCGGCATAAAGGGGGTAGATGTCGCCGTTGCAGGCGACGAAAAATTCCGACGGGGCGGTGACAAAGCTGCGGGTCACCTGGCCGGCATCGTCAGTTTCCTTGACCAGGAATTTGACCCAGGCATCGGCGCCGGCGCGCTCCACCGCGATTGCCTTTTCGGCTGAGAACTTCACATCCTCAATCTCGCCGCCGACACAGATGAGGTGATTGATGTCGCGGTTGGAGAGACGGATCGCGCTCGACTGATCGGGCAAGGCGACGATCGGTTGGGACTGGGCAAAACCGGCGGCAGGGAGCGTTGCGAGCGCCAGCGCTATCGCTGCCACCTGCAGAAATTCAGCTTTCCGCATTGAAATTCTCCTCGGAGAGCGCGGTCAGCCAGAAGCGACCGTTATCGAGCGCGTAACGAATGTGCAGCACGCCTCGGAATTTGCGGATCACGCCGCCGATGACGCGCACCTTCTCGACGGGCACGACGATGTCGCGCTCGGTATAGGTGACGGGCTGGTCGGTTCGGATGTAGGTGGCGATCGACAGCGTCGGATTGTCCGCAAGCTCGTCCAAAATGCCATTGAGGCTGTCGCGGACGCTATTGAACGCGCTGGGGTGAACGAGGGTCAGCAGCTCCTGAAACTGGCGATCGGCCGAATATGCCGAATAGGTGCCAGCCATGGCGACGATATTGCGGGTCATGGTGCGCAGATAAGCGCTCGAAGGCGTGTTGCCCGTCACATAGAGATCACCGGAGGCGCCGAAGGGTACGACGACCGTGCGCTGGTTCTGGTTAGAGGAATAGATGACGAGGCCAAGAACGCTAGTGACGCCGAACAGGCCGATGACAGCGAATTTCAACAGCCGGTTCTCTTCGAACAGGTTCGAGGAGCCCTGCAGATAGCGATGAATGCCCCAGCTCGCCGGCTTGCCCATCAGCGGGTCCAGCTCTGGCTGTCGGGCGGTGCTTCTTATGCGCATCTCGTGACCCTCACTCGAAGAAGCGGGTCTGTGTGGGACCCGGATAATGGGAAAAGCGCAGCAGCCCCCAGCGCCAGGCGAGATGCGGCAGGAAGCCGCGCGGCTTGGTCCGCTTCCAGGGGATGAAAAGGAGAAGGGAAGCGATGAGCATCCAGCCAATCATCCCGCCGACGATGACCGCGACGAAGATGGTGGCCATGACCAGTATGAATTCATCCGAGCCGAACCAGAGGATCTGGACGGGACGGTGAAGATATTGGGGCAGACGCTCGTCCACTTGTCCCTTCTCCTCCTGCTTTACGACACCCGCGCGGAGCATCGTTCCGGAGCGCCGACCATCGGCGCCCGGTTTGGGGCCGGCGGGGCAGACACAAGGTCAGCGCCCGACGGACGTGGCTGTCAGATGGTCATCCCGAAGGTCTGGAGGATGGAATCCGCCTTGATGAGGCAGACCGCCGCCACGATCGTGGGAATGCCGATCATGATGTTGGAAAAGAGTCGCGAGACCCCGAACAGGAAGGCGGCAACGCCACCGACAAAGCCCAGCGGTCCCTTCACGCCCTGGTTCACGACGATGTCGTAAATGTCGTAGCCAAGGTCCCCCTGAGCCGGTGCCGAGAACGCATGGGCCGCGCTGCCGACGATACCAAGCAGCAGCAGCGCGATACCAAAATCCGCGGTAGACAGGAGCCGCTTCCCCAAATGCATATGCATGATATTTCCTCCGTTGAAATGGACCATCCCTGGCTGTGCCTGCCGGCCGCGATCGTGATCGCTGTCGACCGATGAGGCAGCTGGATGACCCTGCAGGGGCTGCGTCATCGGCATTCCGGTCCATGCGCCTGACTCTGCTGCCGGTCCGTAGACAGCAGCAGGGCCGTGCGCGATGGCCGCCAAAATTCGGGATCGGCGGGAGATCTGATCCCCGGGTTCAGCGCGCCACATGGTCGCTCGCCCTCTTCGCATCGAGGAAGATCTCGATCTCGCTCTGCTGAAAACCCGAGACGATCTTGCCGTCCAGGATGAGAGTCGGTGTTCCAGAAACACCGACCTGCAAAACGGCTTTGCCATGGGCTGCCACACGCGCATGCCCGGCCTCGCACTGGGTGAGCGTTTCCGGCGTCGCGCCGCTATACATCGTTCTGAAGGCGGCTTCCGGATCTGCGGCGCACAAGATATGTTCGGCCTTGGCCGCCGCCCCAGGATGAATGCCGGTCACAAAGAAGATATGCCGCCGAACTGGTTTGCCCTCTGCGGCTTTGCTCGCCCAGTATCGATCCAGCGCCCGGCAATAGGGGCAATCGGGATCGGTAAATTCGACGACTTCGGGCGCATCGGCAGGCCCAATCACCAATGCCTGCGATCGGTCCAGCGCCGCCAGCCTTTTGCGCGCCGTTGCGTCCTGCGCCAGCGCCGTCAGGTTGACGCCATGTCGGTCATAGATCGCCGCGAAAAGCACATTGTCGCTTTCTGGCGCATAATAGACCATGCGGCCGCCCGCATTGGCCTGGTATAGCGGCCCGCGAACCGGCGAGAGACGGAAGTCGTCGAACTGAAGGTTGATGAAGCTTTGGCGCAGCTGCTGCTCGGCTTTCGCGGCTGCCTGCGAAAGCAGCGCGGCTTCCGGGGACGGTTGGGCGAAGACGAAGGGGCTGAACGCGGCGCCAAAAACGCAAAACAGTCCCTTGAACAGATCAGCGCGTCGCATGACCAGCCTCCTTTAGGGCTGCGCGGAGGCGCGGGACGCCCTGCAGCGTGACATGCGATCCAAGTTTAAGGGGGGAGACGCCCGAAGTCCTCACGCGATAGGCCACACGCATGTCGTGAATCGAGAAGCCCTCAGGGTCTGATATGACTTGGCGGGCATGCACAATCGGCAGATCAGGACAGTGCCCGGCCACACCCGTCTCGTGTTTGCAGGAAGGCAGCAGGGCGAGCGCCGTCGCCCCGGCAAGCGCCGATATCAAGACCATGGTCCATCCCTTCATTTTAAGAGCGTCCGTCGTGCTTTGGGTGGAGCCCTGCGCGGTCCGCCTCTTCACCATCAAAGGAATGCGCGATGACAGAATGCTGGGCAACGGGGCGGGCACGTCACTGCCGATCGGGCGCTGAAATGCCGAAAGGGAAATAGGCTGCCTAATCGGCATTTTATTGCCGATTTCTCCGCCAAGTGCCTGATTCTATTTGTGGCGTCTTTCCGGATTTGATTGGCGGTCCTGCGGCTCCTGGTGGCGGACTGACTATCGGCGTCGCCAGATCGGCGATTGTTTCGATTGATGCTTTCTTTGTTTTTCCTATAGTTGGCGCACAGGGATGCCGTGGCGGGCTCGTTCTCCATGAGGGAAAGCGCATGTCACCAGAACGAGCGCCAGCTGTGACCACAAGTCCCCTCCTGGACTTCGTCAAGGAGATGTCGGGCCGACGAATCGAGCAGGCGCGCCGCCGCAACGGGTTGACCCAGTCCCAGTTTGCCAGGGAGGTCGGTATCAGCATGCGGTGGCTAAGGGAGATTGAGGCTGGTAATCCCAGCTCGCTCCTCGACGACCATGTCGTGTGCGCGCAATATTTGCGGCTATCAACGGGACATATTTTCCTGCCGCTGCTCTTCAGCAGCCAGGACATGGAGTTTCCGCGAGAGCTATCCTATGGCGATTTCAGCGAACTCGAACGTGAGTGCATCGACCTTATTGCCGAGAGGAACATAAAGCGGATCCAGGCAAAGTTGACGCCGCGCTGGTGGTCGCAGCGGCGATCGGACCTGGCCTGAGCGCGACATGGCGGCTCCCGACCCCGTCACCCATGACCGCGTTTACAGGGCCATAAGAGCCGACATTCTGGCGGGTCGCCTGGAGCCGACGGCAAAGCTCGCCGGGTCGGCTCTGGCAAAGGCCTATTCATCGAGTCTCACCCCGGTGCGCGAAGCGATGTACCGGCTTGTGGGCGAAGGGTTGATCGCGATGGGCCATGGCGGCTTCCATGTCGTCGCCATCGACTATGCAAGCCTGATTGACATACTGGACTTCAGCCAGAAGCTGCTCGTTGTAGGCGTGCAGCGTCACGCCGGTTCGATCGCGAATTCTCCCTTTCAGCCGCACGGCCCTGGCTTTCCAAGCGCTTCGCAAGCGGTGGCGATGCTTGACTATGCCTTCTCAACCCTGTTCCAGGCCACCGGGAACAGTGCGATCGTCCAATGGGGCCAGACCGCCAATGAGCGCCTCCACTCCCTGCGTCTTGCGCAATGTCTGGTCAGCAGGCGAGCGTTGAGCGAAGCGGTGTCGATCCTGGAACTTGTTTCACGGGGTGAGCGGGCGCGTCTTGGACGACAGATTCTTAGTCATCACCGCCGCCATATTGCGCTCCTGACCGCCCGGGCGACCATGCAAAACGAACAAAAATGATCGATTTGCCATGTCGATAGCGGCGAGCGATTCTAGTGCAACACGATCCTCGCCAGATCGGCGATTTATGAACTGCACTATACGACAACGACCGACCTACACTTCATATGCCGCAGTTTTTGCGGTGTTAATGAGGAGTAAGGCGATGAAGGAAGATCATGGTAGCGACCAGAGCAACATCATTGTTCTGGGTGCCGCGTCCATCGTGACACGCGGTGCCGGCGGCACCGCCGATGATGGCTTCAACGAGCGCAAGGGCAATATGGGCCTGACCGACGACTGAGCCGGCCGGAGGATGCGGGTCGTCATGGCACGCATCCTCCCTTGATGGATGGGGCAGGGCATATGGGTTACAGGCTGAGGGACGGCCTTTCGTTTGGCATTGTGGCTGGAAACGCTGTATTTCTTGACACGATAGCTGATCGATATTTCTGCCTCGCTTCGGAAGAAAATGGCGCATTCCTGGATTTTGCATCGAGAGGCACCCTGGCCGATGCGCCCGCAATCGAACGGACCATCACATCTTTACTGAAGCCTGACGACAAAGACAGTGTCATCGCAGCAGCGAGCGTACCGCTTGCGACAATGACCTTGGATTCCACCGTGGCCTCAGTCCGCATCACTGCCTTGTCTCCGCCGCAACTATGGACCCGGTTCTATGTGTCGCGCGCGTTGCGGCGCGGTCGCCTCGACAGCCTGCTTGACCGAACCAAGACACGGTTCCTGTATGAGCGGCTCCAGCCGCAGGATGAGGGGTTCAAGGCGCTGGTCCACGATCTGCGCGCAGGCGAGCGCGTTTTTACAACGAAGGACCGGTGCCTCCATAATAGCCTGGCTCTGCGTAGAAATCTGGAGCATCACGGATATAGCGCGGCGCTCGTTTTCGGGGTGAAGCTGCTCCCGTTCGAAGCGCATTGCTGGCTTCAGATCGGCCCCGTCGTCATCAACGACCATCATGAGCAGACCGCGGAATTTACCCCGGTACTGTGTGCATGACACGCGCGCGATATCTGGCGGTTGTCAGCGATTTGCACGTTGATAGCTTCAAGCGGCAGAACCTCAATGCGGTATTCCGGTCCGAGCGGCTCATGATAGCGGCAAGCAGCGACATGCCCTCTACATATCTTCCTGACGGGCTGGGCATCGTCCTGGGAAGGATCTTCGATCATTCTGCGGCAGTCGCTGACATGACCCGGTTCGCGCGGAACGCTGACGGGGCTGAGCTTCAACGCCTTATCGCCTCGATCTTCCGTACTTGCTGGGGCAGTTATATGGTCGCCATCGACCATCCCCACGCCCCAAGCCCTGTCTTTGTGCGGGATCCGTCCGGCGGCCTCCCTGTCTATTATGCAGATAGGCCCTCGAATGTTTGTGTCAGCAATGATGTTGACCTGCTCCAGTCCGATTTCCGCGTCGACTGGGATGCGCTGCATGACCACCTGCTGACAGAAGGGTTGCGAACCGGGGCGACCTGTCTGGAGCATATTTCGGAGGTCGGGCCCGGCACCACATTGCACGCCGACAAGCGCGTGACGAGCGCGCATTGGAGCCCTTGGGACCATTGCCATCCGCAAGCATTCCGCAGAGAGGACGCGGTCGAGCAGCTACGCCATACTATCCAGGATGCGACTGCAAAACTGTCAGCGGATAGCAAACGCCCCCTTGCCTATATTTCCGGTGGTCTGGATTCCTCTATCGTCCTCGCCGCGCTGGCCGCGGCGGATCGCGATGCTCATGCGCTCACCATCGCGACACGCGATCCGTCCGGGGACGAACGCGTCTTCGCGCGCGCCGCTGCTGAGCATTTCGGTGTGCCCCTTCATGAACGCTTCCATGATCTCGAAAATGTTGAGCTTACCCGTTGCGCGGCGCCGCATTTGCCAAGGCCCAAGCGCAGGCCAATCTACCAGAGTATGAGCCGACTAGGCATTGAGGTAGCCGGTGCCTGCGACGCCGATGCGATGGTGTCCGGGAATGGCGGTGATCATGTTTTCTGTCTTATTCAGTCGGGAGCGCCGATCGTCGACTGCTTCAAGGCCAGGCAGCCGCTGCTCGATATCCTGGCGACTGTCGAGAATATCTGCACGCTCACCGGCTGCTCGGTACGCGAGGCGCTTGGCGCGGCCTGGCGCCGCTCGCGGCGGTCACTCGCCTATAGCTGGCCGCTTCATGCCGATCTGCTGAACGATCACGGGCGGGCGCCTTCGCTGCAGCATCCCTGGCTCGACTGCCCCGCGTCGGCATTGCCAGGCAAAGCCTTTCATGTCGCGATGCTGCTGCAGATGCAGGAACATATGGAAAGTCCGCTCGACGCCAAAGCGCCTCCAATGCTGACGCCCCTCATGGCGCAACCGGTTATCGAACTGTGCCTGGGGATACCAAGCTGGGAATGGGTTCGCGGCGGCGTGAACCGATCGGTTGCCAGGGATGCATTCGCAAGGGATCTTCCCGATGTTATCGCCAACCGCAAGATCAAAGCGGGCCCTGAGAGCTTCTCTGTCCAGTTTCTGGCAGCCAACCGGACGCAGATTCGCGACTTGCTGCTCGGAGGTCTGTTGGCGGAGCATCGCTTCATCGACGTGGGAAGGGTCACCGCTGCCCTTGATGATCTCCTGTTGCTGGACGGAGAGGTAATCCGTCGCCTCGTTCAGCTTGTTGATGTGGAAGGCTGGTGTCGGCATTGGGAAGGGCGTCAGCTTGGCTGACATAGCTTATCCAGATCAAATCCAGACTTGGTGTGAAATTCAGCGCAGAGAATGGCCCCACACACTATTCCCTATCGCCTGCGAGCCCAGCGCAGCGATCATGGATAAGCGCCAGCACTTGGCCTTGAACGATTGAGGCCGCCTCAAGCTGCGCTGCGAAGCCTGGCAGCCTGACGGTCTCGACAGCGCTTGCAAGCCGGTCAATCAACGCGTCAATGCCTCTGTCTGCATCGCCTTGGGATAAGCCAATGGTGCGCGCCAGCGCCATGAAGTCTCTGCGTACCAGCCGATTATCCTTGCCGTTGAGCTTGAGGGCCATCCGGTCGCTGCCCAAGCCCGGAAAGACTCGCGTCGTGACTGCATCATAAAGCGGCGCGAACCGAACCGAGGTGAA